>JBLFZD010000177.1:0-7440 GCA_047610085.1 Ilumatobacter sp. | reverse complement strand
TTTGCGTTCCCTCGTGAAGGATCCCGTGCCATTGGCGAGTGGCACGGGCGTCGAGCTGGCCGATCTCTTTCTAACCGAGCACCGGTTCGAGGAACGACTGGAACAGGTAGCGATACACATCGATCGTCTTCGGACGGAGGTCGGTTCTCGAATCGAGCCACTCGCTTCGGTACGAACCGAACGACTACTTGCTGCTCGCCACGTCGATCGATTCACCGCGAGCGAGATCGGTCTCGGCTTCAGACAGGAAGCGCGTGGCGTCTGCCTTCGCTGTGAAAGTCGTCGCGGCGCTGACCAAGACACCGATATCCGGGTGCGTGTATCGGGCCTGATATCGGCCTGATGGGAGCTTGCGGACCGTGCCGAATACTCTCCGCTGTGCCATCCGAGATGCCCCTTTCGCCCTTTGCTACTGGCACGACAGGCCCTCTCCGTCAACAACAAAGCCCCCAGCAGCACTGCTACCAGGGGCTTTAATGGTGGAGACGATGGGAATCGAACCCACGACCTTCTGCTTGCAAAGCAGATGCTCTACCAATTGAGCTACGTCCCCATATTGGGGCAACCTCATTTCGAGGCCACGTCACGTTATCGGTCAGAGCAAACGATCGTCGCCTCTACACATTCGATCGAAGAACCCTGATCCTGGCCGCCGTGTTATCGGATTCGGTAACAGCCGTTTACGCGGCGTGGCGGAACGTCGCGCGGTAGGCACTCGGTGTCGAGCCGACGACCTTGGTGAAATGTTGGCGCAGTGCGGCCGCGGAACCGAATCCGATGGTCGCGGCGATCTCATCAACGCTGACCGTGCTGGTCTCAAGCATCCGCTGCGCCACCACGACTCGCTGATGCAAGATCCACTGCAGCGGGGTTGTTCCGGTGGCCGCTTTGAAACGCCGGGCGAAGGTGCGCGGCGTCATGGCTGCGCGGCGCGCGAGTTCGTCGACGGTCAACTGCCGATCGAGGTTGCCCTCCACCCACTGCAACACCGCGCGCAGGTCACCGTCGACGTCGCTCGACACGGGCATCGGCTGCTCGACATACTGCGCCTGACCGCCATCGCGGTGCGGGGGAACGACCATGCGACGCGCGATCGTGTTGGCCACCTCGGCACCCCAGTCCTCTCGGACCAGATGGAGGCAGAGGTCGATCGCCGCCGACGTACCTGCAGACGTGAAAAGTCGGTCGCCACCGGTGTACAGCACATCGGGCTTCAAGTCGATCGAGGGGTGACGTGCCTGGAACTGCTTGGCGTAGGTCCAATGCGTGGTTGCCTCTTTCCCATCGAGGAGGCCGGTTGCTGCAAGGGCGAATGCCCCGGAGCAGAACGAGATGATTCGTGCGCCACGTTCGTATGCAGCGCACAGGGCCGCCATCGCTTCGGGGTCGTAGTCGAGTGACGGTGCTGTTCGGTAACCGTTTGGCACCACGATGGTGTCAGCCCACTCGAGAGCGGAGAGGTCGTACTTCACAACGAGTTCAAAGCCGACCTCGACCTGGAGCGTCGGGCCATCGTTACTGCAGATCCGCACGTCGGAATACGGGACACCTTGCGCCGTGCGGTCGTTGCCCCACACTTCGATCGCCACGGAGGTCTCGAACATTGACGGGCGATCGAACAGTAAGACTGCCACTCGATGCTCGCGATCCTGCCGCCAAGGGATGTCGGTTTTCGTACTCATAGGGGTCATTCTGCCATTGGCAGGATGACACGTGCCAGCGCATTCTTGCCACATGATGTTTTCTGTGTTCTGCCCAACCCACGACTCCCGGGTCCTGATGACCCGTCGCAATGCGATCAGTTTCTGGAATACCGCCGACGGTTCCATCATCCGTTGGAAGTGCAACTGCGGCCACGAAGGTGTGCTCACCAGCCAAGGATCGGTTGCCGACGGCACGAATACAGCAGTGCAAAGCACACAACCGACCACTGCCTCAGCCACAATGCGGGGGTGATCAACGACGAGGCCACCCGATGACCGCCAGAACACGGGTGGGTGCGATCTTGAAGAAGGCCGTGATCCTTGTGGTTGGCGTGATGGTCATTCTTGCGGGAGTCGCCATGTTGGTGCTCCCAGGACCCGGCATTCTCGTGATCATCGTTGGACTGTTGATCTTGTCGACCGAGTTCGAGTGGGCTCAGCGCTGGCTTGATATCGCCGTCGAGAAGAGCGCCGGCACGTTGACCAAGGTGTCCGGTTCGAAGAGCGGCCGTCTTGCGCTCGGGTTGTCGGGTGTCGGCATGATCATCACCGGCATCGCGATCATCATCTTCTTCACACAATTCGCCATCGCCGGAGGATCGCTCATCCTCGCCGGAGTCATCGGGCTCGGCACCCTGCACCCTCGCATCGACGCCTGGGTACAAGAAAAGGCGCTCTACGGAATCGACGGCGTCGACGACGTCCACTGACGTCGAGCTACCGCTCGATCTCAGTCGTCTTTGAGCGCTACGGCGTTCGGAGTGACGTTCATCTTGGGCTCGTATTCGGCCACTTCAACAGAACGACTCAGCCCTGCGAACTTCGCGACGAGGTCGCTACGGCACGTGCTGCACGGGCCGTAGTATTCGTCGTCGGTCGCTGCCTGGCAGCGAGGGCAAGAGAACTCCACACACCTGACGCTACAGCGCGTACGATCACCACCGATGTTCGATCGCCGCACGACGCCGCACCCCCCCGGCGACGATGATCCAACGCCCCCGCGGGGAAACCCCGTCACCCGACGCGCCGGCGACGACGACTGGGAAGACTGGGAAGAACCGAATTATCTGATCCGTCGGTCGCTGGTCATCGGATCGGTGGTTCTGGGCATCGCGCTCGTTGCGATCGTGATCGGCCAACTCATCGGACGCGGCAACGACAGCGGCACATCGTCATCGGCCAATGCAGAGTGGGACACGATCGTTGTCCTCACCGCCGACGAGATCCAACTGCTCGAACGCGAATCAGGTAGTGAGATCGATCGATTCGACTCAGCCGATGATCTCCTCGACGCCCAGTCAGTCATGGCCGGCAACGTGCTGATCACGATGACCGACCAGGGCCGGATCGGACAGCTCGATATCACCGACGGCTCGGTGCGACGCGGTCGCAGCGGCCTTGACGAGACACTTCGGATCAGCGCAGGCAACCCGCGAGTTGCAATTGCTGGGCCCGACAGCGGTGGCGACATCACGATCATCGACACCACCGAGCGCAACGTCCTCAGCATCGCCGACGTCGCTGGGCTCGACGATCCACTCATCTTCAGCACCGACGTCCTGGTGAACCCAGCTGGCACACACGTGGCTGCGCCGGTACCCAGCGCGTTTCAGTCGGTCGTGATCAACCTCGCTGAGCAAACGTCCGACGCGCTCGCAGGTCGCGTGATCGCCCTCTCCGACACGCTCTTGGTCACCGAACAGCCCGCTGGCGGCCAGTCCGAGATTGAATTTCACGACCTACTTGGAGAACGACTCACCTCCATCGACGTTCCGGCGCCTCAGGCATCGATGCTCACCGCCAACGGAACGCTCGTACTCGTGGCAGCCGACGGGTCAATCCGCACTGCAACGTCCGATGGTTCACTCGATGACGTCGGATCGGTCACCGACGCCGAAGGAATCATCCTGGAGGTCACCGACGGCGCTTCCACTTTTGACCACACCCGTCTGGTCGTGTTCGCCGGAGAAAACGTGGTCGTGCTCGATGAAAACGGCGCGCAACTCGGCGTCGCCACCGGCAGCGTCTCGACGTTGCCCGCCGAGGCCGCTCGGTGCCTGCTGGTGAGCGAGGGCCGAAGCACACAGCCGCTCACGGTGATCGACCTCACGACCGGCGCCACTATCACCACGATCGACCGCGGCCTCCCGGCATCCACCTCGTACGACGGTTGCACCGCTGCGATGTTTGGCGGACCATCACCACAGCTCCTCACCGAGGGAGTGGTCGTCGACGTGGATGCGAGTTCGATCGCAACCATCGCTCCCGATGGCGATGCATACGTCGTGATCGACGGTCGTGATACGGAGTTCGTGAAGATCGGCAACGAAGACGAGCCCCGCGAGATCGCCGACGAGCCGTCCGTGATCCACTTCGGCAATCGCTCATGACCGAAACGCCCAACGATGCCTCGGACCCGGCCTTTGTCGAAATCGACCAGGGCGAAACGGTGTGGCGATTCGAGCGAGAGTTTCTCAACTCCAACTGGACCTGCATTTTCGGTCAGGGCTGTAAGGGCATCCTGGCCGAAGACGCCACCGAATTGAAACAGGGTTGCTGTTCGCTTGGCGCACACTTCGGTGACGGCCCCGCTGGCCAGGCCGAAGCCCGCGAGGTCTCTGCGTACGTCGCGATGCTCACGCCCGATCAGTGGCAGTACCACGACGTTGGCTCGCTTGACCACGAACCTCCCGCTACCGAGGACGCCACACCGGATGACACTCGCGAGCAGGACGTCGGCTCGGTTGCTGGCTTCTTCGGCGACGCCGGACGTACCCACACCCGTGTCGTCGACGGTGCCTGTGTGTTCCTGAACCGTCCTGGATTTGAGGGCGGCGAAGGATGTGCGCTCCACATCGGGGCACTTGCGGTTGGCGACTCGCCGACCGAATGGAAGCCGTCTGTCTGCTGGCAACTCCCGCTACGCGTCGACTGGGCACCGGTCGACGAGGCGGAACCCGACGGCCCGGAAACAGCCACCGTGCGCCGATGGTCGCGAGCTGACTGGGGCGAACACGGCAAAACAATGTCGTGGTGCTGCACCGAACGCGGCGAAGGGAGCGAGGCCTACAGCGGCTCGGAGCCAGTGGTCGACTCACTCTCCGACGAGCTCCAAACACTGGCGGGTCACGAGGTCTACGTCGCGCTCCGCAAAAAGCTCGCCGACTGACCTCGGGAGCGCGTCAGATGATGTTGATCGCGTCGAGGACCGCCGTGACGTTCTGATTGTTCACGTCACCAGTGCTCGTGTCACGCCAGTCGGCACGCTTGGTACCCCACGCCACGAAGTCATGAGCAGTGGTTCGCACGACCGGTGCGACGTCGTCGACGACGTTGGCGACCACCCAGAGCGGGCCAGCGGCCGGATCGCCCGGTGTGATGCAGAAGCTGCTCGCAGCAGGACCGTCAAACACAAGGTTGACCGGTTGCTGCGGGCCAACGGCAAGGTCGCCCGCGCACATCTGTGGCAGGCCGGCGAGCATCCACTCGATCGTTGGTGCGAGCACCTCAGGGTCACGCGGCAGGGTCGCAGCGCGTTCGATCGCCGCGCCGATGTCATGGCGCAGATGGCAGTAATGGTCGAACGCAATCGCATTACCAAGCAGGTGAAGTGGATGTTCGCCGAGGTCGGAGAGCGGTACCACCGTGTCAGCCATCGGAGCTTCCTGGAGTCCGGTCAGCGCGGCGAGGCCCTTCTCCGACCATTCGTCGTACGCGGCCTTCACTTCGGCCGGCGTCCAATCCTTGCGCGCCTGCACGGGGACCTCAGCGGCGACTTCGGACTTGCCGCTCTCACCCGCGTCGATGGTCTCGGGCGCCGCGATCTGTTGGTACACAGCGGCCATGTGCTGCGCGACGTCTTGCACGCGCCAGCCAACACAACCCGATTGGGCCGCCCATTCATCGTCACTCAACGACGCGAACAGTTCCTTGGCTCGGCTGATCTCTGATTGCAGGCCGGCGATCGCTTGCTTCGTCATGCACGCGAACGTAGTGATCGCGCGGGCCCTGAGCGAACGCGAGGCCACCTTCTCCGAGCGGTACGGTCACAATGGTGCGGCGTGCCATCCTCGTAGTTCTCGCCGTCGTGGTGACCGCGTGTGGCGCTGATCAACCAAGTGGCCCACTGCGAACTTCGGCCGACGTCGCCCGGGGCGCCGCGCTTGAGGTGCGAGCCAACGGGTGTGGACCACGCCGCGGGTTCGGGACGGCGTCACTGGTCTCAGACCACCTTGCGGTCACAGCGGCACACGTCGTGGCGGGGGCGTCATCGGTGGCAGTGATTGACCAGCATCGGATCGAACACGTTGCTGAAGTGGTGCACTTCGACCCGGACCTCGACGTGGCCGTACTCCGCCTACCCAACCAACTCGGTACACCTGCCACCTTGTCGAGTACGCCGGTGAAAGTGGGGGACGCCGCTGCTCTGACGGTTTTCCGCGCGTCAGCGGACGATCGTGGCCCGACCGATCTCAACGTCGAAGTCGTCCGGCGCGCCAACGTCGCCACCACCGACATCTACCTTGAGGGTGAGGTGCTCCGCCCCGGATTCGAAATTACCGGGACGATCGTTCCCGGCGACTCGGGCGCGCTCGTTGTGCTGGATGGTGTTGGCGTTGGTGTGCTCTGGGCACGGAGCACCGCGAACGAAGGCCGCTCGTGGGTCGTGAACATTCCGGGCATCCTGCGGGGTGAAAATATTGAGACCGAGCCGCTCCTGAGCGAGCGGGTCGGCACGGGCGACTGCATCCGCTGAGCGCGAACTCAAATGGATCCGAGGACTCGTTCGACGTAGGGGTTGATGAACGTGCCCGTCGGGTCGAGGTCTTCACGTGCGTGCTGGAACACACTCCACTCGGGATAACGATGCTGCAAAGTGGTCGCCGACTGAAAGTGCATCTTGCCCCAGTGCGGTCGGCCCGCATAGTCGTTCATGATGTTCTCGACACCCTGGAAGTAGGCCTCGTAGGGCGCTCCCCGATACTGGTGCACCGCGATCCACCCCGATGCCCGACCGCTTGCGGTCGACAAGGGAATGTCATCGGCTGCAGACGTTCGAACTTCGATGGGGAACAGCGGCGGGAACGGAAGGGTGGCGATCAACGCAGCGATTCGTGCCATTGCATCGGGCACCGCATCAAAAGGAATCCCGTACTCCATCTCCAAGAATTTGACCTTTCGCGAGCTGCAAAAGATCCGGTCGCTGCGGTCGATCAGGTCGCGTTCACCCGAACTGGACGGGATGCGGCGGGCCAACTTGCGGCCGAGTGCTGGTGAACGTCGACTGACGCGACACACCGCGCCGAAGGCGACGTTTTCGGCGAACCACTTGTCACGCAAGTAGGCCCCCTTCGACTGCGGGGCAATCGGGGCATCGGTACGTGAGTTGCGTTTCACCTGGACTCGTCGGGCCCCGGGCATCCAGTAGAACTCGACGTGGTCGGTACTGCGCATTACGTTGCCGAAGTCCGCAAGCACGTCGGTGAGCGGTTCGATTGTCTCGACCGCATGGAGGTTGAACGCGGGGACGCACCGAATAGTCACCTCGGTCAAAATGCCCAACGCGCCAAGACCGACGCGGGCGATGCGCAGCAGCTCGGGGTCATTGTGGGCATCGGCCCGGCGGATCGAGCCATCGCCCGCCACTAGCTCAAGCCCGACAATCATCGACGCGATATTTCCGAGGCCGGCGCCGGAGCCATGCGTGGCTGTCGACATCGCTCCGGCGATCGACTGC
>JBLFZD010000176.1:0-7484 GCA_047610085.1 Ilumatobacter sp. | reverse complement strand
TCCAGATCTGGGAGCAGCCTGCCGAAGTGCGTCAGAACCTTCGCCGCCGGCTCCATTGACACGCTCGTCGGCTTTGTGGTCAATCTGGCGCGGTCCAGACCGCACCAGATTGACCACAAACAAGAAGGGGCTGGGGCGGGGTGGGGCGATGGAGTAGCTACATCGCTGGGCGGTGGAGCAGCTCGGCGGCGACCGGGCACTCGGGCCGTGCTGCTGGTGGACCCATCGGCATTTTGCCGAGCGGGCCGATCACATCGGTGATCAGGCGCGTCGGCAACACTTCAACGTCGACCGTCCAGTCGTCGAGTTCAGCTGCAAGCGCAGCACGTTTCTCAACCATCGCGTCGATGAACGCTGCTGGCAGACGACGACCGACACCTGCAACCAGCCACACCGGGGTCTCCCACGCTGAGGCCGCCGCCGCGATCGTTGACGACCCCGACGGCACGATCACACGCCCTTCGTCCATGGCCAGCGCCTCAATCAACACCACGTCGGCGACGCGAGTAGCGGCGCCAGCAGCCCCGGCGTCGACGGGTTCATAGTCGACGTCGGAACGCTCAAGTCGCCGAACGAACGACGTAGCCGAGTGGTCGATGTCAAGCGCAAGCACCCGCACGTCACCCCGGCGAGCAAGCCCGTGACCGATGATGCTTGGGTCACCAATCGTGACGACATCACAATCGTCGGGAAGCGCAACCGCCAGCTCGGCACCGGTTCGGTCGGCACGCACCTGCTCCGCGAGTTCCCACACCACTCCACCGGGCTCGGCTGATGTGGCCATGTTGGCGCACAGCCACCACAGCGGACCGGTGAACGGGTGACGTTCGACGATTCGACGGCACGCAACAACGAGGCCGGCTGAATCAAAATGAAAAGATCCAAGCGCATGCGCTGTTTCTTCGACGAGAGCTGCCGGGTCGACCCCGTGCGCTCGGGCTACATAACGAAGATGTTCGATCGGATGCACCGTTCGAACGTACCCGCTTCTGGCGCGGCAGGTCTCGTCGCGCTCGGGTGAGCAGCATCGCGAGTCCGTCAACCCGCACCGCTATCATTCGCCGCGTGGCCGATACCGACCTGAAGCTCCCCACCGACCTCGTGCTCACTCCGCTCGTCAAGGGCGCAGCTGGCACCGCTCGACCAATCATGGAGTGGCTGACCACGTTCCACCTTGCCTCGGTCGTACTCGACCCGTACACCAACGAGTCATCATGGATCCTGCGAACTGCGGCGAGGGTGCTCAACGAGTTCCGAGATACCGATGCACGGATCAACATGATCGTCACAGCCGGGCCTGCCGACGCCGCTGCGTTCCTCGGCCCGCTCGCCGAGCAATTCCTCGTGTTCTGCGACCCGGAACGTTCGGCGGTGAAGGCAATGGGCCTCACACAGCTCCCCGCATTCGTCCTCACCCGAGTCGACGGTGTGGTCGATGCCACCGCCGAAGGCTGGAACTCGGCCGAATGGGAAGCTGTGTGCGACGCGATCGCCAAGATCACCAAGTGGTCGTCAATCGAACTCCCCGCCTCCGGCGACCCTGTCCCGTTCCGCGGGTCGCCCGCTCAGGGCTGACTCCTCGGCTCGCCCAAGGCACTCATCGACGTGTCCAACGAGCCCGACTCTCATCGGCGGCCGCTCCCTGATCTTCCGGTTCTCGAGGCGATTCCTGCCGTCGAGGCAGCGCTCGCCGACAGTAAACGGGCGATCCTGGTCGCACCGCCGGGCGCCGGCAAGACAACGGTTCTGCCCATTGCGCTCCTCAATGCACCCTGGCTCGGCAATCAGCGCATCGTCATGCTCGAACCACGCCGACTCGCCACACGGGCAGCAGCCCAGAGAATGGCGACACTCACCAACACTCGAGTTGGTGATCTCGTCGGATATCAGACTCGTGATGAACGACATATCGGTCCCGACACGCGGATCGAGGTTGTCACCGAAGGCATCTTGACTCGACGCCTGCAGCGCGATCCTGAGCTTCCGGGTGTGGGGTTGATCGTGTTCGACGAAGTCCATGAGCGAAACCTGCCGACCGACATCGGCCTGGCGCTCACCCTTGACGTCGCGGCATCGATTCGACCGGATTTGCGACTGCTGGCAATGTCGGCGACACCCGACACCGAGGGTCTGGTGAGAGCGCTCGGCGCTCCGGTGATCATGAGCGAAGGGCGGACCTTCGACATCGAGATGAACTGGCTCCCTCGCGCTCCCGCCGCAACCAACAAAGGTGGCGGAGGACGAAAAAGCCGAGGCCCGCGCCGCCCTGGAGGCCCAGCGCGCATCGAGCCCGATGTCGTTGCTGCCGTCATCCGAGCCCTCGGTGAACACGATGGCGATGTCTTGGTGTTTCTTCCGGGGATCGGCGAAATCCGGCGAACGCAACAACAGCTCCGAGACGCGCTTGGCGACGGCATCGACATCTACCCGTTGGCAGGTGCGCTCACGCAGCCGGAACAAGACCTCGCCCTCGAACCGTCCGCTCCGGGCCGGCGACGCGTCGTGCTCAGCACCGACATCGCTGAGACGTCGTTGACGGTCGACGGCGTCAAGATCGTCGTGGATGCCGGGCTCGCCCGCGAGCCCCGATTCGACCCGCGCTCGGGTATGACCCGCCTCACCACCGTCGCGACAAGTCGGGCGTCTGCCGAGCAGCGAGCGGGACGCGCTGGTCGAACCGAGCCGGGCGCTGCGTATCGGCTGTGGAGCAAGCTCGAACACGGCACCCGCCCCAAGCATCGATCGCCTGAGGTCCTGCAGGCTGACCTTGCCGGATTCGCCCTTGAGCTCGCCGCCTGGGGAGTCGGCAACGACCCCAACAAGCCGACCGGTGACCTCGTGTTCATCGACGCACCACCGACAGCGGCCCTGCGCCAAGCTCGCGAGCTGCTTACCAACCTGCATGCGCTCGACGCCGACACTCAGTCGCTCACCGAGCTCGGCCGCAAGATGCTGGCGCTCCCGGTGCATCCGCGGCTGGCGCGCATGGTCGCTCTCGATCAATCGTCATTGGCGTGCGTGATCGCAACCCTTGTTGACGAGCGCGATGTGTTCCGCGGCCGCCCCGACGAGCTCCCCGTTGACCTCGCTCTGCGGGTTGCGGTGATCTCGGGAAGCGCCGGGCACGACAAAGCCGATCGCGGCGCTGTCCACCGTCTCCGTGACCGGTCCCACGAGCTCGCCAGACGTCTCCGAATCCCGTTCGACCGGCAAAGCATCGATCACGATCGCACCGGCGCCGTACTCCTCCTTGCCTTCCCTGACCGACTCGCAGGACGCCGCCGGCCCGGCCAGTACACGTTGCGCAACGGCAGTGGCGCCTACATCAACGACAGTGACCCCCTTGCCGATGAGTTGTTCGTGGTGGCGGCGGACCTCGACGGTAAGGCCGATCGGGCTCGCATCCGACTGGCAGCTGCGGTCGATGCCGATGAAGTCATTCGATCCGCCGGTGCCGACATCAAGGAGCAGCGCACGCTGACGTGGAACACCGACCGGGACGATCTCATCGAAACGATCGAACGACGCCTCGGAGCGATCCGGCTCGGAGCCAGAGATGAGCGGCCTGCGCCGGGCGAGGCCACCACCGCAGCGCTGATGAAGCGAGTGCGTGACACCCGGTTGGCCGTGTTGGGTTGGTCGACCACATCGAACCGTTTGCGCCAGCGTGTCGAGTTCTTGCATCGCAACGTTGGGGACCCGTGGCCGGACTGGTCGGTTGCTGCACTGATGGCCGGAGTCGACGAATGGCTGGCCCCGTACCTTCCCGGTGCGATCGGGCGACGCGACCTCGACCAGCTCGATGTCACCACGGTGCTGCGGTCTCAGCTGCCGTGGCCGGAAGGCGCCGAACTCGAACAACTCGTTCCTGCCCAGCTCGAGCTGCCGAGCGGGCGGACCGTGCCCGTCGACTATTCGGGCGAGCTCCCGACCGCTGCGGTCCGCGTCCAGGATCTCTTCGGGGTGACCGAGCATCCCACGGCCGGGAACGTGCCGATCCGCCTCGAGCTGCTCTCGCCAGCCAACCGGCCCATCCAGGTCACCGCTGACCTCCCGGGTTTCTGGGCGGGCACGTGGACAGACGTGAAAAAAGAAATGGCCGGTCGCTACCCGAAGCACCAATGGCCCGATGACCCTGCCAAGGCCGTGCCGAAACGCATGAAAGACCGCTGACGCTCACGATGAGGTTCTGCACCGCTGATCTGACAAAATCGTCCAATGCGTCGTCTCACTGGATTTGTTGCTGGAAGCCTGCTCCTCGTCACTGCGTGTTCAAGCGGGAGCGGTGGCGTCGCCACGACCGACACAGCAGCGCCGGCGACCGACGCTGAGGAGGCGCCCGAAACGACCGATACTGAAGCAGAACCAGCGGTGACCGATCCACCCGTCACGGATCCACCGAGCACCGAACCAGCGGTGACCGATCCACCGGTAACAGATCCTCCAGTCGACGGGCCGCCGCTCGCTGCATTCGCTCCAATCGGCGACGGTGAGTACGCCGTCGGCGTGCAGACCATCACCATCACCGACCCGGCACGCGACCGTCCACTCACCGTCGATGTCACCTTTCCACTCGCTGAAGGCGCCATCGGCGAGGCGCAGCGCTACACGTTCGTCACCGGCGACTTCTATGAGTCACCGCGAGCGGTGGCCGCCACCGCCGATCAGATCTCACCCGATGGTCCGTTCCCGCTCGTGGTGTACAGCCATGGATCGGGTGGTCTCCGCTTCTTCCACTCCGACTACACCGAAACCCTGGCGAGCCATGGCTATGTCGTCGTCTCTGCCGACCACGCAGGCAACACAACGGTCGATGGCGTCCTCGGCACCAGCGACGATTCAGCGACCATCGCGTACAACCGGCCCCGCGATATCCAAGTCATGATCGACGAGATGCTCAACCCGGAAAGCATCGAAACCGTTGGCTTCGTCGCCTCGGTCGACCCAGAGCAGATTGCCGTCAGCGGCCACTCACTTGGTGGATACGCCACCTACGCGGTCGTGTCAGGAATGGGGAACGAAGCCGGGACCATCGTCCCCGATGATCGCATCGGCGCATTGATCCCACATGCGCCTGCGCTTGGCGACGGCGACCCAGAGAGTTCACTGCTGGTCGCTGAACAGCTCGCCAACGTCGATGTCCCGACGCTTGTGATGGTCGGCACAGCCGACGAGGCCACGCCGGGAACTCCGAACGTCGACCGTGCGGTCGCAGAAACATCGAGTGAGATCATCTACCGAGTCGACCTCGTCGAGGCCCGGCACCAGTCGTTCACCGATGGGTGCGCGTACCTGGCCTTGGAGGACGCATCGCAGGTGGTACGCGACCTCCTCGAAGCACGGGTCGGAACCGCGTGCACAGACGATGCCATGTCGGCAGACCGGGTCAACGAGCTCACCAGCACGTTCGCTGTATCGTTCCTCGACTCGATCTTCGAGAGCACCGAGATGATCACGGCCGACAACACCGAGATTCCCGAGGACGTTCTGTTCGAGCAGAAGTAGTCACCGAATCGGGTGGTTCGCTCCGCCCGACTCATCCGTGCCCTCCGCACTTGGAACAAACGCCTACGCAAGCAGGCTGGCCACTGCCGCGAAATGCAAGCCAGCTGCGACGACCACGAATGTGTGCCAGATCTCGTGGTAACCAAAAATGCGTGGCCAGGGATCGGGCCGGCGCGTCACGAGCACCGGGATGCCGAGCGTGTAGATCAGGCCACCCGCAACCACAAGGGAGAACTGCACCCCGGTCAGGCCGTCGAAAAGCACCGGGAGGGCGATGACGATCGCCCAGCCCATCGCGGGATACATCAAATAGGTGAGCCAGGCCATTCGTTCGAACGCGATCACCTTGAGCACGATGCCGACAATCGCCGCGCCAGCCACCACCGAGAGCACCGGAACACCCCATTTCAGAGGCATCGCAACAATCGTCATCGGAACGTACGTGCCAGCAATGAGCACGAAGATCCCGGCATGGTCGAGCCGTTGCATCCGCCTGCGGGCCACGTCGGAGTGAGCGAGACGGTGATACGCCGCCGACATGCCGAGCATCGTGAGGAGCGACACCGAATAGATCGACGCCGCAGTTCGAGCGACCGCTCGATCGGAAACCCAGATCAACAGGAATGCAGCGGGAATCGCCAAGAAGAACGCTCCGGCGTGAATCCGCCCACGCCATATCGGTCGATCTGCCGACTCCGCACTCGATGTCATCTCTCATCACGGTATCGAACGGCCCGCTTCGCAACATGCCACGCCGCCGTTGACCCGCGTAAACTCGCTCTATGGCTGACGCTCCCGATTTCGATTTCACCGAGCTACTCCCGTTGGGACCCGACGACACCGAGTACCGATTGGTTTCAACTGAAGGGGTCTCAACGTTCGAGACTTCCGAAGGCACCTTTCTCAAGGTCGAACCAGAGGCGCTCCGGTCGCTGACCGCCGAAGCGATGCGCGAGATCGCGCACTACTTGCGCTCAAGCCACCTCCAACAACTGCGGAACATTCTCGATGACCCCGAGGCATCGGACAACGACCGCTTCGTCGCCCTCGATCTCCTCAAAAACGCGTCGATCGCCGCTGGTGGCGTGCTGCCGATGTGCCAGGATACGGGCACCGCAATCGTGAAGGCAAAAAAGGGCCAGTTCGTGTTCACCGGCGGTGGCGACGAAAGTCAAATCGCCCACGGAATCGTCGACACGTACCTCACCTCAAACCTGCGCTACAGCCAGATGGCTCCGCTCGACATGTACACCGAGCAGAACACTGGCAACAACCTGCCCGCTGAGATCAAGATCAGCGCCACCGACGGCGACGCCTACAAGTTTCTCTTCATGGCAAAGGGCGGAGGTTCGGCCAACAAGAGCTTCCTCTTCCAAGAGACCAAGGCGCTCCTGAACGAGGCAACCCTGCTGCCGTGGATCTTCGACAAGATCCAAGCGATCGGAACGTCGGCCTGCCCGCCCTATCACCTCGGCATCGTCATCGGGGGCACCTCGGCCGAGATCGCTGTCGAGACCGCGAAGCTCGCCACCGCTCGTTACCTCGACACGCTGCCGACCCACGGCTCGCCATCCGGCCATGGTTTCCGTGACCTCGACCTCGAGGCAAAGGTCCTCAAACTCGCGCAAAGCACCGGCGTTGGGGCCCAGTTTGGCGGCAAGTACTTCTGCCACGATGTGCGGATTATTCGCCTGCCGCGGCATGGGGCGTCGTGCCCGGTGGGAATGGCCGTTTCGTGTTCTGCCGACCGTCAGATGCACGGCAAGATCACCGCAGATGGCCTCTTCCTCGAGCAGCTCGAGACCGACCCCGCACGATTCTTGCCTGCTGTCGGGTCAGATGACCTTCTCAATACCGAGCCGGTGCACATCGATCTCAACCGACCAATGGACGAAATTCGTGCCACGCTCGCTGAACTCCCCGTCACCACCCAGGTGATGTTGAGCGGACCGATGATCGTGGCGCGCGACATCGCTCAC
>JBLFZD010000175.1:0-7498 GCA_047610085.1 Ilumatobacter sp. | reverse complement strand
CCGCCCGATCAGTCCCTGCCCTGCGGTCAGGGTGGGTTCCATCGAACGATCTGCCACGACGAATCGACGCATCCGTCGGACAGGTGGACGTTGTGGCACTTCAGGAGTGTAGGTTTTGTTGTGTCATCGATGGGCGCCCTGTCGGGGTCCATTCCCAAACTTCCCCCAAGGAGAACCACATGTTTGGCAAGCTGTTTGCTTCCGCCACCGTTGCCCACGCTCACTGCGATTTGTACTGCGGCGTGTACGACCCGGCTCAGGCCAAGATCGAAGCCCTATCGGTCCTCAAGACCGCCAAGAAGTATGCCGAGTCTGAGGACGAAGTGTTCCGCGCCCGTTGTATCTCCATCAAGGAGGCACGCGCTGAAGAGACGAAGCACCACCTCATGGTGTTGTGGGCCGACTTCTTCGCCCCTGCGCACTTCGAAGCACACCCCAACCTTCACCAGCTTTTTTGGGACGCCATCCACCAGGCCGGCGAAGCCAAGAAGACCATGGACCCGGCTGCGGGCGAGAAGCTCGTGTCGCTCATCGATGAGATCGCGGTGATCTTCTGGAGCACAGAGAAGTCGCAAGCTATGGGCGTTTACCCTCCCGCTTGATTCGGTCCAGCTTCGCCGGCTACGTACTTACCGTCGGACGAGGCCCTGGTGAAACTCGGTTCTCGGTTCCTTGCACTCGGCGAATCGTGTTCCCGAACCACTGAATTCGATTCTCGAGCCCGCCGTTTCCAGCTTGGAACGGCGGGTTCGCTCGTTTTCGAGGGCGATAGGGTTGCGTCCTCATGTCGGACCAGAGGGTTGACGGGCGGTCGACGCGTGTGCAGATTCTCGATGCTGCGCGTCAGTGCTTTGCGCAGGCCGGCTACAGCGCGACCTCGCTGAACGACATCGCAGCCGAAGTTGGGATTCGTCGGCCAAGCCTGCTTCACCACTTCGCCTCGAAAGAGGCGTTGTACGAAGAGGTGTTTGAGCAGCTCCTATCCGACTGGTTCGAGCGCCTCGCGGCGTCGATCGAGGGGACATCGAAGGGTCTCGAAAAAGTCGAGCAGATTCTGAACGCCGGCTTCGGCTTCTTTGCTGACAACCCGACTTACGTCACCCTGATGCGTCGTGAAGCAATCGACGGGGGAAGCCACCTGGCAATTGACCTCTCTGCTGTCCTGCGCCCGATGTTCGATGAGGCAGTTGGGTACTTCGAACGTGAGATGGCCGCAGGCGTCTTTCGCGATCAAGACGCAGCTCAGCTACTCATCACCGGTTACGGCGCTTTGCTGAGCTATTTCTCGGATGCACCGTTTCTTGAAGGGCTCCTCGATGAGAGTCCACTGACCGAGGCCTCATTGGCTCGGCGCCGTGCGCACGTCATCGAGTTCTTCCGATCTGCCTTGGAGATTCCAGCATGAGTGGTTTTGTTTCGACGCGAGCCGACAAATTTGAGGTGCTTGATGCCGCGACGACGGAGCGGTGGATGAAGTTCGGCAAGTCCGGCACGACCACTTACCCGATGTTGCTGGGTTTCGAGGTGGAGGATGTGAAGGCCGATTACTGCCGAATGCGCCTCCCGTTCCGTGACGAACTGTTGCAAGCCGCGGGCTTCATGCATGGCGGAGCGATCGCCTCGCTGCTCGACCACGTGATGGTCCCTGCGGTGGGCGCGTTGATCGATCAAGGTGTGAACTATTCCACGGTGGACATGCACGTTCAGTTCATCCGAGGCATCGTTGGAGGTGAGCGTGCGGAGGATGCAATCGCTGAAGGCTGGGTTATCCGCCGAGGTCGCCGCACCGTGTTTTGCGAAGCTGAGGCGTATGGCGCCAGCACGGGTGACCTGCTCGCAAAGAGCGTGTTGACGTACGCCGTGTCCGCACCTCGTAGCTGACAAGTCAGGTGGGTAAAGGCTCCGACTCCGGGTCGGGTCCGTGCGGGTCGACTGTGTCAAAACTGCCACAGACCGCATCAGAGGGCTGTGGCCGGGCGAGGTACAAGCCGTGAACGAAATCTGCACCGCGGAGTTGAGTCGACGCGAGTTCGGCGCTGGTCTCAACGCCCTCTGCAACCGCTCTGAGGCCAAGGTTGTGGGCGAGCGAGACGATGCCCGCAACGAGGTCCGCCCGCTTTTGGTCCTTGCTCACTCGGTCGAGGAAGATTCGGTCGATCTTGACCTGGTCAACCGGGAGGTCGTGCAGGTAACTGAGCGACGAGTACCCGGTCCCAAAGTCATCGATCGAGAGATGCACGCCCAGTTCAACGAGTTCATCTAGGAGATTTCGGTGCCGGGCGTGTTCGGGTTGAATGAGCACGCTCGCGGTCAACGAAGCCGATGCTGCGGGCCGGCTCGACGAGGTCTGGGGAACCAAGTATCCGGCGATCAAGGGCCTGTGGCCGAGCGCGTGGGCCGAGTTCGTGCCGTTCCTCGACTACTCACCCGAGATTCGCCGGGTGATTTACTCGACGAACGCGATCGAGTAGTTGAACCCCAGGTTCCGGCGGGCGACCCGGGCACGCGGTCGCTTCCCCAACGAGCAAGCCGCGCTCAAATGCCTCGACCTCGTCGTCAGATCCCTGGATCCGAACGGCATCGGCCAAAAACGCTGGAAGCCCGCCTTCGATGCCTTCACCGTCACCTTCGGGGGCCGCGTCTCCCGAGGCCCTAAGATCACCGATCACCAACAATGAGCCAGGCAAGTCACGCCGAATTTCTGACACTCCGCAGAACGGTGAGCACGTGCCCCGCTTTACGAGGCTGCTGAAACTACGCTCGCCAACGATGTCGGCTTCCACAACCCTGTCCGAACGCGCGTCGAAAGCACTGCTTGCACAGCACGGTGTGCCGATTGCGCCCGAACGTTTCGTGTCGAGCGCGATCGAAGCTGGTGACGCGGCTGATGAGATCGGCTACCCCGTCGTGGCCAAGCTCAACGGCGACGCAATTGCTCACAAGACCGAACGTGGCTTGGTGAAGCTTCGCCTCGGTGATCGCGCAGCAGTCGAATCTGCAGCGACGGATCTTCTCGCAGCAGCACGGCCTGACGATGGTGAGGTCGACGTCCTCGTGGCTCCGATGGTCGGCGGCAACCGTGAGCTGATTGCCGGTGTTGTCCGTGACCCACAGTTTGGTGCAATGGTCATGCTGGGTGTCGGCGGGATCCTGGCCGAGGCGGTCGCTGACGTGATCTTCCGGCCAGCTCCGCTCGACGCTGCGACAGCACACGACATGATCGATGGGCTTGCCACGCAAAAGCTGCTGGGTGAATTCCGAGGTGAGGAAGCGGTTGATCGAGATCAATTGACCACACTGCTCATCGGGCTCGGTGCGCTCGCATCGCAACGAGCCGACGTTGCAAGCGTCGACATCAACCCGCTCATCGTTGAGCCATCCGGGCGCCTCGTTGCTGTGGACGGACTCGTTGAGATCGGTGACCCCGTCGAGATGGCGTCGACGCTTCGACCCCGTCCGACCGATGAGCAGTTCAAGGCGCTCTTCGAGCCCCGTGGCGTGCTGGTGACCGGTGCGTCCACTCACCCCGGCAAGTTTGGATTCGTCGCGCTTCACAACCTGCTGTCGAACGGCTATGGCGGCAAGGTATTTGGTACCAATCTGAAGGGCGAGAACGTGCTCGGCGTCGACACCGTCGCCGACATCGAATCGTTGCCTGCCGGCGAAATAGACCTCGTCTTTGTCTGCACTCCTGCCGCAGCCAACCCCGATCTGTTGCGTGCATGCGCTGCCAAGGGTGTCAAGGCGGCTTTCCTGACGTCGGCTGGCTACGGCGAAGCTGGTGAAGACGGCATCAAAGCTCAAGCCGACTTGGTTGCACTTGCCGACGATCTCGGAATTTTGCTTGCCGGTCCAAACGGCCAGGGTGTGGTGAGTACGCCGGTCGATATGTGCGTGCAGATCGTTGCGCCGTATCCGCCTGCGGGAGCAATCGGGGTCGCTAGCCAGTCGGGTAACTTCGTATCGAGCTTTCTCAACCACTCAAAGGCGAGCGGTGTCGGTATCAGCCGCGCCGTGTCAGCGGGCAACGCCGCAGCCGTCGGTGTCGCTGACTACCTCGACTTCTACGCCGACGACGACGCCACCAAGGTCGGGCTCGCGTACATCGAAGGGATCACTGACGGCCGCGGTCTGATGGACCGTCTGGCGGTAGCAGCTCAACGCAAGCCTCTCGTGGTCGTCAAGGGAGGGTCCACCGCCGGTGGCGCCCAAGCTGCGGCGAGCCACACCGGGGCACTCGCGGCTGACGACAAGGTGTTCGATGGCGCATGTCAGGCAGCAGGCCTGACCCGAGCCGACAGCATCGAGTCAGCGTTCGAAGCGGCTGCCACGTTTGCAACGCAGCCGCTTCCTGCCGGCCCGAACACGGTGGTTCTGACGACCGTCGGAGGCTGGGGTGTGGTCACCGCTGATGCGATCACTCGGGACCGCGATCTCGTACTCATGGATCTCCCCGACGACCTGATGGCAGCAATCGATCAGAAGCTGCCGGCCCGCTGGAGTCGTAACAACCCCGTCGACTGCGCCGGTGGTGAGACCCGAGACACGATCCCGGAGATCATGGAGTTGATCGCCGCCCACCCCGATGTGCATTCGATCATCTATCTCGGGCTCGGTATCCAGTCGAACCAGGCCCAGATGATGCGCCACGGAAAGTTCTACCCGGACCACGGCATCGAGCGAATCGTCGAGTATCACGAACGCCAGGACACTCGCTTTGCTGACGCCGCCCATGAACTGAGTGTGCAGACGGGCAAGCCGATCCTGACGTCGACTGAACTTGCTGTTACCGATCCGACCAACGCCGGATCGGTCGCTGTTCGCGCCTCGGGCCGCCTGTGTTACCCGAGCGGTGAGCGGGCGGTCGCTGCGCTTGGCCACATGCTGCGCCGTGTCGAATTCCAGCGAGCTCGCCAACAGTGAACTCCCGGTCACCGTCGACCATGCAGCAGTTGGAGGCTCGGCGACCTCAAGTACGCCCGCGTGGTGGGCCTCGGGCTTTTGCTGTGCTCGGGATGTTCGCGGTAATTCCCGCAATCGCACTGTTCGCTTTGTTCTCGTGGTCGAACAGCAAGGTTGACGACAACGTTGCCGCACCGCCTACTCCGTCCACAATCGTCGATCCGCCTTTGCCCGGTGAGCCGCTACGAAACGGGCTGCTCTCATTCCGGCGGATGGCGGCCGTGGTGTCGCGGGGACTCAACGTCAACCAGTTCGTGAGCGACGCACAACCCTTCCTTGGCACGCTCAACGATCGCAGCTGCGTCGTGATCTCGGTCGACGGCAACCTGATTGGCTCGACCAACGGTGCGCTTGCGGTCATCCCAGCGAGTAGCCAAAAGCTGATCGTGGCCGCCGTTGCTCTCGATGTGCTCGGTACGGATCACAAGTTTCGCACAAGCGCAATGATCACGGCAGGACCTGTTGGCGGAATCGTCGAGGGGGACCTCGTGCTCGTTGGCGGGGGCGACCCCCTGCTCTCGTCGAACTGGTATCCAACGTCGAACCTTGAGCGGCGTCCCGTGATCAACCCGACATCGTTTGACGATCTCGCCGATCGGGTTCAGGCAGCTGGTGTCACCCAGATCACCGGTTCGGTACTTGGCGATGGCAGCCGTTACGACGATGAGTTTTTTGCGCCTGGTTGGGGGAACGGCGTGGCAGGACTCGAAGCTGGGCCGTACGACGCGCTGATCGCGAACGACGCCCGCGTGCTGGGTGAAGACCAGCGTGCCAATGATCCGAACGCTGGTGCCGCCCGCGAATTCACCCGGCTGCTCGGTGACCGCGGCATTGTGGTCACCGGCGAGCCGGGCACCGGTGACGCCTCGACACTCGGCGGCGCGCCCTTCGAGGTTGCCAACATCGATTCCAAGCCGCTCATCGATGTGATTGCCGAGATGCTCACCAACAGCGACAACAACACCGCCGAATTGTTGGTGAAAGAGATCGGTGTCGCCGGTGCGAACCAAGTCGGTACACGCGAAGCCGGTCTTGCGGTGATGATGGAACGCCTTGAATCCTGGGGTATCGACATCACGCCAATCGTGATGGGTGACGGGTCCGGTTTGAGCCTCGACAACCGGCTCACCTGCGACGCGCTCCTTGCTGTGCTCCAGCGCTACTCGGCGTCTGGCCCAATTGGTTCGGCGCTTCCGGTAGCCGGAGAAACCGGCACGATCGCCGACATTTTTACTGAGCACCCTGTGGCGGGCCGGCTTCTCGGCAAGACGGGCACGCTGAACAACCCGCCGTTCAATCAGGACCCGCCAGCCGTGAAAGCGCTCGTTGGCTACCTGCCTGTCGACGGAGGCGGAGCGGTGGAATATGCCCTCGTGCTCAATGGACCGACGATTTCCGATCAGAGCGAATACCGCCCGGTCTGGGACGACTTGGTCGATGTCCTCGACTCGTACCCTTCCGGCGCGAGCCCCGCTGACTTGGGGTTGCTCCGATGACAGACCATTTTGGAGCACGGCATGGGGGTTGATAACGGCGAGTTCAACGAGGGGCAGCGGGGCGCAGAGCAGATCGATCTCGTTGCTGAACCCATTCGATATCCGAGGTCGCCGCTCGTCGCTCTCGTTCTGATCGCGCTGATTCCTAGCATCGGCTTCTTTGCCCTCTATCGATGGGCGGACTCCGAAGCTTCCCAATACGAAGACAGCCGTGACGTCGTCGCTGTGTTCGACGCTCCCATCGACGGCGGCCTGCAAATTGATGGCGTGCTGATCGAACCCGACGCCGTCGAAGGCGACAGCGACGGGACCGTTGCAACAACGACGCAACTGTTCGACTACCGACGGGCCCCCGCAGCGGTTGCCTCGGTCGCGAGCGCTGGAAAACTCCAAGGTGCTCTCGAACCCGTCCTGTCGTTCATCGGTGCCGACTCCTGTGCCGCCGTGGCGGTCGGCGGTGTGCTCGTTGCGTCATCGAACCTCGATCTCCCGGTCATTCCCGCGAGCAACCAGAAACTCCTTGTGGCGTTCGCTGCACTCGACGTGCTCGGTCCCGACTACCGGTTCACCACGTCGGTGGCAGTGCCGCCCGTAAGTGAAGGGGTTGTCGCTGGGGACATCTACCTCATCGGCGGTGGTGACCCGCTCCTCACGAGTGACGATTACCCAACCGACGATGATCAGTACCCAGCCATCAACACCACCTCGTTTGATGAGCTTGTCGATGTGGTGGTGCAGGCGGGGGTCACCCGGATTCGCGGCACCGTCATCGGTGACGGGACCCGCTACGACGACGAGTTCGCCGTCGAGGAGTGGGCCGAGGGCATTGCGTTCAACGACGCTGGCCCATACGACGCGCTGCTCGCCAACGACTCCCGAGTCGTCGGGCGGTCGGGTCGCCAAGACGACCCGAACACCGGAGCTGCACGTGAATTTGCTCGGTTGCTCGGAAACGCCGGAATCCGAGTCGACAACGGATGGGGGAGTGGCGTGGCATCCACACTCGTTCCCGTGACCGGGTCGATCGAGTCAGCCCCGCT
>JBLFZD010000174.1:0-7500 GCA_047610085.1 Ilumatobacter sp. | reverse complement strand
AGAAGTCGAGCAGTACCTGTTGTGAGGCGTGGTATGCCCCCAGACGGTTCTTGTGCCTGCCGTGGTTGACCGCAACCTTGATGGCGACGCTTGCATCGATCAGCCCAATCAAGGTGGTCGGTATGCGGATGTACGGCGTGGAACGCTTATAGGAGGCACAGGAGAACCCGGCAACGTCAGTGGTCAGACCGCCACCAACCACAAGTGGCGGTTCTTTGCGGATGAGCCCGAAGTCGACGAACGCGTCGATGATCGTCTCGACGGTTGCGAGTGTTTTGTCGACTTCACGGATTTGCACCGGGAAGACGGTCAAGTCGATGTCGTGGTGCTCGAAATATGCCTCGATCTGATCGTGATAGAGACCAAGCACAGTGGCGTCGATCACCATGAGGCAGCGACCGAACGGTCGGTAGGCATCAGCGAGTGCGGTGTTTTTGGTCGCAAAGACGCCGTCGACATAAACGAGGTCGAAGTCGATGGTTTCAACGCCTCGGACGCGAAAACCGTCCGGGGCTGCTTCGTAAGTTCCAGTGGCATTGCTCATGGGATCTCCTAAAGGTGGGGGGTGGGAGAGAGGGAGGCGCAGACCTGCAAATCGTCTGGTGTTCAGCGCGCGGACAAATGCCCCTGCAATTGGGCGAAGTCGATCGATTCAACAACGTCGACGGCTGCGGTGAAGTCATGGCCCGCCGTGTTTGCATTCGGAAACGCCACGCTGCAGACGCCCGCAGCAAGGGCTGCAGTCAGGCCGTCGAGGTTGTCTTCGACGGCAACGCACTCTGAGGCAGACACACCGAGACGTTCGATGGCGAACATGTAGGCATCAGGATGCGGCTTGGGTGCGTCGACCAACGATGCGTCCACGATCAAGTCGAACAGGTCAGTGTCGATGGTTGAAGAGAGTCCAGCGAATATCGTTTGCACGTTGGAAGGCGATGTCGTCGTCACCAGAGCAACGTGATAGCCGTTGCTTTTTGCCGCACGGATCGCATCAGCGACACCGGCTCGGGGCACGAGGACGTGACGAACCATCTTCGCCTGGAAACAATCAGATTTTGTGGCGTGGACTGCGCTGGCATCGACTGTTTCGCAGCGCTGCAGCGCGTATTCAGCAATCCGGCTGCGGCCACCGCTCGTATCGAGCATCGACTGGTACTCGAGACGATCCCAAATCCAGTCGAGACCGTGCTGTTCGAAGGCATCGTTGAATGCTTCGCGTTGGAGCTCAGATGTATCGACGATCGTGCCGATTGAACCGAAGAGAATTGCTGGCACGCGGGCTCCTTGTCGTCAGCCCCCAGAAGGGGCGGGTTGGGACTGCTACACGACGACGCCATGCGTATTCGCCGAGAGCGAATCAATCTCGACGAGTGAGTTCTAGATGAGAACTCAGGTCACCGGCGTAGTGGTGCTCGAAGATAGAATGGAATTTAGGTCCGCACCACTTGGCAAGCGGAATCCAGCGGCACCTGCCCGATACAGCCGACCGACCATTGAGACAATGGGTTGACGGGCGCGGTGCTCGAAGCCAGAAATCGACGAGGTGTGCCGTCATCCTGAAATCGCCGAATCAACTTGGCATCGCTGCGACATCAGCTGCGAGGGGTGTCGTTGTAGCCGGCTATTTTGTCCGTGGAAACGTGCGGGCAGCGACGCCGTGCTCTGAGCTGAGGTAGGTGAGGATGAATCACGTAGCACTCGATACTCGCCATGTCTTCCTCTGTGTCGATGCCAATTTTGTGGTCCCGCTTGGCGTAACGCTCCGCTCGTCGGCCGAGACCCAGTCGGAGCCGTCCTTGCTCTGCGTTACCGTTCTGCATGCGGGCACCCCTGAACGAGACCACGAACGTCTTCGTGCGTCAGTCCCGGAACTCTCGGTGCGGTTCGTGCCGATTGAGGAACGGTTACCGACCGACATCCCTTCGGTCGGGCACATCAATCGCACGGCCTATGGTCGGCTCTTCGGTGTCGATTTGCTTCCATCAGATGCGGCCCGTGCGGTGTAGTTCGATTCCGATCGGTTGATCACGACCGATATTGGGTTCTAATCTCTGATGATCTGGCCGGGAATCCGATGGCAGCGGTCCAGTCGGCGTCGATCCCCGAAGTCTCATGCCCAGGTGGGCTTGCTCAATGGCGCAATCTGGCAATGTCGCCGCGTGCCCCGTACATGAACTCGGGCGTGCTCGCCATCGACTCGAATGCATGGAAAGCCCGCATTTTGGGACGTGAAGTGCTCGACTTCGTGCCTGCCCACCAGGATGACATTTCGCTGGCGGACCAGGATGGTTTTAACGGCGTACTCGCGGGAGACTGGGCGGCTCTGCCACTTCGATGGAACCAGGAATCCTGTCTTTGGAACTCACCCCATTTTGCCTACTCGTTCTTTGTGCAAGACGAAGTTGACGAGGCACTCAGAGATCCAGCAATTATCCACTTCGCGGGTCCGCCCAAGACCTGGCATGTGCACTGCGAGGATCCAGCTGCCGCGCAGTGGCGTGACGTGCTTGATCGAACCGAGTTCCGGAACCACAAGCTGACTCGCCCACCCGAGGTCAGGCGACTGGCCGCTGCCCAACAAGTCAAGCGTCTCCTTCGTCTCTAGGGACGGCATTCGTCGCGCGAACGAGTGGACTCTACGCGACGCCAAGAGGGCGTCAGTGCGGTCTTCTGGGTCGTGATTGGCATCGACAAGGTGCCACCATCGCCCGATGACCAACCCCACGACCAATCGCCGTTGTGTCCTCGTTCGACGTCCAGTCGGTCAGGCCACGCCGGAGTGTTTCCGTATTGAAGAGGTCGAGCTTGAGCCGTTGCAGCCTGGCGAGGTTCGCGTTGCGGTCGAATATGTCTCGGTCGATGCGGGCACCCGCACGATGCTGCGCGGCGAAGGATTTCACATGCAGGTCGAGATGGGCGGCGTGATCCTCGCCGGAGGTGTGGGTCGCGTGATCGAGTCGGCCGACGATGCGTGGAAGCCGGGCCAGGCGGTGGCTGCCGGTCTGGGCGCTCAAACCGTCGCGACGGTTTCGGGCGCGTTCTTGATGGCGATCGATGACTCGCTTGGACCGTTGAGCATGCATCTCGGCGTGCTCGGCGCCTCGACGGGTGTGACTGCATGGATCGGGATGCGTGAGGTCGCCAAGCCGAAGCCCGGCGACAACTTCGTCGTGTCGGCAGCGGCCGGCGCTGTGGGTTCGATCGTCGGCCAGATCGCGAAGCGCGACGGGGCCCGTGTGATCGGTATCGCCGGGGGTCCCAAGAAAGTGGCCTACTTGGTCGACACCCTCGGATTCGATGCCGCGATCGACTACAAGAACGAAGACGTCAACGCCCGCCTCGGCGAACTGTGTCCAGATGGCGTGAACGTTTTCTTCGACAACGTCGGCGGCGACATTCTCGATGCCGTTCTTGACAACCTCGCACTCCACGCGAAGGTCGTTATTTGTGGCGCGGTGTCGCAGTACGACGACATGGACGACATCACCGGTCCGTCGATGTACCTGCGCTTGGCAGAGCGGCAGTCGAAGATGGAGGGGTTCGCCTTCTTCCACTTTCCCGACAGCATCCCCACAGCACAAGCAGAACTCGCAACCTGGGTCAAGGACGGCTCAATCGTGGGGTCCGAGCATGTGCTCGAAGGGATCGACTCGTTTCCCGATGCCCTGCAGTTCATGTTTGAAGGCGGCAACATCGGCAAGCTGCTCGTCAGCACGACCTGACGACGCCTGCCGAGTCCGTCGTTGTCGGATGAGGCGCAATGTCTTATGTCGTGTCAGGCAGCGTGTGGGGTGTCCCCGGCTCGACCATTTTCAGTGAAATTTGTCCCGGATTCCCCGACGTATCTCACTGAGAACATCGAATCGCTCAACATTGATCTGCTGAGCGAAAGTCGGCCTGAGCGTGGGATCGAGCGCAGGGGCAGATCGTCTGAGAACCCCTTCTTGATGACTTGCCCGGAGGTATCCCCGTATCGCCGGACTGGTAGCACGTCACAGACCGGGCAAACGTCTCCTGGCAGGTGCTACTTGCACGCGGCGAGTAGATCAGCGAACGACTCCTCGACGTGGCGGCGAAACTCGCCAGGCTCCTTGATCGCCTCGGGATCGGCGAAGATCCCGATATCAAAATTCCCGTTCATCGAGATGGCGGTGATGTTCGCGCCGGTGCCCGCCACAGGGCCCATTGCGAGTGTCGCCTCGATTTTCGCACCCGACACGAAGATCGGGAACGGTGCACCGCGGAGGTTCGACGTGGCGAAGTCGATCCGGCTCGCTGCGGCTCGAGCGGTGCTGGTGACCACCGAAGTTGGTAGCAGGTTGGCGACGCCAGACAAACCGGTCATCCCACCAGTTCGTTGAGCGGCCTCCTTTGCCTCCTCTACGGCGGCCACGACAGCGGAGACGCGCTCGGCCGGCTTCATCGTGTCGGCGGGAAGCTTCACGGGCACCGGCGTGAATGCGTTGCCCCCCGACTTTTTGTCGGTTCGCGTGCTCAGCACGAAACTTGAGTTGAGCGTGGTGATCGTTGCACCGTGATCGACGTGATATCGGTGTGCCGCCTCGGCGAGCCCTGCGAGGAACGCGTCGTTGACCGTGCCGCCAGCGAGCTTGCCGATTTTCTTCATGTCGCTGACGTCTTGGCGGACCCACTCGAAATGGCGGTGGCGTGAACGCGATGTCCAGAGGGGTGAACCACTCGGGGCGCCTTCATCTTCGCCGGGGCGCAGTTGCGAAAGCACGCCTTTTACGGTGTCGACAGCGGTCCCGAACGTGTCGGTGATCCGGCTCGGGTCAGCGGGCCACATCGCAACTTCGCCTACGACCCGTCGGCCAATGCCCCACTGTCGGCGTGCCACGTGAGCAACCGATGCCTGGATGGTGGCTCGGGCGTTGGTGGCCAGATCGCCGCCGACCTCTTTGGGGTCCGTCGCTGCGACGGCCGCAGCGACGATTCCTTCAAGATCAACATCGTCAGGTACCGGCTCGTCACGAGTGAGCTGTTGATACAACTCGGCCATGCGCATCTGGCCGATGCCGTCGCTGACCGAGTGATGGATGATGGTCCAGATGGCGCCGCGGTTGCCCTCAAGCCCGCCGATCACAACGAACTTCCAGAGCGGCCGAGTGCGATCGAGCGGCTCGGAGTACAGCTGAGCGGCAAGGTCGAAAAGTTGGCGAGTCGTACCTGGTGCGGGCAGTGTGATTTCGCGGAGGTGTGCATCGAGGTCGAACTCGGCATCGGGCACCCATGCGGGCGTCGACAACTTGGCGAAACCGGGAACCACACGCTGGTAGAGCCGCGGTGTCTTGGAGACGCCGACGCGAAGCGTCCGGCGGAACGTGTCGATGTCGATGGGTTGATCGAGGAGCACCACGGACGCGCCGCTCGGGTTCAGCCACGGGTCTTTCTCGATGTTCCACATGAGCGCTTCGTGCTCGCTCATGCGGGTCGATGAATCGTTGACGCGATCGCGTGTCATGTCAGTCTCCAGTGCTCACGTGTCGGTGCCGGGACGACGGGTCGCTTCGGCCTTCGGGTCGCCGTCGTAGCCGGGTGGGAACGTACGAAGCAGTTGTTCGGTGGTGGGGTTCTGCTGCTCGCGTGCTTCATCCGGAAGCAGGTCGATCAGCGCCTTCATGATGCGCTTGGTATCTGCGCCAGGACTTGCGTACTTGAGCACCACCGGGTCGCCCACGACAGCGGTGACCACCGGGCGATTCAGTGGATTCATGTTGGGCAGGCGCTGGCTGCGGGGCCAGACGTGCTCGGTTCCCCACAGCCCGACGGGGATCACTGGCACGCGGGTCTCAGCGGCGAGCTTCGCCGCGCCCCATCGACCCTTCAATTCCGGTTCGAAGAATGCAGGCCCGCGGGGAATTGTTCCCTCGGGAGCCATCATCACGATCTCACCACCGGCCAGCGCACGCGCTGCAGCCTTGAGCGGCTCGTCGGATCCAGATGCCCGCTCGACGCGAACGCCGCCAAGACCTTCGAGTAGCCGCCCGATCACCGGCACATCGAACACTTCTTTTTTGCCAAGACCGCGAACATTTCTGCCAGCCCGGGCGAACAGCAGACCCATGACTGTCGGGTCAAAATAGGAGCGGTGGTTGAACACGATAAGAGCGGGACCGTCGACCGGAATCTTCTCGACGTTGAGGAACTCGATGTCGGCGTACGGGGCGACGATCTCGGGTCGCAACAAGGGCCGTGACCACTCTTGAATCTCGCGGCCACCGACCTTGATCACCCCCGTGCTCTTGTCGAGATGGCGAACTGGCCATCCTTTGATCGCGGCCAAGCCGGCGAGCCGAGCGTCGGGGTTGACCGCCGTGGGACTCCCCACGAGATCGAGCAGCGGGGAGTCGAAATAGCTATCGCTGTACGCGGAACTCTCGCCAAGGCGAATGCCGTTCTCGTTTGCCCATGCTTCAACGGCCGATGCCTTGGCGGGGCCCCAGACGAAGTCGCCATCGAGTTTGCCGGTGTACTCCCCGTTGGCCTGTTCCCATGCGGTGCCGATCACTGCGTCGAATCCGAGTGCGTCGGCGAGGGGAGTGGTGAAGGCCAGCGGCGAAGTGGATGCGAGCACGAGCTTTTCGCCTGCCGCCCGGTGGTCTGCAATGAGCAACTTCGCGAAGGGAAGTACGTGTTCGGCGAGTTCTGCAGCGGCAGCGGTTGCAGCGGCTTCAACTTCAGCGACGTTCCACCCCGCCGACGCCCGGACAGCGAGCTTCGCCGGTTGCATCAGCAGCCGAGACTCACCAACGGTGTTGAAGATTGCCTTGATTGCTCTGGTCGCGGCACCAATGATCGGCTCAGCGAAGGGGATCCCGGTGTCGCTGGAGATCCCTGCGTCAGCAAGGTGGCGCATAAAAATTGGTGTCGATGACTCCGCGATGAGTGTGCGATCGAGATCAAAGATGGCTGCTGCTGTCATATTGGGCTCCCCATCGACCGGGTCACGGCCGAGCTGGCATCGTACTCAGCCCGCACAGGTCCGTCGTACCGGCCCGTGCCATACTGGGCGAAACGAGGCGAGGGGCGCTTCGTGTAAAATTGGGGGTACGGATGAATCTTGCTGACGTGATCAGTGACCATGACGTTGGGCAACTCGCGTTGATCGAGGGCGATCAGTTCATCACGTATGGCGACCTTCGGAGTCGGATCGCTGTGATGCAACAATCGCTGGCCGAGCGTGGCGTCACCATTGGATCGACGGTGGCGCTGGCGTCGGGCAACGACCCGGCGTTCGTTGCGTCGACGATCGCGATTCTGGGCCTTGGCGGGCACGTGATGCCGCTCAACCCAGCCAGCCCAACCGCTGAACTCATTCGCACGCTTGACGTCGCCAAACCCCAGATGCTGCTTGTCGGACACGCTGGGCGTCCGTACCTCGACGATGACGACATCGCGACACCGATGGTCGACCTAGTGGCACTCGATGCTGAGTCTGCAGCGGTGCAAGCGGATCAGCCAATGACGGTCGTCGACCGA
>JBLFZD010000173.1:0-7527 GCA_047610085.1 Ilumatobacter sp. | reverse complement strand
CGAGCTTGACGTAGCAGTATTTGTTGGCGGTGGTCCCGCGACGGTTATAGCGGGGGAGGAGGCGGCCGATGAGGCGGGTCTCAACGACTTCAGCGGTCAATGGGTCGGGCAGTTCGACGTGAGTGATCGACTGGGTCTCACGAAGCATCGGTCCGATCTTGCGCCGGTCGTCGCTGCCGAAGTAGCTCCGAACTCGCTGGCGCAGGTTGGTGGCCTTGCCGACGTAGAGCAGCGAATCGCCTGGACCCCGAAACATGTAGACCCCGGGTGAGCGAGGGAGCCCAGCGGTCAGCTTGAGCTTGGGGGCCATTGGATGGCCGCCGATTTTTCCGAGGGCGACCAGGTCATCGAGCCCGAGCACGCCGAGGCCTGAGGCCCGCTCGATCAAGAGATGGAGGAGGTCGACGGTGGCGAGGGCGTCGTCGAGAGCCCGGTGACTCGGTTGGTGGTCGAGGCGGAGTCGAGAGGCGAGCGTGCTCAGTTTGCAGTTGGGGACCTCGTCGCGAACGAGGCGGCGGGCAAGCCGAACCGTGTCGATGATGGTGCCGTTCCAAGCGGGGCGTCCAGCGCGTTCGAGCGCCGCTCGAACAAAACCGACGTCGAACCCGGCGTTGTGCGCCACGAGTACCGAGTCACCCAGGAAACTCAGCAGCGAGGGAAGGACCGTTTCGATTCGGGGGGCAGGGCCGACGAGCACATCGGTGAGACCGGTGAGTACCGAGATTTTTGGTGGGATCGCACGCCCCGGGTTGACGAGGGTTTGAAAGGTGCCGATGCACTCGCCGCCCCGGACCTTGACAGCACCGATTTCGGTGATCATGTCATCGTTGCGGTTGCCACCAGTAGTTTCGAGGTCGAGCACGCAAAAGGTCACCTCTGAAAGCGGTGTGCCGAGTTCGTCGAACGAACGTTGTTTGGTGAGTTTTGGAGCGGTCCCAACACGCATTCAGTTCAGTCAACACGAACAAGTGTACGAACGTCAAGGTGAACCTGTTTTCTGGACCGGGTAGATTCGGATGCATGACCGAGATCGAGCATCGCCACCTCCGGTCGGCGCTTGAATTTGCGGTGTTGATTGCTGCCGAGGGGCAGAAGCGGAGGCCGCCTCTCCCTTATCCAAAGGAACTCAAGTCGTCCCTCACCAGACAGCGGCTCGCAGCGAGCGCGCTTGGCAAGGTTCGTCGAGCGATTGAAGCAGATCCGAAGTTCCGCAGCTCCATCTCCACGGGGGCGCTGCCTGAGCTCGTCGACGAGGTTGGTGTGCTGTGGCTGGACGCCTCGGAGGGCTGGGAAGCGAAGGCTGCAACGATCATTGCAGAGCGCAGCGAGAGCGAAGCTTCTGTTGATTTGGCCCGTGATCTAAAACGTGCTGAGAAGCGCCGGGGTTCGGCAGAGCAGGCAGCCGCTCGAAGCCAGGCAGCGTTGATCCATCGAGATGCGACGATCGCGACGAACGCGCTTGAAGTCGATGAACTCCAGGCCGAGGTGGCAAAGCTGGCCGATGAGATCACGGAGTTGCGGGCTGAGCTGGTCGACACCCGTAACGAGATTCGTCACGCTCGCGATCGCGAGCGCGCCGCTGTGGCCAAGGCCGAGCCCAAGCCCAATCCCGTCGCGCCGGTTATGGCGGTCGAGCCGGTGCCACACGTCAAGCCAGTGGCGCCGACCGCCCCGTCCCTTGAAACCCGATGGGTGATCGATGCGCAGCGCAGGCTGGCCGAGGCAGCTGCAGCGTCGCGTGAGTTCGCCGAGCACATCGAGTCCTTATTGGGTGAGGTGGGTTCACCTGAATCAGCGGGAAGGTCATCACGTCCCGCTCAACGTGGCGTCCGGACTCCAATGGAGTTGCCCGGCGGCGTGATCGCAACATCTGCTGCGGCAGCGCAGTATCTCGTACGTTCCGGCGAGGCGGTCTTCGTTGATGGTTACAACGTCGCGAAGTTGGCATGGCCCGATCGGAACCTGGAGCAGCAACGAGATGCACTGGTCGACCGTGTTGAGAACATGGTCCGTCGTCACGGCACACACATCACGATCGTGTTCGATGGCAGCTCAGTTGTGGGGGCGCACGCATCCGGACGGCGTTTGGCCCGCGTGGTGTATTCGCCTGAGGGCGTGACTGCCGACGATGTAATCCGCTCCGAGGTTGAGTGGCTGCCGATCGACAAACAGGTGGTCGTTGTTACCAACGACCGAGAGATCGTTCGTGACGTACGTGCCGCTGGTGCCAACGTCATTCCGAGTAATGCGTTCATCGCTGCCCTTTGAGCGATCTTGTGGAAATCGAGTGTGATGGTGCCGCTGATGGCGATACCATCACGTTTCGACCTTCCGGGGTAGCTCAGTTGGCAGAGCACGGCACTGTTAATGCTGTTGTCGCAGGTTCGAGCCCTGCTCCCGGAGCTAAGGCCCACCGTCCACACGGTGGGCCTTTGTCGTTTTCAGTAGTTCGCCTCGGTCGGCGATGAGTTGCTGGCTACGTTGGGACGATGGTAGATCCAGTGATGAGTGGTCCGGTGCAACTTGCATACGCCGTGAGCGACGCACGCGAGGCTGCTGCTGGCTGGGTACCTGTCGGCATCGGTCCGTTCTTTATCTCCGAGCACATTGAGTTAGGCGCAACACGGATCAACGGGCAGACCGCCACGTTTGATCACTCGTCGGCGTACGCCTGGTGGGGCGACACGATGTTTGAGTTGATCTGCCAGCACGACGACAGGTCGGGAGGGCCGCGAATTGTTGGAACGTCGGGGCTCCATCACGTTGCTCACTTTGTCGACGACCTTGAGGTGGTGTCGGCGGGCTTGATCGCTGACGGGCATGCCGAGGTGCTGCGTGCCGAGACACGCGGCGGAGTCGGGTTTGCGATGCATGATGGCGGAGCCGCCCGCGAACATCTGATCGAGATCTACGAACGCTCGGCCGGACTCCAACGGTTCTACGACATGGTTCGAGACGCATCGATCAACTGGGACGGAAGCAATCCGCTCCGCACCCTCTGATGACGTTGCTAGTGGGGCGACCGGGGCTCGAACCCGGGACCGAGGCATTATGAGTGCCGTGCTCTAACCAACTGAGCTATCACCCCGTGCGCAACAGCGGGTTATGGCGGTTGCGTGTGGTTTTGGATCAGGTGTCGGGTTGCTCGATGGCGTCGAGGAACGCGTTCACGTCGCCCTCTTCGCCACCGACGAGCCAGATCGTCAGTTCGCCGTCGTTGATCTCGGCGCCGTCATCGTCTTCAGAATCCTGCCACGGCAGCACACCATCAACGAAGTAGCGATCGACGGTGATGTCGTCGCTCTCACCGTCGACCGGTGCGATGACGGCCAACTCGACCTCAGCCTCGGGCGGCTGGTCGCTCAGGATGTCAATCAATTCGTTCACGCGCATAGCGAGGTCTCCGTTTCGGGGTGTGACGGGGTCACATGTCATCGAGCCAGGCGGGTGCCCGGTCGAGCAAATAAAGGCTGACGTGCTTACAGCGTTCGAGCGCCACGCCGATGGCGTCGTCGTTTGTGAGATAAACGTCGCAAAGGTCGACGGTCATCTTGGCAACGATTGACAAACTGCGTTCCGGTGCGTCGGTCACCGACGGGAACGAATCGATCGCCGACACCTCGACCGGGAGATCCATGCCACCGATGCCAGCGAGATCTGTGGCCAGTACAAGGAGATCCGGTGGGTCGGGGAGCGGCGGCAGCGTCCATGTGAAGAGCATGGTGAACGTGAATCCGGTGGGTGGCGGATCGTCCACTTCTTCAAGCCGAATGACCTCGTCCTCGAATGCCAGCATGGCTCTCGGATCGACGTCGAGTGACAAATGAAGGTCAATCGGACCCGAGCAGGCTTCCTCCGGATGTAGGTCAACCTCCCACAATTGGCGAAGGGAGTACGTCTCGACGAAGTGTCGTTCGTCGTGGACATGAAATCCGTGATCGATTGCCTGCGACTTCACGTCGGCGACAAATCCCGCTACGTCGATGACTGCCATCAATCCGGACACTACCGTCCGGAAACGTGGACCTGAACAACGAGATTTCCAAAGATGTGCTGTCGGGTCCTGTTGACCCCCTTGACCACAATGCTGTATTGGCCCTGTTCGCTCAGATTTGCGACCTGACTGCAACGATTTTGGCGAGGAATGACGACTGGTCGATGTCGGGAGATCGTGACACGCAGTATTCGATCGATGTCGAAATTGATGCGGCGTGTTTGGCGATGCTGCACGCCGCCGAGCTGGCGGTGTTATCTGAGGAAAGCGGGATCACGAGCCCCGCGGGAAGCGATGCGCCCACGTCGATCGTCGTGGTCGACCCACTCGACGGATCGACAAATGCTTCACTCGGGTTGCCGTGGTGTGCAACGGCCCTGTGCCTTGTCACCAACGGTGTTCCCGCGGTGGCGACGGTGAGCAACCTGCGTACCGGAACCCGGTTTGCTGCGGTCCGAGGACTCGGAGCGACACAAAACGGGAGCTCGATTCGAGTTGCGGCGATCGAGCGGCTCGACGCAGCGATCGTGGCCGTCAATGCTCGCCCACCCCGCTCGTTTTTACCGGCTCAGTATCGGAGCATGGGGGCCACCGCACTCGATATCGTGTCGGTGGCCGGAGGCGGTGGATTCGACGGATCGATTGACTTCGACGATGACAAAATCGGTGTGTGGGATTATCTCGCCTCGGTGCTGATTCTTGAGGAGGCGGGTGGAGTTGCCGCAGATGCACTCGGACGTGACCTGGTCACGCTTGACCACCGAGCCCGTCGCCGGCCTGTCACCGCAAGCTCGCCCCAACTCCTCGCTGAACTCCTCACCCACGCATAGCCCGGCCACTGGACGTCTGGCACCCGTTGTCGGACGATGCGTGTCAGACACCCGTTGTCGACGCCCGCTCGTGCGATTCAGCGTGACCTTGCCGAGCAGCCTCAGCGTGAGTTGACCAGTGTCGGGGTGCGAGTCGGCGTGGCAATCGTCGACAACGACGCGTTTGCTCGCAGATGTCTGACAGCGTCTCGAATCAAGAAGGAATGCCTGAGGGGGTCGGTGGCTGTCGACGGAGTGTCGGTTCAGGAAGTCTCGAAATGATGAACGTGGAGCGGATCATCGCCAACCACCGCAGTGAGGTGATTGATCCGAATGGATTTGGACACGTCCTTGGCAATCGCCAGAGTTCCGCCGAGTTATCGCAACGAGCGTTTGGTGCGGTCCGCTCCGCGGTCGAACGAAGCTCCATCTTTGGGGCAGGGAGTGTCGGGACGACCCGATTGGTTCGTGGGTTTGCTGCGGATGCTCGTGACGAGGGGCCATCGGGCTCATCGGTGCGTGAGCAGAGGACCGAGCGCTTTCGTTCGTCCCAATTGGCGAGTCGCTGAGCTCTCCCAGCATCCGGTGGATGCTTTCGAGAGTCGTGAGAATTCAATGGGGCCCGCGCCAATGGGGGAGGGCCGGTTGGCCGAGCTCCTTTGCCCACGCACGCCAATGACCGAAGACCACCAAGATGCGGAGTGGTGAAAGAAGTGGACCTGAGCGGTGCCCGACCGAGTTCAGCAAGGTTCTGCACGCTGACCAACCAGTCGTTCTCGAATTCAGGTTCTGGGCTGGCTGCGATCCCCGCAATCGCGGCTTCGAGGTCCCCGGTGTCGAGGTGGGCCTTGGATGCTGCTGCGATGTCCAGATAGTGCAGAGGGATCGGCGCTGGAGTCCCATGTGGTTTCTGCGGCCACATTGTTCGAATTGCAAGCCAAACTTACTGTCAGAGACCCGCTTACGGGGTAAGCGGTCGCTTCAGGTGATGGCGAGTCGAGAGCGGCCAGCGCGCTTTCCACTGAACATCACCATGTCGGCTGAGTCGAGAACGTGATCGTTGGCCGACGCGAAGGCAAGACCACCGCTGGCGCTCGCAGATTCTGGGCCAAGAACGCACGGGGGTGGCTGGCCGATGACATGGAAAACCCGGCGGGCAATCATCTCAGCGGTCGCTGCATCAACGTCGCTGAGGAGTGCGCCGAACTCGTCACAGCCGAGCCGAGCGACGACATCGTTGATTGCCATCAACCGGTCGAGGTCGATGTACAACAGTGCGGACGTGGGGCGGGTTCTGCCCTCGGCAGCGGCGCTGAACCTTCGACGATTCGAGATCACGGTCAACGGGTGATGCTCGGCTGCTGATCGGAGAATTCCGTCGGCCTTGTTCGCGTCGGATGGCTTTCTCGAGCGTCGATATCGACTCGTTGAGTACCAACTCGAGGTTGCCCTTGAACATCAGCTTGTAGCTGCCGAATGAGATGAGAGCGAGGAGAGGATTTCCTCCAGAGCGGGCGACTCCGACGGAGGTGACGGTGAAGTCTCGGGCCCTCGCCGCCAACGCGATCGCCCCGGGCAGTGTTTCGACGCCAACAGTCACGGGGGGGGCGCCGCAAGGTCTGAATTCCAGGGGGCGTCGTAACGGATCTGAGTTTTCAGTGCGCGCAGGAGACCTGGGTCGGCATGAGTCGAGCCGGGTTCGTTCGCGCAGGTGAAGCGTCGGTTCACGACGTCGGACAGCACGAACGAACGGAGTTTCGACCCCTGGCCCCAGAGCGACGGCAGGTGTTCGGCGATGGTGCGGGCAATGTCGGCTGATGATTCATTGTGCACGGAGGCGGCTGTTGCGTGGAACGAGGCGGACTGGAATGCGTGCGGCGACAGTGTGTGACGACTCACATGGTTTCATCGGCACGACGAACTCGGCGGGCACCGCAAGCGGCCATGAACGAGCGGCCGTCGGCGTCGAGGAGATCCAATGGAAAGGTTGAGTGAAGGTCAAGCATGACGCGGGCGCCGCCTCTCGCGAAAACGGACAGCGTTGGCTCGTAGTGACTTGGTGGGACGAACTCGAGTGCATTCCGTCCCACCATTTTTCCCGTCCGAAATCCGACGACTTAGATCGACGCTCCGGTGGCCTGCATGATCGTCCCGACTGAATCGAGGACGAGGACAATTGGGCGCACGTAGCTCTGGACTTTCTCGGGAGTCAGCGTTTCGGGCAAAAAAGTTTGTATCGGCAGAGTGACACCTAAGCGTGAGGAATTCCTGGCCAAATCAGTCTCTTCGGAATCGCCAGTTTGACCAGGAGGGCGAGCGCCCCGCTACGATCGCAGCCGTTCGGGCGCATAGCTCAGTTGGTTAGAGCGCTGCTTTTACAAGGCAGATGTCGGGGGTTCGAATCCCTCTGCGCCCACCGATCTACCAGGTGTTTTACGTTCTGTATGGTCACGCCGGATACCACGCGGTGCACTTCGGTGCACTCTTGGAAAAACGAGTTCACTCCCATCAGAAGGAGAAGAACATGACCACGAACACCAATCAATCTGCACCGCCCGAGTTTTCGGGCGTGAGCACCATCGTCGAGAAGCGAGGCGGTGAGGAGTTGGCGTGGCTAGCCAATTTGTGCCCGTTGCCGTCGCCAGAAGAACTGGCCGAGCCGCTTGTTGAGGCGATCTGCGGCCTGTGGACCGCGTTCGAGGATCAGGCCGTGATGGCTTAGCG
>JBLFZD010000172.1:0-7529 GCA_047610085.1 Ilumatobacter sp. | reverse complement strand
TAGCCGGCGGCGAGCGCCAATCGAAAGGCATGGAGGTAGGCGTCGCCAAGACCCCGTTTCTCGTTCCGCTCGACAATTTCAATGCGCTCGCCGGCAGCGATCCGTTTGTGCACGAGCAGTCGGGTGTCGTCAGTCGACGCGTCGTCGACCACCATGATGTCAGTGTCCGGCACGTGTCGCTGGATCTCGTCGAGCACGGTGGAGATGTTCGCCGCCTCGTTGTGCGTCGGCACGATGATCAAGGTGCGCATGAGGCCCTCAGGTTACCCAGGGTGAGCGCCGGGTGAGGCGGTCGGCGACTCGCCGGGTGTCGGCCATTCTGATGTCGGGTCCTGCAACGCGTCATTAGCGGGTGTCCACACGGAAAGAAGTACGTGGGTGCTGACGGCGGCGACCACCATCCAGGTGACGGGTCCAGCCCACGTAAAGTGGAGTGGCCAATCTGGTCCGTTGGCGTAGTCGTAGCGCCACTCCAGGGCAATAACCAGGCCGCTAACGCCAGCCCACCCGACGCACACAACCGCGGCTGCCACCATTCGGGCCAGCCGGCCCCGGCGGGCAACGAGCACGATCAGCGACACCGCGGCCGACGTCAACGCAGCAAGTGGTCCCCCGACCAGTACAAAGCCCACCGCTGTCGTAACAGCAGTAGCAGCCAGCGTTGCAGGTGTCAGTGTCGGCGCCGCTCGCGGCCAGTCTCCATCGGTGGCAACTCGATCCAACGGTCCGCGATTGCGTCTGATCCAGCCCACCGCGATCAATACCAAGATGGCGAGCGCGGCGATGGCCGAGGTTCCCAGTCCGACGTTGATGGACCGCTGCGGCGTCCAGCGGAGTTCGAGCGAACGGTCAGCAGGCCCTGCCTGCAGCAGCCAGCCGTTCGCATAGCCATCCACGAGGCGCGGAGTGCCGAGGTCGACGCCGTCAACGGACGCCGTCCAGCCGAGGTTGTGACTCTGGGGCAGCATCAGCACCGTCGTGTCGTCGGTGGGCGTCACGACGGCGTCGATGGCCGTCGCTGTAGCCCGGGTGATGCTGACAATCGCATCCGATGAGGGCGATGCGGCGCGCTGTGTTGTGTCGAGTACGAGACGATCAAAATCGAATCCGCTCAAACTGCCGTCTGTCGCGACGAGACGGTGCTGTCCAGCGGTCAGGCCCAACGTCGCGCCGCTGGCGTTGACTGCGCTGGGGCACAAGGTGACGTCCAGCAACCCGTCGACCTCACCAGCCACCTCGACAGTGAGCGGTTCGCCGTTTAGTGAGATCAAGTCGGAGCGACACCCGGTGCTCAGCATCCGCGCCGTCCGCAAGGGCGACGCCGAGGTGGTGGGGCCGAACGAAACCTCGGCAATCCCGACGGGGAGCATCCGCTCAACACCCGAGTAGTACTCGGGCACGGTCTCTCCTGACACGACATTGAGTGTGATGGTGGTGTTCGAAGCGGTGAAGGTTGGAACGGGGATGGTCACCGTCGACAGGCCGGACTCCGAAGTGGCCATTGGTACTGTGACCTCGAAGCTGGTCGCTCCATCGGTGACCGTGAGTGACTGGGGGACGGCGTGTTTACCATCGCTCCGCCACGTGATCGTCAACTCGTCGGCTGCAACGGGCGTCTGTTGTGTAATGGTCAAGGTTGCGCCGAGGCTGCCGTCGAACGGCGTCTGCCACGCAGTGGTCACGTCGCCGTCAACTGCGGCATCGCCGCGGCTCGCCGCGCTGCCTGAAAGGCGCACCGAAGCCGTGGCTGTCGCGCGCTGACCGGCCTCGGAAGCAATGAGTGCCGAAGTAAGTACATCGTCGTTTGCTGTTGCTGAGAGCCGTGCCTGGCCGGTCAGAACGAACGAACGATCGAGTGGCAGGTCGAAAAGTCGGTCGATGACCGGCTCGGGAGCCTGCCGGTTGGGCGTCGATGGGTCGATGCGCTGCCGCGTCAGCACGTAGGTGAGCGGGTCACGGGCGGCGATACCGAGCGCGGCAGCGACGGGCAATCGAACCGTTCGGTCGTCAACGACGACGGAACCGTCCGGTCGGACGGGACTCACTTCGGCAAATCCGACGCCGGGCCGGCCAACGTAGGAGGCGAGGTCGCCGAGGTTGTCGGAGAGCACCTCAATCTCAAGTTGCCTGGTCAGCCCGCCTACGCCAGCAGCTGAAAGGTCGAGGACCTGTCCGCTGCCAGTCCGTGATGACTCATTCAGTTCGAACTCCGACGCTCCCGTATCGGTGCGGACATTGATACGCGTGATGACTCGATCGTTGGCCCCAACCTGGGGTTGCAGCAGTCGAAGCAGGTCGAGGTCCTCTGGCGCAACGAAGTCGACAACCCAGCGGACGCCAACGCTGTTCTCGGCGATACCGGCGCGCCAGGCCGTCGAGGGGTCTCCATCGATGGCGAAACCGGGCGCATCCTCCGCGGTGTAGATAATGCGGCCGCCGTACGAACTGGCCGCCACATTCGCCACGTTGGCCAAATGGACGGCAACGGTCTGGTCAGCCAGTTCCGCCGTGTCGTCCGGAAACAGATCGAGCCGGCTGTCGTTGGGGTCATCGTCGAACGTCAGTACATCAGCGGCTTCCAGCCCACCAAGATTCGATCCGATCGACGACCATCGGTGGCCCTGCTTCCGATTCGTGTCGGTGACAACCCACCAGGGGCTCACTGCGGCTGTGAGCACCTCATTGTCCAGGCTTGCCGCATACACGATCGGCCGGTCAGGGTCGATCAGGCCGGCTGCAGCGACGTCGACGATGCCGTCCCCGTTGCCTGCCAAAATCATCAGGCTCGAGGCGCTACGCACCGACAGGCCCGAGAGTTTGTTCGCCTCGTCCAGCTCGAATGCGGCGGTGATTGGGTACTCGTCTGCAGCGTCCTCGCGAGCGAGTGTGATTTCGTCGATGAGCTGGATTCGGGTGACGTCAGTGGTGAGCGGGCCAGCGTGGTCAGGAAGCCCAAGCACTGACGTCACATCGCTCCAGAGCGGCCCCGGGCGCGCCAGCCGATATCGCTCGTGTTGAAGGTCGTTGCGGATGACAATGGTCTCGACATCGAGCAGCATTGCAATTGGCTCAAGGGTCGCTGGTTCGAACCAGCCCTCGGCGAGTCGGCGGTCGAAGGCATTGAGGAGGTCGGCGGTGCCAGCGCTTCCCTGAGGAATCAATTCTCGGTAGAGCACCGACCGGTCGGTGAGGCCGGGCAGGACCGGGTCGACCGTGCCACCCCATCGATAGTCGGCAAAGTCAGCGCCGGGAATTGCAAAAATCCGACCGCCGGGGCTGTCCTCGCCGGAACCGGCGGAGTCACTTGAGTTCAGATACGCAGCAAGATCGATGGTTGCAGCGGGCAGGGTCTCCGGGCGAAGCAAGGACGCCGAGGCAGCGCTGCCCGTGAACCAGGGCAGGAGGTTGACGAAGACGGCGCAGATGGCGAACGCCGGGAGCATCGGTGCGGTGCGCTGCAGGATGATGGCGGGCCGAGCCGCAAGCCACCGATGCGCGGCTTCAACGCCTGCACCGAGCCCGCATGCCAGCGCGAGCAGTAAGAGTGGGGCGGCCCGCGGCGTGGAACGCAGTGCAGCCCCGGCCGTCGAATTCGTTGCGAAACGTTCGAACAACACGCCGTACCAGGTCGAGTTCCCGAGGGGCGCTGCGCCGACGCTGAGCACGAGCCCGACAAGGAGGAGGATCATCATTGCAGCGCGCCCGCGGAACGGGGCGAAGAGCCCGAGGATCGACACACCGGCCAAACCGAAGCTCACGAACATCACAACGGGGCTGTTGAAGTATGGGAATGCTGGTCCAACCCACGGGTCGAGTCGATCACCGCCATAGAAAAACCAGTAGCCGAGCCCGCGCAGGATTTCCTGAGGGGCGCTTGCCGAGGCCACAGTCTGGTAGCTCTCAGTGAAGTTCAGAATCGGGAGCCCGTACGTTCCCTGGACTCGAAGCCCTGCGATCCACCAGGCCGATATCGCTGCACAGAGCACACCAATTCGTCCGGCAGCGGCGAGCACTGACCGAGTTGCAACGCGGCGACTGGCTGCGTCGGCAACTAACCAAATCACTGGGCCAAGACCAACGAAGAGCAGGGAGGTGGCGTTCACGCTGCCGACCAGCGCCACAACCAAGGCGAACTGCGCTGCCCGGAACCAGGATCGATCCCGAGCGGCACGTGCCGCCAACAAGATGAGCCAGGGAAGCGCAGCCCAGGGGAACAGGATGGCAGACAGCCGAGCCAAGTAGCTCAACAGATAAGGGCTGAAGCCGTAGCCGACGGCAGCGATCAGCGACGCGGCGACGGTCCAGCCAAGCCAGCGCAGAAGGCGGAACGTGCCGAAGGCAGCAGCAAAAACTACAAGGGCCCACAGCAACCGTTGCGCGGCCCAGCCTGGCACTCCGACTGCATCGAGCATCCAGTAGTACGGCCCGAGCGGAAAGAGGTACCCGATGTTTTGATGAGGGACTGTTCCTGCACCAACTGAGGGGTCCCACATGAATCGTGCGCTGGACAGCAGCCGACCCGGATCGAGTGTGAGATATGATTTGGTGTCGGCACTCACCTTCCCGCTGGACGTGAACAACATCGGGACGACTGTGGCCATCGCGAGTGCCAGGCCGGCTGTTTGGTCGGGCCTCTCTGAGATCTGATGTCGTATGCGCCCAAAGAGGGCAACTACAGCAACAATCATCGCTCTAGAAGGTACAGCCAGCTAATGTCCGAAATCAATGTTGGCCCACACAGACACGAACTCCGGCGACCAAGGCGCAACGCGATGCCTGAGCGTCGTCGTGCCGTGCTACGACGAGGAATCCACGGTGCTGGCTTTGCTCGACAAGGTGCTGGCGTCACCATGGGTCACCGAGGTGATCGTTGTCGACGACGGTTCCACCGACGGTACGCAGGCACAGCTTTCTCAGGTCATCGATTCCCGGGTCAAAATTGTTAACCACGCCGTCAACAACGGTAAAGGTGCGGCGCTTCGAACCGGCTTCTCGATGGCCACCGCTGACTTCGTGATCGTGCAAGACGCTGACCTCGAATACGATCCTGCCGAGTTCGGCGACTTGATGCGGCCGCTGGTGTCAGGGTTGGCTGACGTCGTTTACGGAACGCGGTTCATGTCGAACCGCCCACACCGCGTCCTGTATTTCTGGCACAGTCTCGGCAATCGTGGCCTCACGCTCCTGTCAAACATGTTTACCGATCTCAACCTGACGGACATGGAGACGTGCTACAAGGCGTTCCGGCGCGACGTGATCCAGTCCATCGTGATTGAAGAGGATCGGTTCGGTTTCGAGCCTGAAATTACTGCGAAGGTGGCGCGTCTCGGCGTTCCCATCTTCGAAGTCGGCATCTCCTACAACGGACGAACCTACGAGGACGGCAAGAAGATCGGATGGAGGGACGGCATCCGCGCCGTGTGGTGCATCCTCAAGTACTCACCTGTTGGCCACCGCTTACGTCGCGTCTCTGTCCAGGCGGACTGAATGATCGAGCAACGCCGCTTCAGGCTGTCGTTCTGGATGATTGTCGGCGTTGCCGGACTCTGGCGGGTGTTCTACGTGTTCGCATCGAAGGACAGCGACCCTCTGGTCGGTGACCAGATCTACTATTCAGCGCAGGCGTCGATGATCGCTAACGGCGAGTGGTTTGCCGATCCATTTCGGGCAGGCGCGTATGCCGCTGACCACGCGCCGTTGACGTCGTTGTCATTGGCTCCGGTCTCGTGGTCAGACACCAATGCGGTGATGCCGCAACGGCTCCTCACTGCGGTGTACGGCACCGCCGTCGTGATCGGGATTGGCGCCCTTGCGCGATGGCTCTTCGACCGTCGCATTGCGCTCATAGCGACGGCGCTGGCAGGGGTCTACGCCAACCTGTGGATGAACGATGCCCTGGTGATGTCGGAGACGCTGGCCGCTGCCGGAGTTGTTGGCGTTCTGCTCTCCGCCTACATCTATGACGAGGGACGACGCCTTGACCAAGCGCTGGTGCTTGGTGTGGTCATCGGCGCCGCTGGCTTGGCGCGTGCGGAACTGCTGCTTCTCGGGCCAATGTTGGCGCTCCCCATGATCATGTTCGGTCGGCGCGACCATCGGATTCCCACGTCGCGTCGCCTTGGCCACCTCGCCATCGCCGGAGCAACAGCGGTGCTGCTTGTCAGCCCGTGGGTGATCAGGAATCAGATACGGTTCGAGGAACCAACCACGATTTCGACCCAGGACGGGCTGCTGTTGCTTGGCACGAACTGCCCGCCTGCGTACGAAGGTGACGGCCGGGGTTTTTGGCATCTGTCCTGTATGGAATTGGTCAACGTCGCAGACGAGGTAGACCAGTCGGAGCGCTCGGCCGCCTACCGCGACTTCGCCCTCGACTACCTGGCTGACAACGTCGACGAACTCCCAGGTGTGGTCGCTGCCCGATTGGGCCGTGGGCTCAGCGTCTGGCAGACCGACGCGATGAGCTCCTTGAACGAGGGCGAAGGACGCGAGCGGTGGGCGAGCCAGTTGGGACTCTGGCAGTTCTGGTTGCTCACACCGATCGCCGCCTACGGTCTTTGGCGTTGGCCCAGTCGGCAGGCCCGCTGGCCGCTCGTGGTAGCCGGCTCGCTCGCAGTCATCATGATCGCGATGTTCTACGGCATTCCGAGGTTCCGAATCTCGGCGGAAGTCGGGATTGTGATCTGCGCAGCGGTGGCTCTCGATCAGGGCTGGCGTCGGGCAACTATGAAGATCGACTGACCAAATGGCACACGAAGTCGAGATTCGATCCACCGTACGACCGGAACAATGAAGCGATCGAACAGTTGCACCGTGGTCTCGTTGGATGGTTCTTGGCGGAGAAGTCTTACGCAGATGAGCCAGAAGAACCAGCCGGGCAGATTCGCGTAACGCCGTTCGACGACGTCGAACCCGTTCGCCTCGATCAGTTCGATGAGTGGCTTGAGTCGGTAGCGGCGGTGGTGCCCCAGAGCCTTATCGAACGGGCTGTAGAGCAGCATGAACGCCGGGACCCAGATGATCAGGTGGCCATCGGGTTGCAGCCGATGATGGATGGTCTCGAGCGTGCCGATCTCGTCATCGATGTGTTCAAAGACGTTGATCATCACCGCAGCGTCAAAGCCGACCTTTTCGACGTTGTCCGCAACACCAACAATCACATCGACGTTCTCGTCGTCTGCGAACCGCTCGGTGAGGGTCGCACTGCTGTCGGTGCCAGGCTCAACGGCACAGACCGTGCACAACTTGGCGAACGATTCGGTGAAGGTGCCGTGCCCGGCGCCGATTTCAAGTAACGAGGTGCCGAGGTAAGGGGTGCAAAGATCGACAATCCAGTTGCGATAGTTGAGCGCGTTGTCGAGGGACTCGAGCGAGGACGACAGCACCTGGTCGACAGCGTGCTGATCGTTGGACATGAGCCGCAGGCTAACACCCGGCTTCAGGTCGGCTTCAGGTCGGCTTCAGGTCGGCTTCAGGTCGGCTTCAGGTCGGCTTCAGGTCGGCTTCAGGTCGGCTTCAGGTCGGCTTCA
>JBLFZD010000171.1:0-7544 GCA_047610085.1 Ilumatobacter sp. | reverse complement strand
TACGCCGTTTCGCAACGTCTTCGTCATATTCGGTATCATTCTGACTCGTGAAACAGCTTTTACGGGTTGCGCCGATCGCCGTGATGATCGCGCTCGTCGTCCCGGCGATGGTTCCCAGCGTTGCGGAGGCAATGACGGTCGACCAACAGCGCACAAAGGTCGAGAACATCGTCGATGAGCTCGAACGCCTTGAAGAAAAGGCCAACGCGATAGCGGAGGACTACGTCGAAGCGATTGGCACTAAGGAAACACTCGACCTCGAGATTATTGAACTCGAAGCCGACATCGTTGTGAAGGAAGGCGAGCTCAACGAGCTGCGTGCTGACCTCGGCGACATGGCAGTCCGCTCCTTCGTTGGATCGGGAGTCACACCACTCGGCCCGCTCTTCGAGAACAGCGCCGACATCAATGACGTCCTTCAACGTGACGAACTCGCCCGCGTGGCACTCAGCGCTGGCGATGTCAGCACCGACGAGCTTGATGCTTTTGTCGTCGACCTTGAAGACGACCGCAAGTCCCTGCAAAACAAAGTCGGAGAAGCCCAGTCGCTGACTGAGTCGCTCGTCAACGCGCAGTCCGATACCGAACGGCTCACCGGCGAGTACGAAACAGCTCGCATCTCCGCTGAAGCCGAACTTGGGCAGCTGATTGCCCAGGAAGAGGCACGGCGCGCTGCGGAGTCGTTGGCTCGTGTTCAGGCCGAATTCCAGGCTGCGCAGAACGCAGCCGCAAGCAACAATTCGGGTGGCGGCGGCTCGAACAACTCCGGCGGCTCGAACAACTCCGGTGGTGCCGCGACGAACAACTCCGGTGGTGCCACGACGAACATCGGCGGCGGCGACAACACTCCGGCTGCCACTCCCGATCCGACACCAACACCCTCTGCACCCCCACCCTCTTCACGAGCTGGGGTAGCAGTGAGTGCGGCGCTCGGTCAGCAGGGTGTGCCGTACCGGTACGCGACGTCGAACCCCGGCGTGTCGTTCGACTGTTCGGGTCTCACCGCCTACGCCTGGGGGCAAGCAGGCGTGTATCTGCCGCACCAGTCCCGTGCCCAGGCCGGCTCGATCCCTTCGGTCTCCCAAGGCAACGCTCAGCCTGGTGACCTGCTCTTCTACTACAGCCCGATCAGCCATGTTGGTGTGTATCTCGGGGGCGGGCAGCTCGTTCACGCTCCTAGTACGGGCAATGTTGTGAAGGTTGCCAACGTCAACTGGAGTAAAGTCACCGTCGTCGGCCGTCCCGGCTGATTCGGCCCGGAGCGGCCGAATACCCGTGCCGATCCTCACCGTTTATTGCGGGAGGGTGAACTGGGTTCGTGCTTTCTTGGTCTCGAACGGTCCCAAATCAGCGTCATTGACCTTCGCGGTTCGGGATGCTCAGTGAATCAGGTCCCGGTCTACGGGCTTGGATTCACGAAGAATCCCGAACCCTGCGGCTCGGACGGATGGGGTTTGGAGTAGTGACCGACGGAGATCTCGTGCGCGTGACCGTCTACGGTCGGAACGATGAGTGTTGTGGGTATTCACGAAGAGCGGGTCACCGCTTGGTTGGACGCGAACATCGACGAGATCGATGGTCCATATCGGTTCGGCCTGATCACGGGAGGCCGATCGAACCTCACCTACCGCGTCACTGATGGGTCGGGATTTTCATTCGTGCTCCGTCGTCCGCCGACGGGGAACGTGCTTGCATCGGCCCACGACATGGTCCGTGAGCACACCATCATCTCGGCTGTCGGGAAAACCGATGTACCCGTACCCCGCACGATGGGTGTGTGCACCGACCTCGAGGTCAACGACGCGCCGTTTTATGTGATGACCCACGTCGACGGGGTCGTCCTCGATAGCGCCGAACGTGCTGCGCCGATGACCGTCGGCAAGCGCCGCATTGCCGGTGAACACCTGGTCGACGTGATGGCCGACCTGCACGCCGTCGATGTCGACGAGGTCGGCCTCGGCAACCTCGCCAAACGGGACGGATACGTCGAGCGCCAAGTCCGCCGCTGGACCACACAGTGGGATCAGTCCAAAACTCGCGAGCTCCGGTCGATCGACGAAGTCGCCCGGCGGCTTGCCGCAAAGCTTCCCGTGCAGGTTGGTGTTTCAATCGCTCACGGTGACTTCCGATTCGGCAACTGCCTGGTCGACATCGACACCGGGCGAGTGACCGGTGTACTCGACTGGGAGCTTTGCACGCTCGGTGACCCCTTGGCGGACCTCGGCTACCTCGGTGTGTATTGGGCAGACCCGGGCGAAGACCAAGCACGTCCGAACGATCCCACGGGTATTGATGGCTTCCCGACCTACAGCGAACTGCTTGAACGGTATGCCAAACGAACCGGGCGTGACCTTTCCAATATCGGGTACTACGTCGCCTTTTCGTCGTGGCGTCTCGCGGTCATCTCCGAAGGTGTGTACAACCGTTTTCTGAACGGAGCGATGGGAGACCAGGCCATCGATGACGCAACGCTCCGGGGCTTCAAGCTTGGCACCGAACGCCTCGCCGAAGAAGCGCTTGCAGCGCTCTCGCCAGGGTAAACGACATGATGATTCCACAGGCATCACCCACGTCGATATTGCGTGATGGTGGCGGCGGCGTCAATCCCCGCGACAATGGGGGAATGATTCACGCCGACACAGTGCTGGCCGGGTGGGAACGCAGCGAGTTCTCCGCTGGAGGATTCACCCACAATACGTACCGCAAGGGCTCGGGCCCCGGCGTGATTGTGGTCCACGAGATCCCAGGTATCACGCCCACGGTTGCGAAGTTTGCGAACGATGTTGTCGAACGCGGCTTCACCGTGATTATGCCCGACCTGGTCGGGACGCCCGGTAAGGCGCCATCGCAGCTCTACCTGGCAGGCTCGATGGCGAAGATCTGTATCGCCAAAGAATTCACAACGATGGCGATGAACAAGACCTCGCCGGTCATTTCGTGGCTGAGGGCGCTTGCTCGCAACCTCCATATTGAAGTCGGCGGACCCGGCGTCGGTGCGGTCGGTATGTGCTTTTCCGGCGGATTTGCGCTTGGGATGATGGTCGACGACATCATGATCGCTCCGGTGTTGTCGCAGCCGTCGATGCCGTTCTCTGTCGGCAAGTCGCGCGGCGCCGACCTCGGCCTCAGCCCCGACGATGAAGTTGCGGTGATCCAACGCGCCACGGACGGGTGTCAGGTGCTCGGTTTGCGTTTCACCGGCGACAAGCTCGTGGGCTCGCGTTTCTCGACGCTGCGCGAAAAGTTGGGTGACGCGTTCATCGCGATCGAACTGCCGAGTAACGCAACGTCTGATCACTCGGTTCTCACCGAGCAGCGTGATGACGAGAGCGTCGAGCGTGTGCTCGACTTCTTCGTGGAGAAGCTGCACACGTGAAGTCGAAGGCCATCGCGGTGCTCTTGGTGCTGCTCGGGATCGGCGCAACACTCGGAGGGGTCTATGGGCAGGTGTTTCTTGGTGAAGATGAAGGCCACCACGACGGACGGGTCTTCACGTTTGCCCTCGACTCCCAGAGCGGCGCTGACGAGCTAGTCGTCAGTTCGCCTGGCCCGAACCTCTTCGACGCGGAAGTGCTCCGGGCCGGTCAGAGCATAAGTTTCGATGACCTGCACGATGGGGAGGCCCACTATTTCGTCACGACCGCGGACCTCTCTTGGTTCAGCCACACATCGATTTCTGAGCCGTCGGATTATCAAATGATCGTGCCGCCAGGTGATGTACGCGTGGTGGTTCAGGCTGCGCCGTCCGGAGGGCCCGATCTACTCGAGCTCGGTGCCTCGGTGGTAGTCGAAGGCGAGGCGCTTCGGGAGCAGAACATCACTGACACCGATGCGTGGACCAACGGCAGCATCACCGTGCAGCGCCAAGGCTTCGACTTCGTGCTGTCAGAGCCATGGAACGGGAACGACGTCTACGAGGGGCCAGCGTTCCTCACACTGTTCCGCGCAGAAGACCTGACGTTCACCCACGCCCACGCCGAGGTCATCGACGGCAACCGATTCAGCTTCGCCGTGACCCTGCCTGGGTTGGGTGACTACCTTGCTGCGCTTGAGTTCGAGCAGGACGGCGAGCTCGTGACGGCCTTGTACCGGTTCACGCTGTAGCGAAGGTCCCGATCAGTCGACCGGCTCAGCCAGCTGCGTCGGCTAACGCCTTGGCAGTCTTGTAATCGGCCTTGCCGTTGGGGGCGCGTGGAACCTGGTCGACGAACACCACCGTCTTGGGTGCCTTGAAGCCGGCGAGGTCTGACTTCACCGAGGCAATCACCGATGCTTCGTCAACCGAGGCACCTTCAATCAGCGACGCAACAGCGGTCACCGCTTGGCCAAACTTTTCGTTGTCGATACCGACCACAAGGCAATCGAGCACACCCTCGACACGCTTGACTGCCTCCTCGACCTCTTCGGGGAAGACCTTCTCGCCGCCGGTGTTGATGACTTGGCTGCCGCGCCCGAGCAGAATGAGCGTGCCATCTTCGGCCACCATGGCAAGGTCGCCGGGGAACGAGTAGCTCACCCCATTGATGACGCGAAAGGTGCGTGCCGACTTCGCTTCGTCCTTGAAGTAACCGAGCGGCACGTTGCCGCCTGCTGCGACCATCCCGACCTCGTCGGAGCCCGGCACCACTTCGGTGTCGTCGTCCTTGAACACCTTGGTCTCTGGTGATTGCGTGAACTTGGCGGTCTCGCTGGTCATCCCCTTCATGGTGATCTGAGATCCCATTGAGCCTTCACTCGATCCCATTGCGTCGAACATCACCGCCTGCTCGATGCGATCGATCATCTCGTTCTTCACCTCAATGGTCCACATCACGCCTGATGACATGAACATCGCCACCGACGAGGTGTCGTACGTGCCGCCCCCGGGCTTGCCTTCGTCGATCGCTCGGATCAAGGGCTTGGCAAAGGCGTCGCCGACGATCGTGATGTTGGTCGCCTTGTAGTCCTCGATGGTCTGGAGCACTTCGTGTGGGTCGAGGCTGCGACTGGTGGTGGTGACGATGTGGCCACCTGCACACATGGGAATGAACCAGCCCAGCCAGCACCCGGTGCCGTGCATCAGCGGTGCACACGGAATCGACACGAGCTGGTTTCCGCTTTCGACGGCGCTCTTTGCCAGAGCTGCGACCTGGGTGACGTCGGACGGCGGCTCGATCCCGACCAAGGGAAACCCCCCCGCGATAAACCCGGCAGCGAGGCCACCGGACGCGTACATGACGCCTTTGGGCATGCCGGTCGTACCGCCGGTGTACAGCATGTAGAGGTCGTCTTCCGACCGCTCGATGCGCGGCATCGGCCCGTGCGACGCGATCAGATGGTCGTAGTCCTGGGCACCGGGAACGTCGAGGCCCGGACCGTCATCGACGACCACGAGCAACTTGAGCTTCGGGAGACGGTCGATGACCTTCGCCACTCGTTCGGCCAGCGAAGAGTGGAATACGATCGCTTCGGCGTCGGAGTTGTCGAGCAAGTACCACAGCTCTTCATCGAGGTAGCGATAGTTGACGTTGATCGCGACGCCACGCATCTTGAACGCGCCGTAGTGGGCTTCCATGTACTCGTTGCAGTTGTACATGTAGAGCCCGATTTTGGAGTCAGGTGTGAGTCCCGCAGCGGTGAAGGCCTGGGCCATGCGAGCGCCGCGATCGTCGTATTCGGACCACGTTCGGGTGACGCCGTCGTGAGTCGTCGCTGGCCGATCGGGGATTGCGTCGGCGATCGATTCCCAGACGGTGGCGAAATGCATTTCCATGGTTGTTGACCGTAGATCACGGTGCTGTGCCGATCGTCACGCAACGCCTGTTGTGTTCGTTTGGGCTGGCTTCAACCTCGTTGATCTCTGCCGTGCTCGGCGAGGTCAGCTGCTGGCTGAGCATCCAACGGTGGCCGTAGGGATCGATGATGGCCGTCCTGTGGGCCCCGTGGGCTGGTCGGTCGGGGCCATCGACGACGTCGCCCTCAGCCCAACTGCTCGCTTATACATGGCGTCGCAGTCCGCCACATCGAGGCGGAGTGCGCATGACGAACCCTCGTAACTCGTGGCGGCGACCATACCGGTCTTGGGGTAGGCCGCCAGGGGGCAGCGTCGTGGTCGGCATCGGGTCGAGCAGTGGCGTTCACCGGTTGTCCACCGTTCCAGATCCCGGAACTCCAACGGCCCGTGCCGTACTTTCTTGGCGCTGACGGCGTCGTTCGAACAGTTATCGGGGCCCGCCGTTGACGTCGATCAACGTGCCGGTGGTGAAGCTCGACGCATCTGTTGCGAGATACAGCGCCGCGCCGACAATCTCTGAAGGGTCTCCGCCGCGGCCGAGCGCGAGCGATGATTTGGCTGTCGCTTCGAACGCGTCCATGTTCCAGGCTTTGGAGATATCGGTGAGGAACGGTCCCGGAACGATGCAGTTCACTCGAACGTGTGGCCCGAGGGTGCGTGACAACCCATAGGTGAGGTTGTTGACGCCGGCTTTAGCAGCGCCATAGATGATCTCCTGGGGGCCCGGTCGTTGCGACGCTATCGACGACACGAAGATGATTGAACCGCTCGACATTTCGCCGGCTTCGACGGCGGCGGTCATGCGGGCTCCGATCGCCGCAGACAATCGAAAGGGCCCTTTCAGGTTGACGCCCATTACCTTGTCGTACAGCGACTCAGTGATCGCCTCGACGCTTGGATACAGCGGAGACATGCCAGCGTTGTTGACCAGTACGTCGCAGCGACCGAATCGTTCGTACACCGCAGCGGTGAGCTCGTCGGCGGCTTCCCACTCGGCTGCGTGATAGGCGATGGGAAGTGCGTGACGCCCAAGAGCCTCCACCTCGCGGGCAACCGCCTCGCAGTTCTCGATTTTGCGGCTTGCAATCACCACGTCGGCGCCTTGCTCAGCAAATGCGAGCACCATTTCACGCCCCAACCCTCGGGAGCCCCCGGTCACGACGGCAACCCGCCCCGTCATGTCGAACATGTCGATTGAAGCCATGAGATGAGTTTGGCCGAATGCGTCGGAGTGCCGTTGGTCGGAGCGCCCAGGTCAGCGTTTCGAGCTGAGTGCCGGTTCTTCGCGTCGGAGAATCCGCTCAAAGTTCCGCCAGTGCTTCGCGAGGATCAGCATGCTCAGTGCACCGATAGCGAAATACTCCCACAGCGGACGACCGAGGATCGCGAGCCCGATGGGCACCGTTCCAATCGCGACGAGCGACCCGACTGCGGCCTTGCCGGTGGCTCGGGTGACGATCCACCAGAGGGCGGGCGCAAACGGGGCAATGAAAGGGTGGAGGACGAGCAGCACGCCCGATCCTGTGGCGACTCCTTTGCCGCCCTTGAATCGGCGAAACACGGGAAACATATGGCCGAGCACTGCGGCGATGCCACACCAGTACGCAAGCGGTCGTCCATCAAGGCCGAGTGCAAGGCCAGTGGCGATTGCACCCTTGATCGTGTCGAGGACGTAAACCCAGACGCCCTTGCGCCAGCCCAAGGCGCGGGTCACGTTCGAGGCCCCAGGATTACCTGATCCGACGGACTGGATGTCGACGCCGTTTGCCCG
>JBLFZD010000170.1:0-7597 GCA_047610085.1 Ilumatobacter sp. | reverse complement strand
CGCATTTGACCCGCAGCTTGCTGAGCACGTCGTGTCGTCATTCGCCACATCGGCGGGCATCACCTTGCACGTCGAGATGGTTCGCGGGCGGAACACCCATCACGTGATCGAAGCAACGTTCAAGGGTCTCGCGCGTTCGCTACGCGATGCTGTCCGGGTCGAGGACTCATCGGGTGTTCCGTCCACCAAGGGTGTTCTGTGACCGTTGAGGAAACTCGTCGACCGCTCATTGCGGTACTGGACTACGGCATTGGCAATACGCACTCGGCACAGAAAGCCCTCGAAAAGGGTGGAGCAGACGCTCGTCTCACTCACGATGCTGGGCTGATTGCTGATGCCGCGGGTGTCGTGCTGCCCGGCGTGGGTGCGTTCGGTGCGTGCATGTCGGCGCTTCGCTCTGTCGGGCTTGAGCAGCCGGCACATGATGCCGTCGATTCTGGTCGCCCGTTCCTTGGCATCTGTGTCGGTATGCAGATGCTCTTCTCGCGCTCTGAGGAAGACGCTGAGGCCGTTGGGTTGGACATCATCCCCGGCACGGTTTCGTGGATTCCGGCGGGGCCGAAAATCCCTCAGATGCAGTGGAATCGACTCGACATCATCCAGCGTGATGATGCAATGTTGCGCGGCCTCGGTGGTGAGCCGTGGGTCTACTTCGTTCACTCGCTGCACGGGGTACCGGATGATCCTGGCGTCGTGGCCGCAACCGTCGAATACGGATCCACGATCAATGCTGCATTCCGTTTAAACAACGTGTTCGCGGCCCAGTTCCACCCCGAGAAGTCGAGCCGGCCTGGCCTCGCACTGCTCGCCAATTTCGTTGAGGAGTGCCGATGATCGACCTGTACCCAGCCATCGACCTTCGCAACGGACGCGTCGTCCGGCTCCGCCAGGGCGACTACGCCGACGAGACCGTTTATGGCGATGACCCCGTCGCGGTTGCGCGATCGTTCGCTGCTGCTGGCTCGCCTTGGATCCATGTGGTCGACCTCGACGCTGCCAAGTCCGGTGATCCCGTCAACCGCCCCGTCGTTGCCGCAATCGCGGCGGGCGTAGCCGAGTTCGGTGTACAGGTGCAGACCGGTGGAGGCGTCCGCTCGGTCGCTGACGCTCAACAACTCGCTGACGCAGGCGTGGCCCGTGTCGTGATGGGTTCGGCAGCAGTTGCCGATCCAGCCCTCGTGGCGCTGGCATCCGAAGTCGTGCCTGTCGCTGTTGGTCTCGATCACCGCGACGGCGAGATCGCCGTACACGGCTGGACGCAGGGGAGCGGGCTACAGCTCGACGATGCCTATGGATTGTTCCCGACCGCTGCAATGTTTGTGATCACCGACATTGGCCGTGACGGCATGCTCGAAGGGCCTGATGTCGAAGGTCTTCGACGCTCGGCTGAAGTCGCAAATTCGCCGGTGATCGCGAGCGGCGGCGTGTCGAGCCTGACCGATATTGAAGTCCTCGCTCAGATCAAAGGCCTCGGTGGCATCATTACCGGAAAGGCTGTCTACGAAGGACGCTTTACCGTTGCCGAGGCACTGGAGATACTTCGATGAAGACCGCACGCGTGATCCCGTGCCTCGATGTGACCGACGGTCGAGTCGTGAAGGGCACGAACTTCGTCGACTTGAGAGACGCTGGCGACCCCGTCGAACTCGCTGCAAAGTATGACTCGGAGGGCGCTGACGAGTTGGTGTTCCTTGACATCACGGCGTCGAGCGACAATCGCAGTACCACGATCGACATGGTCCATCGAGTCGCTGAGCAGGTGTACATCCCGTTCACCGTTGGCGGCGGAATTCGCACACTCGAAGATGCTCGAACAATGCTTCGTGCAGGCGCCGACAAGGTCTCGGTCAACACTGCTGCTGTCCAACGTCCCGAACTGATTGCCGAAATCGCTGCCGAATTTGGTGCTCAATGTGTGGTCTGTGCGATCGATTCGAAGCGCCGTCTTCCCCAAGGGGCTGACTGGCAACCGTCCGACGGTTGGGAGGTGTTCCTGCACGGTGGGCGCACCCCGACAGGCATTGACGCCATCGAATGGGCCAAGCGAGCCGTTTCCCTCGGTGCAGGCGAACTCCTCCTGACGTCGATGGATCGCGATGGAACTCGTGAAGGGTTCGACATCGAACTCACCCGAACAATCTCCGATGCAGTCAACGTGCCCATCATCGCGAGCGGTGGCGTGGGGACTCTCGACCACCTGTCAAATGGAGTCATCGACGGCGGAGCCGATGGGGTCCTCGCCGCATCGATCTTCCATTTCGGCGAGCACACCGTGGCTGAAGCCAAAGACGTGATGACCGCAGCGGGCATCACCGTCCGCCCCTCCTGACCCTGCGTTAAGGCACGTCCCGAATCATCTGATCGGGTTGATGGGCAAGTGTGCGTCCCGAACCGTCACGGATCACAAAGGTGTGTCTGAGCTGGGGCTTCCTGGTGACTACAGCGACGAGACGACTCGGAACGACCGACGCTTTGCAGAGTCGGCGAGACGATTCGTAACGGGTGTGGCACTGGGTGAGCGAGACGATTCGGAACGTGGCTCTCGACCCGGAGGGAACCCCGGCGCATGATCTCGTCGTCACCGAACTTCAGTGATGTCGCCGGCTGCGAATACGGTGCGGCCCATGACGACTAATGCGGTGACGACAGAACGACGCGATGGTGGAGTGCTGGTATGCCACATCGACGATGGCAAGGCCAATGCACTGTCGACGGACATCATCGCTGCGGTCAGCGCTGTTGTCGACGAGGCCGAAGCGGATGACTCGATCACATCGATCGTGTTGCACGGACGAGCGGGCAAGTTCAGCGCCGGGTTCGACCTGAACGTCATGCGAAGCGGCGACCTCGCGGCGATGTCGAATTTGGTGTCAGACGGTGGTGACCTCGTGCGCCGTCTCTATGGTGCGAAGGTCCCCGTGGTCGCTGCATGTACCGGTCATGCGCTGGCCGCCGGGGCACTCATCCTGCTCGGGTGCGATGTCCGGGTTGCCGCCGACATCGACTGCAAGATCGGACTCAACGAAGTAGCGATCGGCATGGTGCTGCCTGACTGGGCATTCACGATCGCCGTCGACCGTCTCAGTAACCGGCATCTGCAGCGATCGGTCGCTACTGCACGCATTACGAACGCTGTCGACGCTGTCGATGTTGGCTACGTCGACGAAGTGGTACCCGTTGATCAGGTGCTTGACGTCGCGGTTGTTCGTGCTGCCGAGATGGCTGCATTGGACGGGCGGGCGTATGCCGGCACGGTGAAGAAGTTGCGGGGCGGCGTGCTTGCTGCGATGGAAGCAGAGATCGCAGCGGACCGCGCAGCAGGAGCAATTCCGACGGTCTGATTGAGTCCGGTTCGGTGGCGCGGTGCGATGAGTCGGTAGGTTCGCCCACATGGCAAACCCCACCGTTAATCCCAACATGGAATATCGCCGGCTCGGCAACACCGGCCTCAAGACCAGCATCTTGTCGTTCGGCAGCTGGGTCACGTTCAACACCCAGCTCGACAACGACCTGGCGACGGAGTGCATCGTTGCTGCGGGCGAAGCTGGCTGCAACTTCTTCGACAACGCCGAGGCGTACGACGGCGGCAAGAGCGAAGAGATCATGGGCAAAGCGTTCATCGACCTCGGTTGGGATCGCTGGTCCTACGTCCTCACCACGAAGATCTTCTGGGGTATCCACGGTGAAGTCCCCAACATGAAGAACACGCTCAACCGTAAGTACCTGATGCATGCCATCGACGGCTCGCTTGAGCGCCTTCAGCACGACTTTGTTGATGTGCTGTACTGCCACCGTTCCGACCCGAACACGCCCATCGAGGAGACCGTCTGGGCGATGAGCGACATTGTGTCGTCCGGTAAGGCCACGTACTGGGGTACCAGCGAGTGGAACGCTGAAGAGATCCGTGCGGCCATCGAAATTGCCGAGCGGCATCACCTCCACAAGCCCGTGACCGAGCAGAGCCAGTACAACCTGTTCGAGCGCACCAAGGTCGAGCAGGACTACTCCCGCCTCTGGGATGACTATCGCTACGGCAACACCATCTGGAGCCCCCTTGCCTCAGGCCTGCTGACCGGAAAGTACAAGGACGGCATCCCGGACGACTCCCGTGGGGCTCTCCCTGCCTACGGCTGGCTGCAAGATCGCTTCACGAACGCTGAAGAGGTCGCCAAGGTCGAGAAGTTGCGCCCGATTGCTGACCGTTTTGGCTGCACACTCGCTCAACTCTCGCTGGCATGGGCCTCAAAGCATCCGATGGTGTCGTCGGTCATCACGGGAGCGTCCCGCGTCTCGCAGGTTGTGCAGAACTTCGAAGCGGTCGACGTCATCCCGCTGCTCACCGACGACGTGATGGTCGAAATCGACGCCGCCATCGCCTGAATCTGGGTTCGTAACGCTCGGTGAACTGAGTCGGGTATTTCAACGCGGTATGTCCGCGCTGAAATACCCGACTCAGCCGCGTTTGGGAAGATGTCGCTCGATCCAGTCAACGGCGAGCCCTGCGGCGAACTCGGACCGGCCGAGCATGAAATGGTCGACCGACTCGATCGTGGCGAACTCGGACTGAGCCCAGGCAGAAACAATTGGTTCGGCAACGTTGGGTGGAGCGAACTGGTCGTGAGCGGGCGAGAGCACGAGTGTGGGCACGTCGACGCTGGGCGCTCTATCCATTTGGCTGAGCGGGGGAGCGAGTAGCACCTTGCCAGCGAGCGCCGCGTCGTCGAGCGACAGCGCGATCATTGCTCCGAACGAATAGCCCGCAGCGAACGTCGGGACATCGGCGACTTGGCGACGAAGTTCAGCGAGCGCGGCGAGAGCGTCAAGCCGTTCACCGTCCCCGTTACCGAACTCGGCACGGAAGTCGAACCGAAGCGTGGCGATGCCACGACGGGGCAGTGCATCGAACAACGCTCCAACCACCGGATTGAATCGATTGCCCCCGTAGAGCGGATGCGGGTGGCACACGATCGCTGCGGCTCGGGTGTCGGCAGGGAGCGACAGGTCACCTGCAATCAACACTCCATCGGTAGTTTTGAAGTGGGCCTCAACGCTCATGGGATCCGACGGTATCCTGCCCGCCGATGCCAGGTCTCGACGACAAATTGCCGATCAAAATGCTCAACGACCGGGTCCTGGTGGATGCCGATGAGGGCGAACGCAAGTCGTCGGGCGGCATTCTGATCCCGGCCACGGCCGAGATGTCCAAGCGGCTCGTGTGGGCGACGGTGGTGGCCCAAGGCCAGAACGTTCGTTCTTGCGAGGTCGGCGACAAGGTGCTGTTCAGCCCAGACGATCGCTACGAGGTCGAAGTCCAGGGCAACGATTACATCATGCTCCGCGAACGCGAACTCCACGCCGTGGCGGCCACCCGAGTCGAGGAATCCACCGGCCTCTATCTCTGAGCGGTGCACCTCACCACAACGAAACATTGCTCCCGCAATGAACTGGGCGCTGGCAGACTGCGCCATGGCATCAGACACGGGCGCATTCGAACGCGACGCCAACTACGTCACCGACCGAATCGTTGCCGATGAGTCGGCTCAATGGCCGGTCGAAGCGGACCGTTATCGCCTCGTCGCTGCAGCCGCTTGTCCGTGGGCGAACCGAACCACGATCGTCCGAAGGCTGCTTGGCCTTGAGGGAGCGATTTCGCTCGGATTTGCCGGACCGACACACGACGCCCGCAGCTGGCAGTTCGACCTCGATCCAAATGGGCTCGATCCGGTTCTTGGCATCGAACGAATCCAAGACGCCTATCTCAAGCGGTTCCCGAACTATCCGAAGGGCATCACGGTGCCAGCGATCGTTGACGTACCGAGCGGGTTACTCGTTACGAACGATTTCGCGCAAATGACGCTCGACATGTCAACTCAATGGACGGCCCATCATCGAGCAGGGGCACCCGAGCTGTACCCGAAAGAACGCCGCGAGGAGATCGACGAAGTCGCTGACCTCATCTATCACGACGTGAATAACGGTGTGTACCGAACGGGATTCTCCAACAGCCAAGCCGCCTACGACGACGCCTACCGCACCCTCTTCGCACGTCTCGACTGGCTCGAGGAACGCCTCACAACGCAGCGTTTTTTGGTTGGTAACAGCATCACCGAGGCCGACGTTCGACTGTTTACCACCCTCATCCGGTTTGATGCGGTGTACCACAACCACTTCAAGTGCAACCGGAACAAGCTCAGCGACATGCCAGCGCTCTGGGGATATGTGCGCGATCTGTTTCAGACGCCAGGCTTCGGTGACACCGTCAACTTTGAACAAGCCAAGGAGCACTACTACGTGGTCCACACGTCGGTGAACCCAACCAAGGTGATTCCGGCAGGCCCCGATCTTCGAGGGCTCGCGACTCCGCACGGACGCGAGGCGCTCGGCGGGCGCCCCTTCGGCGATGGCACGCCGCCCGGCCCGCCCGTTGCGAGCGAAACCTTCGGATTTCTCACCGACGGGGCCGCCTGATTCGTTTGTGGTCAATTTGGTGCGGTCGGAACCGCACCAAATTGACCACAAACAGCGGAGTGCGCTCGTTCTGAAACCGTGGAGTGGCGGACGGTGACGGGTTCGTAGGATGTGATGATGCCGGAGACCACGATCATCGAAGCCACCAACGAACAGTTGTCGGGCGTGAAGTACAACAGCGACGGTCTCGTCACCGCGATTGCTCAAGACGCCGAGAACGGTGAGATCTTGATGCTTGCGTGGATGAACGCTGAGTCCTTGAAGATGACCTTTGAAGAAGGCCGGATGGTCTATTGGTCACGTAGCCGCCAGGAACTCTGGCGCAAGGGCGACACGAGCGGAGACCGCCAGTTCGTGCGCGAAGCCTTCTACGACTGCGACAAGGATGCGTTGCTGTTTAAAGTCGAACAAGAAGGCGCAGGCGCCTGCCACACCGGCAATCGCAGCTGCTTCTTCTCTGCGTTCGGCTGACGGATGAGGTTCCAGCCAACCCGCGACGAGTTTCACGCGCACGCCGCCGAGCACACCGTTGTGCCGGTGTGGACCGAACTGCTCGCCGACCTCGAAACTCCCGTCGCGGCCTACTCCAAGCTCGTCGGCGACGAACCGGGCTTCCTGCTCGAATCGGTGGAAGGAGCGGAACGATGGGCGCGATTTTCATTCGTTGGTCGCAACCCGACGGCCACGCTGATTTCGCGCAACGGGGTTGTTGAACTCGACGGTCCTCTTCCGGAGGGTCTTCCAACCGACCAGGGAATTCTCACGGCAATGGAGTCGTTGCTCGCCGAGTACTCGAGTCCGAGCTTCCCCGACTTGCCGCCACTGCACGGCGGAATGATGGGATACCTCGGCTACGACGTCGTCCGCGAAGTCGAGAAGCTGCCGAATATCCCACCTGACGACCGCAGCTATCCCGACGCAGTGATGTCGGTCATTGGGTCGCTCGCGGCGTTCGACCACTGGCGCCAGCGGGTCTACTTGATCGAGAGTGTGCCCACACTCGACCTGAGCAGCGACGAGATCGATGCCGCCTACGACGCAGCGGTCGAACGGGTGAAGCTCGCCGTCAGCGACCTTGCTCGGCCGCTGCCGTACACGCCCGTCGCTCCGCCGTCGGCAGACGACGAGC
>JBLFZD010000169.1:0-7609 GCA_047610085.1 Ilumatobacter sp. | reverse complement strand
CTGGTGACTTCATGTTCACCGACCAGACGAATGATCGCTGTCTGGCGCTGCACCTTGGTGGTCATGATCGACTCTCCCTCAGGACGAATGCCAACGCAGCGCGAGCGGCATGCATTCGATTGTGACCCTGTTGAAAGACGGCCGACTGGGGGCCGTCGATGACGTCGGCGGTCACTTCAAACCCGCGGTAGGCGGGAAGGCAATGCATGAAAATTGCGTCGTCTTTGGCTGCATCCATCACCGAATCATCAACGGCGTATCCCTCGAACGCTCGGCGGCGCGCTTCTTTCTCGGACTCTTGCCCCATCGACACCCACGTGTCGGTGTGTACCGCGTGGGCGCCATCGGCCGCCTCGTGCGGCCGAGTCGTCTGAACGATGTCTCCGGCACCAATCATCTTGAGTCGCTCCAGCTCTGCGTCGCCGGCATCGAAGCCAACCGGGCACGCCAACTGAACCTTCATGCCCAGCAACAGCGACACCTCGGCGAGCGACCGAGCGACGTTCGCATAGTCGCCGATGTAGGCCACCGTGCGGCCCGCAAGGTCACCGAGGCGTTGACGCATCGTGAGTGCATCGGCCAAGGCCTGCAACGGGTGCGACCAGTCCGAGAGCATGTTCACCACGGGCACGCGCGTTCCGTCGGCATCAAGCGCTGCGGCAGCACGCTCGACGGTCGAGTGTTCGAAGACCCGGGCAGCGATGATCGCGTGATAACCCGCCATGATTCGGGCGACATCTTCAACCGGCTCGCGGGTGTCGAACCCGACTTCGTCACCACGGGTGTAGATGGGGTGACCGCCAAGTTGGACGACCGCCATTTCCATCGAGTGGCGGGTGCGATTGGATGGTTTCTCGAAGATCAGCGAAGCGCCCTGACCCGCCAGCGGTGCACCCAGGCTGTCGATTGGCGCTTCGGCCAGGTCGAGGACCGCGGAGACTTCAGCCACACTCAGGTCGGTGACGTTGAGTAGATGACGAGTCATCGCTGCATCTCGATTGCTCCGGCGATCATCGCCACGGCTTCGTCGATTTCTTCCTCGGATACGGTGATTGGCGGAACGAGGCGGATGGTTGAGGCATTCACGGCGTTCACGATCAAGCCAGCGTCGAGGAGGTCCGAGTAGGCCCGCTTCGCATCGAGGCCATCGGCGAGCTCGACGCCCAACATGAGGCCTCGGCCGCGCACACCGATCACTCCGGGAACGTTCTCAAGGGCAGCAACGAGATGAGCGCCACGATCTTGGGCCATTTGCGGAGCGTCGAGTCGCACCATCTCATCGATGGTGGCGTTGACCGCTGCGCAGGCGATTGCTGTACCGGAGTAGGTGCTGCCGTGGTCACCGGGTTCAAAGGCTGCAGCGACATCTGCGCGGGCCCAGCAGGCGCCGACAGGCATACCGTTACCCATGGCTTTTGCGAGCGTGACGACGTCGGGCTTCACGCCGGAGTGCTCGAACCCGAACCACTTCCCGGTGCGGCAGAACCCCGCCTGGATCTCATCGACCATCATCAGCGCGCCGACCTCGTCGCACATCTCTCGAACGGCGAGCAGGTAGTCGTCCGAGGCTGGGAGAACACCGCCTTCGCCCTGAATTGGTTCGATCAATACCGCGGCCACGGTCCCGTCAACTGCCGCGCGCATTGCATCGATGTCGCCCCACGGCACATGGCGAAAGCCTTCGGGCATCGGAGCGAACGGCACATGCTTGGCCGGCTGACCTGTGGCCGCCAACGTCGCAAGGGTCCGGCCATGGAAGCTTCCAAGCGTCGACACGACGGTATGACGGCCGAGGCCGCCGTGCTTGCGAGCGAGCTTGATGGCGCACTCGTTTGACTCGGCACCCGAGTTCGTGAAGAACACCTGGCCCTGGTAGCCGGTGGCATCTTTCAGTAATCCGTTCACCTTGACCGCGGCCTCGGTGGCAACGGGGTTGGCGAAGAAGTTCGAGACGTGCAGCAGCGTTTCGGCCTGGTCGGCAATGGCTTCAGCCACCACGTCATTGGCGTGGCCGAGCGACACCACCGCAATGCCAGCGAGAAAGTCGAGATACCGCTTGCCGGTTGCGTCCCACAACTCGGTGCCACGACCGCGGTCAAACATGATCGACGGCGGCCCGAAGACGGGCATGAAGGGGCAGGCACTCATCGGTGCATGGTTGAAGTCGTGGGTTTGGCTCATAGACGTTTCCTTGTTGCTCATGACGTCACCATGGTTCCGATTCCGTCGTCGGTGAAAAGTTCGAGCAGCAGCACGTGTGCGATGCGCCCGTCGAGAATGTGGGCACGTTGAACGCCGCTACGTACCGCCTGTTGGCAGCTGGCCACCTTCGGGATCATCCCGCCAGCGATCGTGCCGTCCGCGATCATGTCGTCGAGTTCGTCGACGGTGGTCTGGCGAACCAGGCTGTCCGGGTCGTCGATCACGGTCCGAAGTCCTTCAATGTCGGTCAGGTACACGAGCTTTTCTGCGCCGAGTGCTTCAGCGATTCGCCCCGCGACCGTGTCGGCGTTGATGTTGAATGCCTGACCGGTTTCATCGGAACCGATGGTCGCGATGACGGGGATGAATTCATTGTCGAGTAACCCCTCGAGTACCCCGGGGTTGATCGCTGTGACGTCGCCCACGAACCCGAGTCGTTCGTCACGGGCCTCCGCCCGAATCAGGCCGCCGTCAACTCCCGACACCCCCACCGCATAGTTTCCGTGCACGTTGATGGCCGCAACCAGTTGCGGGTTGACTTGCCCCTTCAACACCATCCGAGCGATTCCGACCGTTTCAGCATCGGTAACGCGGAGCCCATCGACGAACTCGGTCTCCTTCCCAAGCCTGGCCATCATCTCGGAAATCTGCGGACCGCCACCGTGTACCACGACGGGCCGCATACCCACGAGGCGCATCATGACGATGTCTTCAGCAAACAGTGCGAGCGCATCGTGGCTTGACGTTCCAGCCAGCGCGTTGCCGCCGTACTTGACGACGATCGTCTTGCCGGCGAACCGGCGGATGTAGGGCAGCGCTTCGATGAGTGTCTCGGCGCGCAGCGATGCTGCATCGACAATGCTCACGGCGCAAGGCCGATCGATGCGAGGCCAGCGGTCTCGTCGAGCCCGAGCGCAATGTTTGCTGACTGCAACGCTCCGCCCGAGGCACCCTTGGTCAGGTTGTCGATCGCACACATCGTGATCACCGTTTGCGTCCGTTCATCAAAACGGGCCGACACATGGGCGGCGTTCGACCCGAGTACCGACTTGGTAGCTGGAGCCCCGTCGATCACGGTGGTAAACGGCTCGCCGGCATACGCGTCGGTGAGCGCCGACATCACGGTCTCGGTCGAACAGTTTCCGGCTGGCCGTGCGTAACACGTCGCCAGGATGCCCCGACTCATCGGCACCAGGTGCGGAACAAAGGTGATCTGGGCGCCAATCTCCTGCTCCATTTCGGGCGTGTGCCGGTGATGCGTGAGCCCGTACGCCATCACGTTCGAATCGATGTTGGTGAACACGTTGGTCTCGGTCGGGTTCCGCCCAGCCCCGGTGATCCCCGTGACGTTGTTGACTACCACGCCCGTTGTTTCAATCAGCCCGGCCGCAACCAGCGGGCTCAGGGCCAGCGTTGCGGCGGTGACGTGACACCCAGGTGTCGCGATGAGTTCAGCACCCTTCAATTCGTCACGATGTAGTTCGGGGAGACCGAACACCGCGCGTTCGAGGAGGTCAAGCTGCGTATGTTCGAAGTCGTAGTACGACGGGTACTGCGACGCATCCTTGAGCCGGAACGCCGCCGACAGGTCGACCACACAGCCAACGTTGCCGACCAACTGAGGCGCCAGGTCCATCGACGCCTGGTGTGGCAATCCGAGGAACACCAGATCAAGTCCGGTTGCTGCCGACACATCAAATTCCGAGAACATGAGGTTGGGGTACGCAGTCGCGAGCGACGGATACAGATCAGCGGCTCGACGCCCGGCCATCGAGTCGCCGGTCGCAACGACCAGTTCGAGGTGGGGATGCATCGCGATCAAACGCAGCAGCTCTGCTCCGGTGTATCCCGAAGCGCCGATGATGCCGACACGAAGTAGAAACTCACTCATAGTTGCATGATCATACAGATCCATGCATGATCATGCAATCATCCTGCAACACAGATTCGGGCGGTTCTTCGATCCCACTGAGGGATCCCTACCGTAGTCGGCACCGATTTCTGGTTGTGGGACGCCAGACTGGCAGAGTGTTTATGACGTCACCGCAGACCAAAGGTCGCCTGCTCGTGGCAACTCCGCCCCTCGACGACCCCAACTTCAACCGTGCCGTCGTGTACGTGCTTGAACACCACGAGGACGGTGCGATCGGCGTGATCCTGAACCGGCCGACCGACCAAGCGCTCGATGAACCACTCGATCGCTGGATCGACCTCCAGAGCGCACCGTCATCGGTGTTCGCTGGCGGACCAGTCGAAACCAACGCGATGATCGGGTTGGCAATCACCAAAGAAGAACTGGACGAGTCGAGCGAACACGTCACGTTGATTAGTGGCCTGATCGGGTCCGCTGATCTCTCGGCTGACCCTGCACTGGTCGCGGCAGAAATCAACAACGTTCGGGTTTTTCGCGGCTACGCCGGGTGGGGTGCCGGGCAGCTCGAAATGGAACTCGATCTTGGATCCTGGTTAGTGCTCGACGCCAAAATCGACGATGTGTTCTCTCCTCGGCCTGATGAGTTGTGGCGAACGGTGCTGACGCGTCAGCCCGGCCGGTTGAGCTGGCTCGCGCTCGCTCCCGATGACCTCAGCTTGAACTGACACGCCGCAGCGCGGCGATTGCGTCGTCGGCCCGTTCGACGGGGACCAAGATGTGATCGTGGTGGAAGCCTGCCAACACGTTGCACGAGATACCCGCATCACCCAAAATCTTCGAGAACGCAGCGGTCAGCCCCACAGCCTCGAGGCTGGACTGCACGGTCAACGACAGCCAGGCCAGCTCGACCACAATCGGTAGCCCCGCACGTTGGGCCGATTCAACTGGCAGCACCAGGGTGGTCAGCGTCCCTTCGTCAACCATTGCGTGCGCGTCGGCCAAGAGTTCCGATGTCGGAACCTCAACAGCCACATAGGTGAAGACGCCGGAGCGGCGCTCAACGTCAAGCGACGCGAGCATCTTCGAAAGGTCCATCTCACCGGGGGCTACCACCGTGTTCAGCTTCTTAGCTCGGCACCGAGCTTCGTCGCCGCAGCTTCGATCCCGCGTCGAATTTCGGCAATGTCCGCATCGGTGAGGTTGCGGTCCGGCGCCTGCAACCGGATGCGATAACCCAGCGAACGCGCACCCTGAACCGCGTCGCTTCGATAATTGTCGAACAGATCGAGATCGACGAGGAATTTCCCCGCACCCTGACGAACGGCCTTCTCGAGCTTTTCGGCGGGGACAGCGTCGCCGAGTCGGAAGGACAGGTCGAGATCACTCGAAGGATGCCGACTCGTCGGCTTCCACTGAGCGGGCTTCGGGTCGCGCCCGAGGAACTGGGTGAGGTCAACTTCGAGGATCGCCACACGTTCGCTGACGCCAAATGCTGCGAGTACATCGGGAGCGACCTCGCCCACAGCACCAAGCGGGTCCTTACCCGCCTGCAACGTGGCCGACCGCGTTGCATGGAGACCTGCAGGAACCTTGTTCTGGTCGACTCGTGCACCGCCACCGAGGGCCGACGTGAGCTCACGCCACACCGCCATCGCCGCTGGCACCTCGGCCCCAGCGAGCACGACGGTTAATGCTTCATACTCGGCGGGCAACTCGCCAACAGCTGGCGGGTACACGTGACCGATCTCGAAGAACAACGCTCCCATCCGACGGTGCGATTCGTTGAATGCAATAGAGCGAAGCAGGCCGGGGCGCAAGGAGGTCCTCAACACGCTCTCATCACTCACCAGCGGGTTGGTGATGGTGAGTGCCTCCGACGGCAATCCGGCCTTCGCCAATGTGTCCGGGGCGAGGAACGGATTCGGCATCGCTTCGGAAATCCCGAGGCCCAGCAGCAGCTGACGGACCTGTCGACGACGCTGTTGACGAACGCTGAGTCCGCCGTGATCTGCCGGCTTAGGAACGTTCGACCCCAAGTTGGCGTACCCGAAGTGCCGGGCAACTTCCTCAATCACATCGATCTCGGCAGTCGAGTCAAGACGCCACGTCGGCAGCGTGACGGTTCGGGTCTCGCCCGACCCCGACACGATGTAACCGATCGGATCCAGAAGCGCCGGTAAGTCATCGCCCGTCAGTTGGGTACCGAGGATCCGGTTCACGTTGGCAATTCGAACCTCGACGGAGCGGTTCTCCGCCGGGAGGTCCTCGGAGCGGGCATCTTCGGCTCCGGCATGCACGACGAGGTCGGGGCACGTCTCAGCGAGGAGTTCGGCGAAGCGGGCGACGGCGTTGGGCATGCCGTATGGATCCACACCGCGCTCGAAACGTTGCGACGCCTCAGAACGAAGACCTGAGCGGGTGACCGACTGGCCAATGCCAACGAGACCAAACCAGGCCACTTCGAGCGCAACGGTCGTGGTCCCGTCGGAAATCTCCGAGTCGAGACCGCCCATGATCCCACCAAGACCGATGGGGGTGTCGTTGGCGTCGCAGATGAGGAGATCGCGAACGCTGAACGCCCGATCTTCTCCATCGAGTGTGATGAGGTGCTCGCCCTCGGTCGCCAGGCGGACGCGGAAACCGCCACCGCCAAGGGTGTCGAGGTCGTAGGCGTGGTTCGGCTGGTTCAGCTCAAGCATCACGTAGTTGCTCACGTCGACCACATTGCTGATTGGACGCATGCCGGCTGCGGTGAGGCGGCGCTGCATCCAGTCAGCGGATTCGGTGACGCGAACTCCCGACATCGCGGTAGACGTGAAACGGGCGCAGCGGTCACCGTCGACCAGCTCCACCGGTGTGTTGCGGGCCTCGCCGGTGATGTGCAGCGTTGGCGCCGGTGGGCGGAACTCCACGCCGAGCTTGGCTGCCAGGTCGCGGGCGATTCCGACGTACCCCCAGCAGTCGGGCCGGTTGCGGGTGACGTTCGCGTCGATCAATACATCGGGCATGATCCCGAGTGCATCGCCGTACGGCAGCCCGAGCGGCGTGTCGCTCGGCAGCACACGGATACCCGAGTGGTCTTCGCCCAGCCCGAGTTCTTGGGCCGAGCAGAGCATGCCCTCGGAGTCGATACCGAGGATGCCCCGACGTTCGATGGTCATGCCGTTGGGCATTGCTGTGCCGAGCGTTGCCAATGGCACGATGTCGTTCGCCGAAATGTTGCTGGCGCCGCACCAGACGTGGAGTTCTTCACCGTCGCCCACATCAACGTAGACCCGCTGCACCTTGGCAGCATCCGGGTGCGACTCGAGGCGAACGATCCGAGCAGTGACGACACCGTCGACGGTGTCGCCCACTGCCTCAATTCCTTCGACTTCGAGGCCGAGCGAGGTCAGTGCGTCCGAGATGCGAGTCACTGCAGCTGCGTCGGTCGGATCACCAAAATCGCCGTATTCGTTGAGCCAAGACAACAAGATTTTCATGGGTCGCTTCCTAGAACTGTTCCGCGAAGCGGAGGTCGTCGGCGTACATGGC
>JBLFZD010000168.1:0-7636 GCA_047610085.1 Ilumatobacter sp. | reverse complement strand
GCTCGCTCTCAAGCCGTCATTGCCCCAGCGTGGCCGCTCACGTCGGTCGTCGCAGTGAATCCGCTCGGTGGTCTCGAAGAGGTGGGGTTCGACCGAGCAACTGAAATCGCACGACGCGAGTTGCGGGTGCGCACGCACCTATCGCTCGATCAATACCGGGAGGACCATCGCTCGGGAGTGACCTCAAGCAATGACCTGCAACGGTCGATCATGGAAGCCTTTCCACTGCTCGTCTCACTGCCGCCAATCGTTGTGGGTGGACTCGGCGTCGATGCCTCAGGCATCGTCGAACTCGACCTGTTGCACGGCCCCGAAGCAGATGAGCCGTGGGAGCCGCAGACCGCGATCGAACGTATCGAAGGGGTTGACGGACCGATCGGCAAGATGATCGACCTTTCGATCGGCCACTCGGCCGCTCATTACGTCAGCGCAAGCTCCGAGGGGGCAATGAGCTTCGCCGAACGGTGGTGCAGGGATGCAACGTCGGTTGCCGGACTGCGTCGCCACCTCCCGCAGCATTCAGTCGACTGGCTCAACTCGCTGTCTGATGACCCGGCTGAGGTGATCTCTGCATCGTTGGCGGTGTCTGGCGTCGCTGATGATCAGCGAATTGCAGAGATGCGTGGACAATTGGTACGTCTTCGTGGCTGGGCTGGACTCTCGCGCTGGCGCTCCGAGTGGGCCCATGACGATGATGATCGGCCCGACCTGAGCCCAATTGAACTCGTCGCTGCGCGGTGCGCGCTCGAAGCAGCGTGGATCGCCTGCCACCGCGATGTACCGGCCATCCCCGCATCGGCGCAGCCCGACGACGTCGGGGCACGGCGCGTCAGCGCGGTGCTGTCGGCGCTCGATGTTGCGTCGCCCGATCAGGAACTCGTCGCCCAAGTGCGTGACATCATCGCGCTGGTTCCGGCTGATGGCCGAGCAGCCATTTGGCTTGCAGCCCAGGAGCACAACGTTGTCCAGCGGACCCTGGGGTTGCTCGATCGGCTTGATCCCGGAGCGCGACTCGACACGCCTGCTGCACAGCTCGTGTTCTGTATCGATGTTCGATCTGAAGGTATGCGCCGGCACCTCGAAGCGGCCGGCCCCTACGAGACCCTCGGTTTCGCGGGATTCTTCGGGGTACCCATGGCGGTACGTCGGTTCGAGTGGGACAGCGCCGAAGCTCGCTGTCCGGTGCTCGTCGCTCCGTCGGTTGGGGCGGTCGAACGCCCTCGCGCTGACGGTCACGACTCAGGAGGGCACGACATCATCGCCCGAAGTCGACGGGCCGGTGGAGCCACGGCGGTGCATGCCTGTACCAAGTCCGGCGTCGGCGCAGCTTTCGTGATGGCCGAGGCTGCCGGATGGTTTGCTGGCCCCGTCGCTGCGGTCAAAACGCTGCTGCCGATGAGCCCGCGGGCCGCCAGCCAACCTCCAACGATGATGGAAATCGATCGTCTCGTCGATGCCGCCTCCGACATCGATCAGCGAGTCGACATCGGTGAAGCAGTACTCACCACCATGAGCCTGACCGGGCGGTTCTCACCGCTGGTTGTTTTGTGCGGCCATGCCAGCAAGAACCTCAATAATGCCCATGCCACCGCACTTGACTGCGGAGCGTGTGCGGGTGCATCCGGTCAGGACAACGCACGCGCTGTTGCGGCACTTCTCAACGAGAAGGTTGTTCGAGAAGGGCTGCGGGGTCGCGGTATCGACATTCCCGACGGCACTCATTTCCTTCCGGGCCTCCATGACACCGTCAGCGACCGAGTCGACCTGTACGACATGGACGACCTCCCCGCAACCCATGTCGGCGCGGTCAGCACGTTGCGGAGAGACCTCGCCCTCGTTGCAGCGAAGAACTCAGCACAGCGAGCCGAAGTGCTCCCTGGGCGTGCTCAATCCGTGCGTCAACGCGGAACCGACTGGGCGCAGGTCCGCCCGGAATGGGGGCTCGCTGGCAACACCTCGTTTGTCATCGGCCCTCGTTCGGTTACCGCTGGGCTTGACCTCGGTGGCCGGTCCTTCCTGCATAGCTATGACGCCGAGGCCGACCCTGAGGGCAAGGTGCTCGAGACGATCATGACCGCACCACTCATCGTGGCTCACTGGATCTCCTCGCAGTACTACTTCTCCACCGTCGACCCAGACCAGCTCGGAGCCGGTGACAAACTCATCCACAATGTGGTTGGTGACTTCGGTGTGGTCTCGGGAGAACATGGTGACCTCCGAGTCGGACTTCCCCTACAAAGCACACACGTGGGAGGCCGACACCATCATCAACCCCTGCGGCTGCTCGCTGTTGTACAAGCCCCACTCGAGCGGATCGAGGAGATCATCCAACGAAATCCTATTTTGGGCACACTCCTCGGCGGTTCGTGGATGAGAATCGCTGGACGCTCCAATCCCCACGAGCGCTGGTCGATCCGAACACCTTCAGGCACGTGGAGCGCAGAGCCACGGCCAATCGATACCAACCCCACACTGGAGCAACAATGACCACCCCAACCGAATTCACCACGATGGCACGCATTGAAGTCGTCATCGACGGAGAGCACATTCCCACGATCCGCAGCCTGCTGCTGGCCGCCGGGGCGAAGGGGTACACCACGGTGCACGGCGTCAGCGGCTTTGGCCACAGTGGCGCACACGAAGGGCGGGCACTGTTCAATGACCGCAATAGTTTGGCGATGTTGATCTGTGTTGCACCCCTCGACCGTGTCGACGCGATCGTTGCGGGTATCCGCCAACTGCTCGACGACCACCACGGCGTCGTGCTGGTTTCAGAGACCAAGGTCAGTCGCGCCGACTACTTCTGACCAGCGTTCGAGCCCACGTCGGTCCCGTTACCTTGATCTCTATGAAGATCGGCGAACTCGCTGGCACCGCTGGCGTCAGCACGAAGACCATCCGCTACTACGAGTCCATTGGGGTTCTCGACGAGCCGGCGCGAACGGAATCGGGCTACCGGTCCTATGGCCCGGGAGTAGTCGAACGGTTGGACTTCGTGAAACAAGCGCAGTCTTCGGGCCTGGCGCTCGCGGAGATCAAGTCGATCCTTGAGATCAAAGACCAAGGCGGAACGACATGTGAACACACGACGTCGTTGTTGCGCCGGCACCTTGAGGAACTCGATACCAAGATCGTCGAGCTGCAAGCAGCGCGCGTCGAACTCCGCGCGATGTACGCACGTGCGGGCCAACTCGACCCGGCGGAATGCACCGACGAGAACCGGTGCCAGATCATCAGCGGCACAGCTACGACCATCTGACGTCGTGGGGAAATGTGCCCGACGTCGCTTGATCTTGGCCTCAACGCGAGCATCGAGAAGGTGCGTCAACAACGATTTCGCCACGGTGGCCGAAGTGCGCAACGCCCGAGTTCTCCACGACGTTCGCGAGTGCTGGGGCATCGACCTCTGAGTCCCGACTCGTCGACGCCTGCGCCGGGAGATCACCGGGATGGGGGAACCTCATTGGTGGCTTGAGCTCGGCTGGCGAGGGTTGCTGCGGCAAGCGCGGTGCTGATCGGTACCGATGCCACAAGGCCGATTGAGCCGACCATTGCCCGGACAATTTCGACTGCAACGATCTCTCGGGTTGCGATCGATGACAAAGACTGGCCGGCCTCGCTGAACAACAACAGCAGTGGCAACGACGCTCCGGCGTAGGCGAGGAAGAGGGTGTTGACGGTCGAGGAAATGTGGTCGCGCCCGATCCGCAACGCTCTGCTATAGAGCTCACCAAAGTCCGCGTCAGGCTTGGCGTGTTTGAGTTCCCATACCGCCGACACCTGGGTGACCGTGACGTCGTCAAGGACGCCGAGTGAGCCGATGACGACGCCAGCGAGCAAAAGTCCCTGGGGGTTGATGTCGCTGCCGAGCGCATCGAGGTACCCGATGGTTTCATCGGCAAGGCCGGTCAGCTTCGAAGCCACGACGAACAGCCACGCGAGAATTGCGGTCAGGGCGAGACTCGCAATCGACGCGAGCAGCGCAGCGGCGGTCGCGAGGTTGAACCCGTGGGCCAAGAAGAGGGCAATGAACGCGATGAGACCCGACGCAACAAGTGCAACAGCGAGTGCGTTTGCGCCTTCCAGTAGGGCGGGAAGAACGAACAACACGATCACCGCCAGGCTGGCCGCAAGACCGACCAGTGCGCCGACGCCGCGCCATCGTCCCAGTACGACGATTGCCGTGACGAACACCAATACCAGCAGGCCCAGCGGTGTTGAGCGTTCGAAGTCGTAGAAAAAGATCAGCGGCGATCCGTTGTCCTGGGTCACGATGTCGACGAGGATCGAATCGCCGTCGCGAATTGGGCTGTTGAGTGGCTGCTCGAAGTTCAGACGTTCCCCGCTATTGAGGCCGGAACTGGGGACGAGCACGATCTGGCGGCATCCAAGGAGCAGGTCGTAGCTGCACGGTTCGACGACTTGAGAGGCAACGCTTGCCCGGACCGGGTCACCGTCGAGGCCGAGGGGATCAACCCCGCTGTCGGAGCGGCCTGGCCATAGCACGATCATCCCGATCACGACGCCGATTGCGCAAACTGCGACCGCAACCAACATGCTTCGCCGCACACGCTCGTCGACGTCAATGTCGAGTCTGGTTGCTCCGTGATCGTGGCCCATCGCGGCGGTTGAGAATAGCGCGCAGTCAGTGCACTTCGCGTGGCAGCGATGTTGCCGCGGTGCGTAGTGAGGCGTCGTCGTTGCGTATCGGGCATCCGAGGCCTGACCCGTAACTGACCGAGATTTGACGGCGTGCTCGGTACTCTTCGTTTCATGCCAATACGTCACTGCTCCGTGGGAATACGCCACCTGCTTGATTGCGCGTTCGGGTGGGTATGAAGAAAGCGGCGCAGCCCCGCAAGACGTTGGGCTGGCGAGAGTGGGTGGCGCTGCCGGATTGGGGCGTCGAGGCAACGAAGGCGAAGGTCGATACCGGCGCACGAACATCAGCGATTCACGCGTTCGACATCGAGATGTTTAACAACGACGGCGCTCCGTGGGTCCGTTTTGCTATTCACCCGTGGCAGCAGTCCGATGGAGACTCGATCGCTGTCGTGGCTCCGCTCCTTGAGAAGCGGGTGATCACGAGTTCGTCGGGAACCCAATCCGAACGGCCGGTTGTGTTGGCAAAGATGGTTCTGGCCGGCGTGCCGATCGATGCCGAGTTGACGTTGGCGGGGCGCGACGAAATGGGCTTTCGGATGTTGATCGGGCGACAAGCGATGCGCAAGCGTTTCAAGGTCGATCCAGCGCTGTCGTACTTGGGTGGTCGTCCCTCGTTGGCGGTCCGTCGCAAGAACCGAGGCAAAGCTCCGAAGCAACCACACTGAGGTCGGCGCGTGTGCGGGCGATCGTTGCGTAGTGTTTCCTCAGGGTGCCCGAGCATCCTCTGACCCCAAGGAACGTTTATGAAGCTTGCAATTCTCTCTCGTTCACCTGGTGCATACAGCACGACCCGCCTCAAGACCGCTGCGCTGGAACGAGGCCACGATTGCAAGGTTCTGAACACGCTACGTTTCGCTATCGACCTGTCCGGCAATGAGCCGGACCTGCAATATCGAGGCAAGCAATTGTCGGACTACGACGCGGTTTTGCCGCGGATCGGAGCGTCGATCACCTACTTCGGCACCGCCGTGGTGCGCCAGTTCGAACAGATGGACGTTTACACGCCGAACACATCGAACGGCATCGCGAACTCGCGTGACAAGCTGCGAGCAACACAAATCTTGAGCCGCCACGAGATCGGTATGCCGGGCACCTCGTTTGTTCGCAACAAAGCCGACGTCCTGCCAGCGATCGAACTTGTTGGCGGTGCGCCGGTCGTGATCAAGCTGCTCGAAGGCACGCAGGGCATCGGTGTGATCTTGGCGCCGGACACCAGTGTTGCTGAGGGCATCATCGAGACGTTGCAGAGTACGAAGCACAACGTGCTGATTCAGCAGTTCATCACCGAGAGTAAAGGCCGAGATATTCGGGCTCTCGTCGTCGGTGACCGAGTGGTCGGGGCCATGCGCCGCACCGCTCAAGGCGAGGAGTTCCGGTCGAACGTCCACCGAGGTGGCTCGGTCGAGGCTGTCCAACTCGATGAGGAATACGAACGCACAGCAGTCCGTGCCGCTCAGATCATGGGCCTACGAGTCGCTGGCGTTGACATGCTCGAGGGCAACGACGGTCCGCTGGTGATGGAGGTGAACTCGTCGCCGGGGCTCGAGGGGATCGAGCGAGCAACGGGCCTCGATATTGCGGGCGCCATTATCGATCACATCGACGACCAAGTCGCGTTTCCGGAGCTCGATGTTCGCCAGCGTCTCACGGTGAGTACCGGATATGGGGTCGCCGAATTGTACGTGCCGGAAGGCTCGGCATTCGTCGGTCAGACCATCGCCGATTCGGGTCTGCGTGAGCGAGATATCACGGTGCTCACACTTCACCGCGATACCGGTGTGATTCCGAACCCGAAGACAACTCGCGTGCTCGAAGCCGATGATCGCATGACCTGCTTCGGCAAGCTTGAAGAAATGCGCAGCATGATCCCGACCCGTCGCAAGCGTCGGGCAAAGGTTCGCAAGCTTCCCAGGGAGCCATTGGCCGTTACCGAACCCACGGTGTAGGTCATCGAGCACCTCAGACTGTGGTGATATGAATTTGATTCAGTAATGGTGACAACAATTTCCACTATCGTGGCGCTGTGGCAAAGAAGCGAATCGATCTGAAATCAATGCTCGAGGAGGCGGCTGCCGTCGTGGACGGTGGTGGGCGAGATGAACTCTCTATTGGACGCGTTGCCGAGGGCCTTGGCGTGCAGCCCTCTGCGCTCTACAACCACATCGACGGGATCGACGGCCTCGTTCGCGACCTCGCCGTTCACTCAACCGACAATCTTGCGACGTTTCTGCTCGATGCGGTCGTTGCTCGATCTGGAACTGACGCAGTGCGTGCACTGGCCATCGCGTATCGACAGTTCGCAGGAGAACACCCCGGTCAATATGGCGCCACGATGCTGCCGCCCCCAGAGAGGGGCGACTCGCTTGGGGAAGCTCACGACCGGATCGTCGATGTTTTCGTTCGAGTGCTGGTCAGTGTCGGTTACGAAGGAGACGAGGCGGTCCACGTTGCTCGACTCGTTCGCTCAGCAATCCACGGATTCGTGTCACTCGAGGCGATCGGAGCGATGACGTCCGACGTTGATCGTGAGACCAGCTTTACCTACCTCATCGACTTTCTGGCCAGCAGTCTCAAGGCGTAATCACCAACGCGCTCCCGAGCGCCTCGGCTCATGCCGCAGGGTGGTCGATCCCGGTGACGGCGATCTTGGGGCCGAGCGTCGCGCCGATGAGTTCAAGTCGATCGCCGCTCCAGAATTTGCCTAGGTCGTACCAGTTCGATGGTCGCTTTGATTCGAGTAGCCCCATCCGCTCGTAGGTGATTGCCACCACCTCTGCGCAGAACAATTGCTCGAGGTCGTTCTTCTTGCGTACCCGGCCCTGCAGCCACGAGCGAGCCCGTTCGTGGGAAGGTTGTCCGGTCGAGTTCGTTGACGACTCGCAGTACTTGGTCTTCCATCTCGCGGGTGGCGTCGATGTCGATCCGGCGCATCCAGGCCGCCTGGCCATATTTGTGATGCCGCGTGCCAATC
>JBLFZD010000167.1:0-7686 GCA_047610085.1 Ilumatobacter sp. | reverse complement strand
CGACGAGATTCACGCCCAGCTCGTTCAACTCCCCGATGAACGGACCCCGACCGAACAAGATTGGAACGAGTTGGCGGCGAAATTCACTGCAGACATCGATGCGCGCATCGCCGGGCTCCAGCTCCTCAGCAAGAAGCTCGATCAGTGCATCGGTTGCGGCTGCCTCTCACTGTCGAAGTGCTCCATGTGGAACCCCGACGACGGAGCAGCTGAACTCGGTGCTGGCCCGCGCTACCTCCTCGGAGACACGGCCGACGACATCGTCCGGTGACTCGCCTCCAGCTGACGCAACCTCAGCTCCAGGTTTCGCCGAATCGATTGCGGTACGCGAGGGTCGATGGGGGCTCGCGAGTGATCGGGCCGTGGCCCTTGCCGACCGGGTATCCGATCGGAACCATTCCGACCGTCGCCCATCCGTCGGGGATGTCAAGCACAGCTTTGACGTCGTCTTCACGTAAGCAGTGCAACGTGGTCAGCGTGCAACCAAGGCCTTCAGCAACGCAGGCAAGCATCGCGTTCTGGACCGCCGGATAAACCGACCCGCCGCCGACCATGCTGATCCGGTCGAGCTTGGCATCGGTAATCGCCATCCGCTTCGGGTTCGCGCAGAACATCAAAATCGCCGGCGCCTCGGCAAGGTGCTGCGCCAAATAGTCGCCTGCGGCAGTGATCCGCTCCCACTTCGCGAGTTTGCCGGCGGACTGGCCCGACATCCTCTCCATGAAGCCGGCCGAGTACGTGACCCACTCAGGCTCGTAGACGTCCTGCAGCGCAAGCTTTATCTCGGGGTCGGTCACAACGACCACTCGCCACGGCTGAGCATTTCCACCGGTCGGCGCCCAACACGCTGCCTGCAGCACCCGCTCGAGCACGTCATCGGGGATCGGATCAGGCCGCAGCTTGCGTACCGCTCGCAGTGTGCTCATCACGTCGTACAGCTCAACCATGCGCGAAGTCTCGCACCGACAGCTCCTCGTGGACAGTTGGACCTGGCCCCAACTGGCCACGAACTCATGGGGTCGAGTCATCCCGGGTCCTTCCCACTGACTACGTTCGAGCAATGGCGACGAGCGGACCCGGCACTCCCGACTTCAACGGAACAATCGGTACCACCGTCGCCGACTCGACACCCTGGTGGCCCGAGACGACGATCGACCGTCAGCACCGCAACGTGCTCGTCGTGCTTCTCGACGACGTGGGCTTCGCCGACTTCGGTTGCTACGGCTCAGCCATCGGCACCCCCACCATCGACCGACTCGCATCCGAGGGCGTTCGGGCCACCGGGCTCCACACCACCGCAATGTGCTCCACAACCCGGGCGTCGTTACTCACCGGCCGCAACCACCACGATGTCGGAATGGGCTGCCTTGCCAATTTCGACAGCGGCTTCCCCGGCTACCGCGGAAAAATTGCCGCCCACGCCCCGACGATCGCCGAAATGCTGCGCCCACACGGGTACCGCAACTACATGCTCGGCAAGTGGCACGCTACACGTACCACCGAGACCGGCCCGACCGGCCCGTTCGACGGCTGGCCGCTTGGCCGCGGGTTCGACCGCTTCTACGGCTTCCTCGACGCCGAGACCGACCAGTACTCCCCCGAACTCGTTCGCGATAACACCCACATCACCGCCAACGGCGACTACTCAACCGGCTACCACCTCACCGAAGATCTGGCGAGCGAAGCCATCCGCAACCTCGCTGACCATCACGCCACAACCCCCGACTCGCCGTGGTTCATGCTGTTCGCTCCCGGTGCGTGCCACGCTCCCCACCAGGCGCCACGAGACCTCATCGACCAGTACACCGCCAGCTTCGAGCACGGTTGGGACGTCGAACGAGATCAGCGCCTTGCGCGCCAGGTCAAGTTGGGAATCGTCCCCGCCGCCACCGAGCTTCCACCTCGCAACCCCGGCGTCAAAGCATGGGACGAACACTCCACCGACGAACACCGGTTGTTCAGCCGCCTCGCGGGTGCGTACGCCGCAATGCTCGATCACTTCGATCAACATCTGGCGCGCATCATTTCGCACCTCGAAGCGTCGGGCACCCTCGACGACACCATCGTGATGGTCCTCTCCGACAACGGCGCCAGCCAAGAGGGCGGCCCACTCGGCTTCGTGAACGCAATGGCCCCGTTCAACATGGTGCCCGAAACCATCGACGACAAACTCGCCCGCATCGACGACATCGGCGGGCCCGACACGCACACCAACTTTCCACACGGTTGGGCGATGGCCTCCAACACGCCACTGCGGATGTACAAGCAGAACACCCACAGCGGCGGTGTTCGCGACCCGCTCGTGATCCGCACAGCCCAAACAGCGTCATCAGCGGCAAACGAACTGCGCCACCAGTTCTGCCACGTCTCCGACATCGCGCCGACACTGCTCGACATGCTCGACATCGAACAACCGGCCGACACCCAACCAATGACCGGCGTGAGCTTCGCTAACGCCATCGACAACGCCGATGCCAACACTGGAAAGTCCACGCAGTACTTCGAGATGTTTGGCCATCGCGGGATCTGGCACGAGGGCTGGAAGGCGGTGGCGTGGCACCCGTCGGGGCAGTCGTTCGACGATGATCGGTGGGAGTTGTTCAACCTCGACGAGGACTTCAACGAGTGCCACGACCTCGCCGATGCCGAACCCGACCAGCTCGCCCAGATGGTCGAACGGTGGTGGAGCGAGGCCGCTGCCAACCAGGTGCTGCCGCTCGACGACAGATTCGGTGAGCGCTTCGCAGAGAATGCCCAACGATTCCAAGGCGACCGCCGGGAATTCGTCTTCACGAAGGGAATGGGCCACCTCCCGAGCGACGTCGCTCCCGACCTCCGGAGTCGCAGCTACTCGATCACCGCGAACATCGAACCGCTCGCACTCGGGACCGAAGGTGTACTGCTCGCACATGGTGACGCCACATGCGGCTACTCGCTGTTCATCCGCAACGGTTACCTCGTCCACGACTTGAACATCGGCGGAACGCATCAGGTCGTCACGTCTGACGCGACGATCCCAGCAGGCACGACGCAGCTGGGGTTTCGGATGCAACGCAGCGACGGCGACGGTCCGTTCCCACACGGCGTCGGCACGCTGGTCATTAGCGGTCACGATGCCGGGCGGATGGAGACCGACCAAATCTTCTGGCTAATGATCTCGTGGTCGGGCCTCGACATCGGCCTCGACCGCGGCACCACCGTCGCCGACTATGACGGCACCGGGCGACACATCGGTCCATTCCTGTTCACGGGCGAGTTAATCGACGTGCGCGTTGACCTCGACAACGATCAGGATGTCGACCACGAGGCCGCCGGCACCACCGAACTCGGCCGCGAGTAGGGCCGCGGGTTAGCGACCGGGTGCGTCGAGGAGGCCGGCGAGCCCGCGCGTCTCGATCAGATGCTTCACGTCGATGCCCCAATGCAACAGTGGCGGCAACAGATCCAGGAATGGCCCGGTGAGCACAGCCGGCCCAAATTCCGCAAGCCCGCGGAAGCCACCGAGATCGAGCACCCAGCCGCGATGGCTGAGGTCCGTCGCCTCGAGCGTCTCGCCCTGAAGCAACCGGGCAGCATTCGCGCCCGCGGCCGCCCCCGCTTGGACGGCGACCTGAGCTGACATTGGCAGCGCGCCACCACGCCGGGTCGAGTGGGCCGCTATATCTCCGGCGGCGAAAGTCGTCTTCCACTCAGCGATCAGGAGCGTGTCCGCAACGCTCACCTGTCCCGCTGGCGTCGCCGGCAGACCAAGCGCGTCGGCTCGAGCATCAAAACCAGCGGCCCAGACCGGTGTTCCGTTGAAGCGCTCCCCGGCGACGACCACACCGTCCGCATCGATGGACTCGACCGGCTGGCCGAGCACGAGATCAACACCCCGGCCCTTGAGAATCCTTGCTGCGTCTCGCCCGGTGGAGCGACCCATACCGGACAGAATTCCCTCCGCTGCCTCGATCAAGGTCACCCGGATGGATCGATGGGCCGCGGCGATGCAACCAGCGAGCTGCACGCCCGTCGCGCCGCCGCCAACGATCACCACAGCATCGGCCTCGGCGATCTGGGAACGCAATGCGAGCGCATCATCAGCAGTCCGCAGTGGCCAAGCCTGTTCGATCCCATCGACTGGTGGGCGCGTCGACACCGCCCCCGCCGTGACGACCAAGGCACCTGCGGAAAACGTACGGCCATCATCGAGCACAACCGAACCGTCCGCCACCCGCACGACCCGACCGATGATCACATCGTCGGCAAACTCGCCAAGAGCGGTCGACGCTTCACCGGCCGCAGCCGTTCCGCCCGCAACCGCTGCAAGCCGGGTGACGAAGTCGTGCTGATCGGTCGGATTAATGACCGTGGCGTGCTCGCCCGCACGACGCACGGCCCGAGCCGCGTGCACACCGGCGTAGCCACCACCCACGATCATTACGCCGTCAACGTGTGTTGGTTGCTTCTTACTCATAGCCATTTCTCCATGACGGTCGACACTCGCTCGGCCATCTTCTGCGGTATTCCGCGGTCAGCCCATTTCGCAGGGTCCAGTTCGTTCGACAACGTGAGGTCCTCATCAAAGTGTTGATCGAGCAGCGACACGATCTCTTCGTCGACGATCACCACGTTGGCTTCCTCATCATGCTGCATCGATCGCTGATTGAAATTCGTCGAACCAACGGTTGCGATATGGCCGTCAACCGTCATGATTTTGGCGTGCATCATCGACCGCTCGTAGGTGCGGATATCAACGCCAGCATCGAGTAACAGCTGATACGACATCTCGCCAGCGATCTGGATGAATCGTTTGTCCGCATGAGCGCCGGGCACAAGCAACGTCACGTGCACGCCGCGCTCGACCGCGGCAATCAACTCATCACGCACGTAGTCATCGGGATTGAAATACGCAGTGGCGATGCGGAGACGCTTCTCAGCCATCGACACGAGGCCCATGATCATCCGCCACACGTCACTCGCTCCAGTTTCGGCTGAACCACGCACGACGAACAACGTTGAGGAACCAGCCTCGGTCAGCACGACGTCACGCTCGGCCCGCGGATGAAACCCGTCTTCGTGTTGGTCAGCCCAGTTGTCGAGGAACGCAGTCACCAAACCAGCAACGACCGGCCCGCGCATCTCGAGGTGTGTGTCACGCCACTCGTGTTCATCGCGAGCATCGCCAGTCCATTCCTTCGCAACGCCGACCCCGCCACAGAAGCCAACGGTGCTGTCGCACACAAGAATCTTGCGGTGGGTTCGCCGGTTCGCTTCAGCAATCTTTGGAACAGCTCCGTCGAAGAAGGGCCGGAACCATCGCACTTCACACCCGGCATCTCGCATTTCGGCCACGAGCTCCCCTTTGATCTTGCGCGAGCCAACAGCGTCGAGCAGGACGCGCACTCGGCACCCGCGCAACGCCGCAGCGGCAAGTGACGTTGCGACACGATCAGCGATGTCGCCGGTCCAGTAGACAAACGTAACAAAATCGACCGACGTGGCCGCAGCATCGATGGCGCCAAGCATGGCTGGGAAGATCTCGTCACCGTTGCGAAGCACTCGGACCAAGTTTCCCGACGTGGGCGGCGTACCGAGCAGGCTATGGAGTCGATCGGTCGATCGCTGTTCACGTGAAAGCTCGGGCACGCTGCCAGTCTCCCAGAGACGCCGGCGCGACACTCCGTCCAGACGAGCGTCACGTCGCTAGCCTGAGTCGGGTCATGTCCAGCACCTTCCAATCTGCGGCACCGGTCGACTTCACCGATCCGAAGGAAGCCGAGCACGCCATACGCATCGGGCGAGCCTGGGTCGAGCTTCGGCGTGGCGCGTGGACACAACAATTTCGTGACTACCTCTTTGGCGATGAGGAGCCCCTCGAACCAGGGCAGATGGATGCCCTTGACCTGCTGGCACGGCGCGATCGCACCATGCGACAGCTGGCCGAACGACTTCGGATCGACCCGTCGAGCGCCACCCGCGCCGTCCAGCGCCTTGTCGCCGACGGGCTCGCCGAACGTTTTGCGGCGCCCGGGGATGGCCGCGTTGTGATGGTGCGAATCTCCGAGACCGGGCGAGTTCGCCGCAGCGACGTCGACGCGCGTCGCACCTATGTGATGAGCGTGCTCTTGAGCGAATTCACACCCGAAGAGCGCAACGATCTGGCTGACCTTCTGAGCCGATACGTCACCGCTCTCGACCAAACCGTCAGCCGCCTCACGTGAGCTTTCCGCCGCAACGGGTAGCCCCGGGCCTTCCGAGTCACTAGTTTGCGGAGCGATGGCTGACCAGGCGGTATTCGCAGATCAAGCAATGGAGTACGCGCCGCAGCTGTATTCGGCGGCGTTGCGGATGACCCGAAACCGCGCAGACGCTGAAGATCTCGTGCAAGAGGCGTACCTCAAGGGGTTCCGCAGCTTTCATACGTTCAATGAGGGAACCAATCTTCGAGCGTGGCTGTTCCGAATCCTCACCAACACCTACATCAACAAGTACCGCAAAAAGCAGCGCAGCTTCGACGAGAGCGACCTCGGCGATATTGAAGACCTCTACCTGTACAAGCGGATGGGCACCTTCGAGGATGCATCGATTGGGCGATCTGCCGAAGAGTCGCTCATGACGATGCTGCCCGACGACGAGGTCAAGCAGGCGCTTGAGAACCTCCCAGAGAACTTCCGGCTGCCGGTGATCATGGCTGACATCGAAGGATTCGCTTACAAAGAGATCGCTGAGATGCTCGATATCCCGATCGGCACTGTGATGTCGCGGCTCCATCGGGGAAGAAAGGCAATGCAGAAGGCGTTGCACGATTATGCAGTCGAACGCGGCCTGCAACGCAGTGAAAACGAAGAGGGACAATGACGATGGATGCCTGTGACGAACCGGATTGCGCTGCGACGCTCAGGGAACTCGACGTCTTCCTCGACCACGAGCTGTCCGACGAAGCCCACACATCGATCTCACATCACCTCGACGGCTGTCCTGACTGTCTGAGCGCCTTCGATTTCGAGGCAGAACTCAAGCAGGTCATCAGCGCCAAGTTGCAAAACGACGAGATGCCTGCCGGGTTGCTGTCACGGATCGAGAAGTGCTTCTTGACCGACTTTGACGGTGATGGCGAGATCGGCTGACCTCAGACCATTGGTGCCGCCGCTCCAACCGATAGTCTCCAGACCATGATCGGCGCTCCTGTCTGGCACTTCTGGATTGGCTTGGCCCTGGCTGCAGTAGTCGTACTTGCCTGTATCGGCCTCATCGGGTACTACATGCTGAGCGTGCAGTCGAAAAAGCACCCCGGTGGCAAACAGCGTCGCCACCAAGACCTCTGAGCATCGAGCCGCCCCCATTTGTGGGCGATCTCCTCGCTCGTTGCGATTTTTCTCCTCCTGGCACATCTGTCGTCTGCGCTCTTTCGGGTGGCCCTGATTCTGCTGCGCTCGTTGCCCTCGCGGTAGCTGGTGGCCTTGCGGTCACCGCCATCCACGTCAATCACGGTCTGCGACCATCGGGCGATGATGATGCGATCGCCGCTCGCCGTATTGCCGACCAACTTGGCGCCCGCTTTCGATGCGAACACGCCCAGCTCTCCGACGGCCCCAACCTTGAGGCTCGGGCGCGAGCCGCACGACGTGAACTCGTCGGCGCCGATGCGCTCACCGGGCACACCGCCGATGATCAAGCCGAAACGCTGCTCCTTGCACTCCTCCG
>JBLFZD010000166.1:0-7710 GCA_047610085.1 Ilumatobacter sp. | reverse complement strand
GCTCCCCGAGTTCGATGGGGTGATCGACGCCCGGACTTCGGTGATGATCTCTGTGCCCGCGGTGCGGTTGTTGGCCGAAATATTAATCTTGGCCAGATCGACCATCTCGATATTGAATCGGTTCTCGATGCCGAGCGGATCGCCCGGGTCGAGACGTTCGGTCACACGGCGCGTGTTCGGGTCGGCGGTGGCAAATGACTCGTTGAGCGTCGGCTCGTAGAAGATGTGATTGTCGGGGAGCGTGAACTCGACATCCCAGGTTCCGACGGGCGCCTGAGTGACCGTGAACGAGCCATCGGCGGTCGCCGGTTGATTCACCGGCAACGTGGTGGGGACTCGCGCCGAGAGGACCAACGGTTCAAACGCCTCGATTACGATGTCTGCGTACTCAGCTGGCCCCGTTCCGGTTCGAATCGTGGCCTGGCCAGCAATCGCCTGCGTCTGCGGGCTGTCGAGTTCAAGGTCGTAGGGGACCCCCGGACTGATTGGTTCTCTCGATGGACTCGCCGGACTCGTCGTGATGCCGGGGTTCACGGTGACGACCCGGAACCGGGACTCGTCAATCACAACATCGAACTCGGTCGGGTCGAAGCCTTGCTCATCGATGCGATACGTGGCTGAACCGAAGACTTGCCCAATCAGTGCCCACGCGCCCCCGTCACTGCGGGCCGTTCGGTCTTCACGAACCGGTATCGGTTGTGGGCCGTCCGGTGGTGGAGGACCCTCGTTGGGTGGAATCGAGACAATAATGTTCGTCCCGAAATCGACGCCATCGAGCTGCACTTTGGAGCCATCACGGTCGTCGACCCAGAACACCGTTCCACCGATGGTGTCTGCGGCGGAATACAACGCGGTGTTCGTCACGCGATCGTTATCGGTTACACCATTGGACGGAAGCAGATTGGGCAGCAAGACGGTCGACGTCACAAAGCCACTGGCGCTCACATCGACCTGACAAGCACCGGAGAGCGCTGCGTCATCAATTTGTTCCTTCGTGATGTTGAAGGAGTCGAAGAGCGGCGCTGCTGGCGTGCCCCCCGGGAAGCGATCGGTCATGGTTGCGTCGACACTGCCTGGTTGGCCCGCACAGGTGAGCGTGGCGGTGAGTAAACTCACGCCGGTACCCGGGTCCGCACCGACATCGATCGGAACAAGTTGCGTGGCATTGGCAACGAGGCGCGGCGTGAACACTCGTCCCGAGATGTCGGGGAACGGGTCGGCCTCGATGTCGAGCACTTCGTTTGAGTCTTGGAGACCCCCACCCACAGTGAATCTCATTGCTTGGCTCGAACTCAGATCGAGTTGTTGATCGTTTTCAACTCGGTAACCCTGGGGGGCACTGCCCTCGGGGATGCTCATGCGATAGTCACCCGGTCGGAGCGCACGCGATGCGGTCTCCCACCGTCCGTCGGGGCCACCGGTGATCGAGAGGTTCGTGGGTATTTCATCGTTCCCGATGATTAAGAACAGTTCAAGCCCGAACAGACCGACGACCGGCTCCCCCGTCAGCGAGTCGATCATCCGCCCCCCGGCTTGGCCCTTTCGCTGCAGCTCGATTTCGACCCTTTCAGATTGAAGTCCGATCGACACTTGGCGTGGGACCGAATCGGCGTAGCCCACACCAGATGCTGTAAGCGTGTAGGTCCCCGGGGGGATGCTGTCGATTCGAATCGTGGGTGCAGGGTCGGTTGAAGTCGGAATAACCGTGGGGTTGTTCGCCGGGGAGTTCGTCAGGACGAGCCGAATGATCGCCGCGACCGGACGCTCTGCGGCGTCTTCAGCGTCCGGATCCACCACGTCGACAACCAAGATGCCAGTACCGACAGACGGTAGCTCTTCAAGTGCGGTGAGAGTGATCTCCAGAACCGACGGGTCCTGCCCCGCCACGATGACAAGAAATTCTGTGGATGTTTCGTGTAGATAGTGAGCAACGGTGACGGTGTAGTTGCCCGGAGGGAGGTCATCGACCTCGAAAAATCCATCGGGCACGTTCGTGGTCGATGTTCGATACTCGAGGTCACCGCTCGCGATGGTGACCCCGGCGGCGACGACTCCGCCGCCTCCTGAACTATCAACCTGGCCTGAAATGGCACTCGTCGAGCGCACCAGCACAAAGTCGACACCCTCGATCGAACTGCTGACGGGCACGCTCCGAGTCGCGAAGCTATATCCGTCGAGCTGAACATTGACCGTGTACGTCGTGCCGATGTCGAGCTGGGGCAGCGAAAAGGACCCGACGTCGCCATCGGTAAGGGAACTGGTCTCTCGACTGTTGGATCCGTTCGTTGCGCTGATCGCCACACCAGACAATGGTCGGGCGAATTCATCGAGGACACGACCGGTGATGGTGCCCACACCACGAGTCAGACGGATATCTATATCGGAGCGCTGCTCACCAGCGTCGAGCCGAACTTGCACAACTTCGGTGCCGTAACCACGCAGCCGAGCGGTCAGTGTGTACACCTCCGGTGTACTCAGGCGCTCCAAGAGGAACACACCAACGTCACCATCGGTATCGGCGGTGGTCTCGAAGACGAGGGTCCCGTCGGTGATCGTGATATCGGCGCCGCCCAGCGGTCCGTTCGGGCCAATGATGCGCCCGCGGATCGCTCCGACAGCAGCGGAAAGCTCCACGTCGAGCTCGACCAACTCACCGGAATCAGGCGGCGTGAGCACGAAAGACTGCGTGTCGAAACCAGGCTTCGAGAACGTCAGCTTGTATGACTGTCGAAGGGGGAGCCCGTCGATGCGCCAGATGCCATCGACGCCAGGAACGAGATCCTGGGGATCAATCGCCTCCGACTGGCGAATGGCTACAGGGCCGTTACCTATCGAGGCTCGACGGGCCGACCAGATCTTGCTCGGGCGGCTTGCTTGAACCCCGGCGAATGCAACCACGTTGGCATCGGGAGCCGCTAGGCCGTCAAGCTTGATCGGCGCCACGACGATTTTGATGTCCGAGACGTCAGTCGTCCCCGCCGCCGACACCGTGCCGGCAAAGGTGGTCGTCGTTGGCAGCGACGCCGACGACGCCGAATCGGCGTCGTCATCGGGGGTGGCGGTCGAGGCGATCTGATCGGGTTCGCCCGTCCCGTCGACGCCCGCACTGGGGTTGGCGACAGGTGCTCCGGTCTCATCGACAAACACGTCAGCAAACCCATCACCATCTGTGTCGAGCGCCGTGACAACCGCCACGGTCTTGCCATCTCCATCGACATGACCATCGGTGACACCATCACCATCGCGATCGACCGCCTCCGGAGCAGCGACGACAACCCCGTTCTCGTCGTAGAACACGTCAGCGACACCATCACCATCGGTATCAACACCGATGATCTGGGCCGCAGCAGCGCGCTCGGCAGCCTCGTTACGTTCCTGGAGCCACACGTATCCAGCGACCATCGCGCCAGCCCACAAACCAATCAACAAAACAGCGGCCATTGCGGAGCGAGCGCCATGAGCGAAGATCGGTCGCTGAACGTAGGGAACGGTGGTGGTCGCCGTCGAGGCTCGCCCTTGGGCGGTGATCAGAACGTTGTGTTGAAGCGCTTCACCACGCCAGAGTCGACGGCCGCGAAGTTTGGCTCTGGTGGTGAGCCGCTCACCGGGTTCGAGCCGAAACGCCGACTCGGCGAACTTCACGCGAACGTCGTTTGCCTCCCCAACAAGATCGAACTGCATCGGTTCTAGTTCGTGGTTGACGACGTCGACGCGAAACTTCGCCCGACGCTTGGCACGAATCGGCGACGGAGCAGCGGAGATCTCAAGCCCATCGAGTGATGAGATGACGAGGGTGAAATCGCTGAGCACGGGACGCGATCCGGGATGGCTGCTCGTGATCTCGATGGCGGCGGCGTGATGGCCCGAGCCGATACTGCCCGGCACACGAACGGGGACCGCTGCGATCGCTGACTCACCAGCTTCGACAGTGATCTGCAATACCGCACCGACGGCTGCGGTCGTGCGGTCATCAAGGCCAACGAGGCGTACAGAGAAATCTGTCGAAACGGCCGACTCATTCTGGATCGTGACGCGCAACGTTGCGACGTCGCCCGGAGCGACATCGAGGACCATATTCTGAATTTCGTGCCGAAATGTCATGGTGGTGTACCTCCCAAAAGATCAGGAACGGGAAATTCCCGGCTTGGAATTGTGCGGACAACGACGGAGTCAATCGGGTCCGCCGACGACGCTGAATCGTACACGGCGATCACAAACGACTCAGGAGCCCCCAGACCCGAGAACACATACTCACCGAGATTGTCGGTGGTGACCTCGGCAAGTGCCCCGGCGTTCGGAAAGCGATTCGGATCAAAAATTCGGACGACCTTCGGCGTGGTAACGGGGCTACCGACCAAATCGACAACACGGCCAACCACCGAGGCCTGGGCACCAAGAACGAGGTCAAACGGCTCGAGTGCCTGGGTCGGCGAGACTGCGACGATGATGACAGCGGATTCGGTGCCGATCCGCGAACCCGACAGGGTGTACGAGCCGGGCGGCACCGCCCCAAACTCAAACGCGCCGGCAGGTTCATGGGCCGTTGGGAAGGTAAACACCGTTGCGCCATCGCTCAGCGTGACAGTCGCCCGTGGCACCGGCCGTAGGTCGCCGGATATATCGCGTTCAAAAACCCGACCTTGGACCACCGTGGTCTCGCGTGACAACGAGACGTTGATACCAGTAACCAGCGCCGTTCCGGTACGCGGGTCGAGATCGACGATTCTCACCTGCGGGATCACATCGGCACCACCAAAGGTGAGCGTGTAGGTGCCAGGGGCCGGCAGGGCATCGAACACATAGCCGCCAGCATTGAAACCTTGACTCACGATGGGTTTGATGCGGTTGACATCGCCACCGCTGATGGTGACGGTCAGGCCGCGCTCCACCAAACCTTCCACGACGGCGTTGCCGCGAATTTCTCCAGTGGCCGCCACCAATGTGGCGGTGACGGTGCCTTCGTTGGAAGTTTCATCCAACGCGACCGTTCGTGCTTCGGTCGTGAAGCCATCACGTTCCAGCGTGACGGTGTACTGCGCCGGTGTGGGCAGATTGCGAAGATCAAACGAGCCGACGTCACCAACGGTGAGCGTGACGGTGTCGACCACGGTGGTCCCCGACGTGGCCGTGACGGTGACACCGCCGAGGAGACCCTGCGGCCCGTTGATGAGCCCCGAGATGGCACCCTTGCCGGGGAGCAAGGAAACATCGATGTCCCCAATGTCCTCTCCGGGTTGGACCACGACGTCGCGGGTCGTGAGCCCGACGCCGGGCTGCTCGATAACGAGTTGATAGACGCCCGGCGACGGGACGTCCGGGAACACGAACGATCCGTCAGCCGACACCTGGACTTCAGCTACCACGGCGTCGCTCGTCCCGCCGACCTGGCCGGGCACGACTAGGGACACAATCACGTCGGTCGGATTGTCGACATCGATCGAACCCGCAACTTCAACGGGGATTCCCCCGAGCACAACGGGGTCGAGTTCTGTCGATTCTCCGAGCACGACCTCGATGGTCCCGGCATCGGCGGCCGCTGCAGCACCGGGGTACCAGATGGTGTCGATTCCTGCGCCGCTCAGGCGCAACTTGTACTCGCCTTCGTTCAACGTCACAAAGCTGAAGTTGCCATCATCGCTGGTGGCACCGGCTGCCACTGGCTCGATGATGTCGTCCGCGTCGAACAATTCCGCTTGGACGCCACCGAGCCCGTTCCCTGTCGTCGCCGAAATCAGCGAGCCGACGACCCCACCCGGATTGATGGGAATAATCGCACCACCAGCGCCGCCGTCATTGAGCGCATCATCGATGAGCGCGTCATCGACCTTGGCTTCATCGATGATGTTGTCGAATGTTCGACTGAGCACGGCGGCAAACACCGCTGCTGCAGTGAGTAGACCCAAAAGCGAAATGAGCCAACGGCCGATGCGTGGGCGCTGGATGAAGGTGGCAATGGTCTCAACGCGTTGCTCGGCGTCGACCCCCATGGTGAACGTTCGCGCCTTGGCCTGGCCGAACCATGCCCGTCCGCCGCGGGCGGTGGCCTGGATGACCTGGTCCCGGCCCGGGGCGACGAACACCGACGTTGGTTCGAACGTGAACTCGGAAAGGTCTTCGGGGTCGATCGCGAACGCCGTTGCGTGCACAACCGCGTTGCCGAGATTGGACACCACAATGCCGAAGGTCGCTCCTTTTCCTCCGGTCACCATGACCGGGTCGAGCGCCACGGTGGTCACGGTCATCGGCCTGATCGAAAGCTCAACCTCGGACAACGTGAACGATCCTGGGTCGTCCTGCGACACGACATTGACCGCGAGCGTGCGACGCGACGACGGGTACTCCTCGGGCAACGTGACGCGAATATCGACGTTTTCGGTGTCGCCAGGGAACAAGGACAAACGCTGGGGCGAGATCTCAAGCCATTCCGGGTCGAGCCCAAATACTTGGACCTCGTATGCGTCGATCACATCAGATGTGTTGCTGACCGCCACCGAGATGAAACCGGTTTCGCCTCGGCCAATCTCGACGGCATCGGGCCACGTAACGGCATGGACCTTCACGGCGTGGCGGACACGATCGAGATGTCACGGACGATGTCGACGCCACCAGCGACCCGCACGAGCACAACGTGAGGCTCGAAGCCGTTCTGTTCAACTGTGAGTGTGTAGGTGCCCTGGGCGACGCCGTTAAACGCAAAACGGCCCGCTGGGCTCGACGCACTGAGTGTTACGAAATCGCGCACACCGCTCGATAACGTCACCGTCGCCTGCCCAACACCCGTGCCACCGGCGAGCACCAGACCCGAAACCTCGGCGGTGATCGGCACCATTTCGACCGTGGCCAATAACTGCGTTCCCGCAGCCATGAACACCGCATCGAGGGTCTCGGTTTGGAAGCCGTCTCCACTGAGCGTGATGGTGTAGGTGCCCGGCACAGGAATGTTGGTCATCGAGAAGCTGCCCGCTGCCCCACCTGTTCCTGTGGATGTGAGCGTGGCGGTCTCTTGGCGGAAACCTGCACCGATGACTTCGATGGCGAGACCACCGATGGCGAGGCCACTCGGAGAAATTGTCGAACCGACGATCGTCCCGTTGCCACCGACCACGGTTCCAACAACTCCGGTGACATTCTGACCCGGGCCGACCTCGAGTGCGATGGTCGAGGTGCTGAATCGTTCCGCCTCAAACGTGATGACATAGGTCGCGGGGGTCACGAGCCCAAGGAACTGGAAGGCACCCGTATTGCCGCTCGTCGGCGTGGTCGCCGCCGCAGCGAACGCTCCCGATCTGATCGTGACCGTGACATCACCAACCGGGTTGCCCGACTGGTCGATCACGCGGCCGCCGACCTCTCCCGATGCTGCGACCACATTGACGGTGTTGACAACGGTGACCTCGCCACCGTCAACGACCTGTTCAAAACTCAGCGTGGCGAAACCCTCACCCGTGACCGTGACGGTGTATGTAGCAGGGGTCGGCAAGCCATCGACGTCGATCGTGCCATCGGTAACGGGCTCGGTGACCGTGAACAGTTCGGGAGCGGCACCAGCAGTGGCGCTCCCTGAATCTGCGGCGCTGCCCGAGCCCGCAGCGCCCTCCGGGTTCTGGGTGACCTTGACCTCAAGGAGAACCTCGGGCGTGTTGGGCGGCAATTCGACAGTGCCCACGATTCGGCCGGTCTCGCCAGCCACGACGACGTCAATGGACGACG
>JBLFZD010000165.1:0-7744 GCA_047610085.1 Ilumatobacter sp. | reverse complement strand
ACTTCTTCACAAACGAACCAGGCTCTCTGAAGTGATCCGGCCCAAACGTGTGGCGGGGTCCCCTGGGAGACCCCGCCTTCACGATGTTCGGTGATCAGAGATTCACGGTGTTCGTGGTTTCAAGCGTGCTGAGATCATTGGCCTGAAGCTGGCCATTCGACAAGCTCCAGAGCTGACCATCGATCACCATTGTGCGGATGATGCGTTCCTCGTAGCCATTGAAGCCACCGTTCTGCCAGCACCATTCGATGCGGTCGACACCATCGAGGTCGACCGGGAACCCGTTCGAATTGCCCAACTCGTCCTCACCGAACCAGAACATGTTCTGAGCTTCATCGGCTGGGAACGTTTCACAGGAGTAACCCGTCGCGCCGCCCTGGTCATCGGGGCCGCAGAGTTGGATCTGACCACCCGGCTCCTGCGTGATCCAGAACAGTTCACCAAAGGACTCATCGGGTGCGTCGTCGGTCGTCAAGACTCGGCAGTCGGTCACGCCTGTCTCTCCGACCTCCTCGTCGACGTGGCTGACTCGACCCTGCTCGGTGATGCCATCCTCGGTCACGTTCAGGACGACGGCGCCAGCGAATTGGTCCTGCCACGAGATCAGCGGAAGGACAGCGGTCGAGGTCGGTGCCCACCAGAGGAAGGCTCGGTGATCGAATTCGGCGTCGCTGTTCGAGTTGGGTAACGTCCAGACATCAACTTCGCGAGGGTCGGACGGGTCACTCACATCGAAGAGTGAGACCTTCGAGCCGGTTTGGAACCCTTCCTCGGTGGCGTCTTGGCCGACGCCCAGCACGAGCGAGTCGCTGATGGGGTGCAGGTAGGTCGACACTCCCGGGATTTTCAACTCTCCACGAACGACCATCTCAGCGGGATCGGCAAGATCGACGACGTAGAACGGGTCGGTCTGGCGGAATGTGACCACGTAGGCGGTCTGATCGACATAGCGGACCGAGAAGATCTGCTCACCCTTGCCGAGCCCTCCGACCTGGCCGACCTGCTCGAGAACGTTGCCGTTCGGACGCATTGACACGATCTGGCTTTCCGAACCTTGGTTCGACCAGGGGGTGCCCGTGGTTGTGGCGACGAAGAAGGTGCCGTCACGATCGTGCATCGAGAACTGGTTGAGGAGATGACCGTCAACCGTTCCGGATGCTTCGTACTGCGCACCGGCATCGGTCGGCAAGACGAAGCGATGAATACCGGTCTGGTAGGTCTCTTCCCAGATGCCGCGGGACTGCTCGTCGAGCGTCGGCGGGATCCACTCGTTGGTGGCGATGTACATCCGGTCCTGCGAGGCGTAGACGGTGTCACCGGTCGCCATGATCGAGGTGGTCTCGGCAGGTGCGGCGAGCGACTCGTCGAGCGGCAGCGTCACCACGGATAACATGTCGAAGCCGGCGAACTCGCCTGGTGCGTGGATACGTGCACAGTCGACGAGCGGGCCCGAATCAGAGGAGCCATTCGCTGCGGTGAGCGTGTAACCGGGCATCCAGTCGGCGAGCGTGGTCTGGCGAACCAATTCACGGTTGGCTTGAGCTGCCGATGCCTCCGCGTTCGAAGAAGATGGGTAGAGGAAGCCAAGGCCGGTGGGCGGCGTGGTGACCGCAATTCGAGCGGTATCACCGATGGAGCGAGCGCTGACGTAGCGACCGTCGAGCGTGAGCGTGTTCACGACCTGCAGCGAGTCCGGGTTCGACAGGTCGACCTCGATCACCGCGGTGACCGGACCGTTGTTGTAGCCACCGGGGAACGGCTGATCGAAGAACGGCTGATCGGGAAATGGCTCCGTCGGCATCGGCTCTTCGATGCCTGCGAACTCAGCTTCGGCATCACCGTCATCGATGAGGTCGGCGGTCTGTGGAACTTGTTCGTCGAAGGATGTTTCGTACACGATGCCGCCGCCGCCTTCGATCTGGGCGATCACGAACGCACGGCCACCGTTCACCAGGATCTCCTGGCCATACACATAGGTATTGGGCCCACCCAGTTGGGTCAGGTCGATCGAGCCGCGACGCTCGCCAGCGGTGCCGTCGGGAGCGATGCTCACGTACACCAGCCGACCGTTGATAACAGCAAGAATCCGCTCGCCGTCGGTCTTGACGATGTCGGGTTCGTCGACTCCCTCGACCTGTGTGTTGGTGGTGGAGAAGGTGCCGCCGGACTCGTCACCGCTGGCCGGCTCAGATTCTGCTTGGTCAAGCGAGGCATCCGAACCCTCGGTGCTCGCTGCGGTCGTCGATGCAGGTTCGGATTCCGCATCCTCCTCAATGGCTTCTCCTCCGGCCTGGCCCTGGCTCAAGATCTCGGGGCCGTACCAGCCGCCGTCGCCGAAGCCGTAGGGACCAACACGTTCGGCACCTTCGGTGTGGACGTAGTCGAGGAACGCGTCGCACTCGTCGAACTGCCGGAGCGCGACCTTCGCAAACCGGACGGGGTCGTCCGAGGTACCCACAACAGCGTCATCATCGTCATCGCCGTTCTCCTGCGGGTCGGTGGAACTCGTTTCGGATGGGTCGGAGTTATCGATTGCGTCGGGGTCGTCGGCGCTGCAGCCGGCAGCTGCAAGCAGCGCTGCGGTGAGCACGGTCGGGAGAATCGCGTTCCTCATCATGGGGGTCTGACGTTGCAGCCCACTCAGGCGGTTCCCGTCTCCGCAAGATTCTTCGTGCTACTCGGAGCGAACCTGGCCGGCCCACGTGGGGAAGTCGATCGTCGGCTTCTCCGACAAACGGGCCAGACATGGATGCCGAGATGTCATCACCGCCGTGGAATGCTCGGGCCATGGGATACGAGTGTTTCGACGTAGAGATCACCGACAAGGTCGGTCACATCAAGATGATCCGTCCGGAGAAGGCGAACTCGATGGTTCCCTCCTTCTGGAGTGACCTGCCCGTAATCGTCGACGAGATGTCGGCGTCCGGCTCGGTGCGTGCCATCGTGCTTTCGGCTGAGGGCCGTCACTTCTGCTCGGGGATGGACCTCTCGGTGTTCTCCTCCGGCAACAGCGGACTGCAGTCCGGCGCGAGCGGCTATCGCAGCCGCCGCAACGAGCGTTTCCGTTCCACAGCGCTGCACCTGCAGGATTCGTTCACCGCCCTCGAGCGGGCGCGGATGCCCGTGCTGTGCGCGATTCAGGGTGCCTGCGTGGGTGGTGGGATTGACATGGTGTCGGCCACCGACATGCGCTACGCCACCGAGGACGCGTTCTTTTCGATCGCTGAAATCAACATCGGGATGACCGCCGACGTGGGCACCCTGCAACGAATGCCGAAGCTGGTCGCCGAAGGCATCGTGCGCGAGTTGGCGTACACCGGTCGCCGCTGGTCGGCCGCCGAAGCGCACGCTGCGGGCTTCGTGAACGCCGTGTACCCGGACCACGAATCGCTGGTCGACGGGGTGATGGGCATCGCGGCCGAAATCGCGACCAAGAGCCCGATGGCAATCTGGGGCACGAAGCAGACCATGCACTACACCCGCGATCACTCAGTGTCCGATGGTTTGGAGTTCATCGCGAACTGGAACGCCGCGATGTTCGACACCGACGACATGACCGAAGCAGCAACTGCACAGATCGAAGGTCGGGCCGCCGACTATCCCGATCTGCTGTCGCAAAGCCGCGGCGGCTGAACGCCGGACGGCTGCGCCTCGACTCGGTGGAGTCAGTGATTAAACGCGACACTTGTTTATGCATGAGCTTGTGATCCGTGGCGGCATGGTGGTCGACGGGACGGGCGCTGAACCGCGCACCGCCGATATCGCGATCGACGACGGCGTGATCACCGCCGTTGGTGACGTACCCGAGCGTGGCACTCGCGAGATCGATGCTGCGGGAGCGCTCGTGACGCCGGGCTGGGTGGATGTGCACACGCACTACGACGGTCAGGTCAGTTGGGACCCCGAGCTGGCTCCCTCGAGTCATCACGGCGTCACCACGGTCGTGATGGGCAACTGCGGCGTTGGCTTCGCACCCGTACGACCAGGTGACCAGGAGTTCCTCATCGAGTTGATGGAAGGTGTGGAAGACATCCCCGGCAGCGCGCTCACCGAGGGTATGAACTGGCAGTGGGAGACGTATGGCGAATACCTCGACGCCCTCGAGGCCATGCCGCGCACCATCGACATCGGCGGCCAACTCCCCCACGCTGCGGTCCGCGCCTACGTACTCGGTGATCGAGCCCACGAGTACGACGTCACGCCCGACGAGATCGCCGAGATGGCCCAGATCACGCGAGATGCACTCGACGCAGGCGCTTTTGGCTTCTCCACATCGCGCACGTTCCTGCACACCTCGAAGCACGGTCTGGTGCCCGGCACCAATTCAACACCCGACGAGGTGATCGCCATCGCCGAAGCCGTGCGCGACTCGGGCCACGGGCTCTTCCAATATGTTTCCGACGACCAGGGAATGGGCGGCGACGAGGACTGGCTCGACACGCTCAAGGAGATGGGGTGCCCGACCACCTACACGCTCGCACAGACCCCCCAAGCGCCCACGGCCTATCGCGACGCCCTGGCAGAAGCGGTACGGGTAACCGACCAAGCAGCCCCGATGATCCCCCAGGTTTCTGTTCGCCCGACGGGGATGCTTTTCGGAATGCAGAGTTCGTTCCACCCGTTCATCGCACACCCCAGCTATCGCGACCACCGGGATGACTCTCTCGATGAACGTGTTGCCCTCCTGCGGGACCCCGCCTTCATCGAGCAACTGCTCAGCGAGTCGCCTCGTACCCGAGATTCGTTCGTCAACTTTATGGCCACGTCATGGCACCAGATGTACCGCCTGGGCGACCCGGTCGACTACGAGCCGACCGCCGAGTCGAGCGCTGCTGGCGTGGCCGAACGCGAGGGTCGAACCCCCCAAGAAGTCGTGCTCGAGTGGTTGATCGAAGACGATGGCAAGGCGTTCATGTTCTCGCCGCTCGGCAACTATCACGGGCACGATCACGAAGCGATCCGCGAGATGCTCGAACACCCCGCGACCATTCCCGGAGCGGGCGACGGCGGCGCTCACTGTGGGTTGATCTGCGACGCGAGCTTCCCGACGTACATGATCACCCATTGGACGCGGGACCGAACTCGCGGGCCCAAGATCCCGATCGAGCGTGCGGTTCAACTCCAGACGTCGGCAACCGCTGATGCCTACGGGATGTCTGATCGCGGTCGGCTCACCCCAGGAATGATCGCGGACGTGAACGTGATCGACTACGAGGCCTTGCACCTTCATCCACCGCACATGGTCAACGACCTTCCAGCGGGCGGACGGCGTCTGCTGCAGAATGTCGATGGGTACCTGCACACGATCAAGCGCGGCCAGGTCACCTTCACCGACGGTGTCGCAACGGGTGAACGGCCTGGCGTGGTGCTGCGGTCCGGCCGCTGATCAGCCGTTGATTACCCACTCATTTCGGCGAGCACTTCGGTGCTTGCCCAGATCTCGACGCCACCGCCCAACTTGATGCTGTCGCCGAAGGTTGCGGTGGCTGACTCACGTTGTACGGAGTTCATGCTGAGCACGCTGGCGTAGACCTGACAGCCTTCGAAGTCGTCGATCCCCGTGATCAGTCGCATCGGTGCCGAATACACGAAGAATGGTTCGGCGTTGCGCCCGCACACTTCGTAACCAGCATCGCGTGCGGTGTTGATCAACGCCGCCCCGTCGCGCATCGTCGGCTGTGCGTCGATGATGTCTCGTGCCCCCGGCGCCAGCAGGACGGCGATCGCAACCACGGCAACGAGTTGTGCTGGTCGCGGGAGTTGTGCGATGCCAATCGCGGCGAGCGCTGCGACGAGCGGAATCACACTCATGAAGAATCGGAGGTAGAGATCAAACGGCTGAACGATCTGCCACATGGTCAAGACTGCGATGACCAAAACGCCCGATGAAGCGATGACCGCGTACAGGTGCGTAGTGGATCGACGGGCGATGACCACCAGCCCCGCAACGACCGCAGCGCTGACGATGATCACCGGGTACGTCTCCCAACCGGTGAGGCCCCGGACAAGGTTCTTCGGGAAGTCGGGCGAGTAACGGTTACCGCGCAACCCGGCATTGGTGCGCATGTCGTCGAGCACCGGCGACATGATCAGCAGCGCCACAACGGCAGAACTGGCCCACGCAATGAGATGCGCCCGGCGCATCTTTCCCAGCGCGAGCGTGGCCACTGCGAGCATCAGAATCGTGACGGCGCTGTAGGCATGGGTGGTGACGGCCACGACCATGCAGGCGCCTTGGATCACCAGCCAGCGATGGCGAAGATCGGACCACGACCTCCAGAGTGCGGCCCCCGCCGCAAGGACCGCCACCGTGGCGAGCGCATACCCGCGTAGCTGGCGGAACTGTTCCAAGAACACCGGGTTCAAGCCCAGGATTACGCCGGCACCCACTCCGGCGATCCCACCGAAGTAGCGAGCCACAAACCAGACGGTGATGCCAACAGCGGCGGCTCCACACAGCGCCGGCCCGAGCCGCTACGTGGTCTCACCAACAAATCCAAGCTTCCAGCCGATGCTCTGGATGGCCGAGAACATCGGGTGATTGTTGAAGACGATCTGGGTGGTGAGCGCCTTGCGCGGAGAACCGCCACTGATGAAAAAGAAGTAGGTAAAGCCTTCGTCCCAGCCAAACGACCGGCCAATCCGAATCAGCCCGAGAAACAAGGTGACTGCGGCGGAAGCGAGCGCCACGAACACAGGGGGAGTCGAACCCCGCCGACGCAGTTCGATCTCGGACACGTCCGCCACGTTACCGGTGACGAGGCAATCAGTCGGGGCGTACGAGTTCGTACAGTTCGCCGCCGCGGGAGTACAGATTCCCCACGTGACGCCCGATGGGGTCAAGCGCAGCCTGGTCAACGCGAGTTCCGTCAAGTAAGCGCTCCTCAACATTGAACGCGACAACTTCACCGAAGACCACTTGGCTCCCCATTGGCGCTTCACCGATTTCAACGATCTTGAGCACCTTGCATTCGAAGCTCGCTGGTGCCTCGGCCACGATCGGGGCGTTGATCAGTTCGGCTTCACGCACGGTCAATCCAGCGACTTCAAACTCGTCAACGTCTTCGGGGTAGCTCCCCGACGACGTATTCATCGCCGGACCAAGATCGAAGTTCACGATGTTCACCGTAAACACGCCGGTGTCGCGTGCGTTGCTGAGCGTGTCCTTGCGGGCCATTGGCTGACCGGTCGGCGCGAACATCACCGTGGGCGGCGACGCCGCGACGCCGTTGAAGAACGAGTACGGCGCCAGGTTGTTCACACCATCGGCCGACCGTGTGCCAATCCACCCGATGGGTCGAGGAACGATCAGCCCCGAAAGGAGCTTGTAGGCGTCGGAGGTGTCGATCTCGTCGGTGACGAAGCGTTGCATTGGGGCACGATACGCGGCGGCTACCTGGAGCGGCTGCCGTTCGAGACACCGCAAAGATTTCTTCGGGCTGAGACGTGTGCTGGTTACCCATTCGGTCGCTTTCTCAGCAGCGCAGCACCCACCGGTGGGCAACAGCGTGCCCGAGCCAACAGCGCAACGAGTCAGCCATAGCCCTCTGCAAGCCACTGATCGCTCGCCGCCGAAACCCGGCACTGGGACTCCCGTCGCACCAGCACAACTCTTGTGTACCAAAGAGATGTATGGGGTCTCTACTTAACTCCAGTAGCCGCTCAGAGTTGGGTTCATGGCAAACGAGCGCCCAAGAGCAGGGATCGAGTATCCGAGAACGTGGCCGTCGTTCGAGGCCTGGTT
>JBLFZD010000164.1:0-7768 GCA_047610085.1 Ilumatobacter sp. | reverse complement strand
TCCCTGGTAGCCGTGGTCAGACATCTTGATCTCGCGGTCGACCTTGGCGCCGGCCAACATGCGCTCGGTGTTGCCTTCGCGGATGTGCTCAAGGGGTGCTCCGGTCACCACGTGAAAATTCCACGGTTGGGTGTTCATCGAGGAGGGGGCCCGCTTGGCGGTCTCGACGATCTCGATCAGCAGTTCTTTGGAAACCGGGTCGGGCTTGTAGCCCCGGATGCTTCGTCGTTGTGCGACCAGTGTCTCGAAATCCATGATGTGGACATCCTGGCGACTCGCATCGCCATCGGGCGAATTTTCCGCGAGGCAAGGGTTCGCCTCGGTTGGCGCGCTGGTACCGAACGCCCACCGGATCAGGCTGGCCGAATTCCGGTCATTCGATTCTGATACCAGGACTGCACCATGAGGATGCCGGCGGCCGTCATACCGATGAGCGACAAGATGTGGTAGCCGGCGCTGCTCAGGACAACGCCGGCAGTCAAGGCACCGACGCCGCTCGCAACGTTGGTGGCGAGGTCCGCTGCACCTTGCACGGCGACGCGATCTGACTCTTTGACGGACTCGGTGAGTAAGGCTGACCCGGCGACCACGCCAAAACTCCATCCGAGGCCCAGAAGGAACAGGCCGGGGAACAGCAGCCCTCGAGGTGCTTCACCGGCGAGCGCGGTCAAGGTGGTCGCTCCGACCAGGGTGAGCCCGGCGAGCACGATGGTTGGCACCCGACCAAGGCCGTCGGAAACGCGACCAGCCAGTGGAGCGAACGCGAACATGCCTGCGGTGTGAGCCGAGATCACCGCGCCGATCCAACCCTTGGTGTGCCCGTGGTCCTCCATGTGTAACGGAGTCATGGCCATCACCATGACCATCACCGCTTGTGAGACAACGAGGGCCACAAACGCCAACCGAGCCAACGGATGCGCCCACGCGATCGCCAACGCTTCGCGGAAGGGCACCGCCCGCTTCTTCACGGTGGCGTCCGGATTCACACCACCGCTGACGATCAGCGGGTCCGGTCGCATGAAGAACCAAATGACGAGCGATGACAAGCCGAACAGAATGACGGCAAGTAAGAAGCCGCCGGCATTGGAGTCGAGCCCGAGTGATTCGGCGATGTCGCCAAGGCCCCCAATCAGGCTGGGGGCCAGCACGGCGCCGAACGTGGCGAAGAACACGACCGACCCAATATCACGGCTGCGCGTCGCGTCGGATGCCAGGTCGGCTGCGGCATAGCGGGACATGTTCGAGGTGCCGGCCCCGACGCCGACCAAGATCATTCCGGCGAGGAAGAGCGGGAGGACGCCGGCCTGGATGGCGACGATGCAGATGATTGCGCCGAGCACTGCGGTGCCGAGCCCGAGTGCGAGCCCCGGGGTGCGGCCTCGTCGCTGCATGAACGCAGCGAGCCAACCCGCGGCAAGCGCGGATCCGAGGGTGCTTGCTCCGGTTGCCAACCCTGCCCAAGTCTCAGAGCCGAGGAGACCCTTGATGGCGAGTACCGAGACGGGGAACGACGCCGACACCGCTCCGCGGCTGAAGGTGGAACTGAGCCGCAGAACGCTCAGCGCTCGGCGGTGCGCCGCGAGTGCGTCGACACCCTCGATCTCGATGGCTTGGGTTTCGTACCCGAACAGTCGCTTCATGGCGTTGGTCAGCCGGCGGCCAGCGCCGAGCCAAGGCCGGGAGCATCGACAGATGCGGACAGGCAGGTTTGCCTAGCGAGGTGGTTGGCATCGATATCGATGACGCAACGCTGGCGAGGGTGGATCGGCAACAGGCCAAAGGCGAGTGGATGGTGCGGGATGTCAGCAAGTTGCATCGGAGGTTTCCTTCTGAATGCGGTGGCAAAGAGAACAGTAGGTCGTCGTGGGGGGAACGACGCCGGCCCAGCTCAGAGCGCCCAGAGTCGCACAGGACACTGTGGCACCGATCATGCCGTCCGCGAGAAAGTGATGGCCGGTGATGATGACGACGATGCTCGTGATCGTCGGGTGGTGGACAGCGATGGCTTTGGTCAATCAATGACTCGAAAGATGCCGGATGGCGTAGCCAGTCAGCATCGCCCAGGCGACCTGCATCGACAGCATTGCGGCGAATTGGTTGGCGCTCTCGCTTCCGGCAACCTTGTACCGGTCGGGTCCGAATATCGCTCCAACGTCGACGAATCCGGGCAACCGGCGCGGTGGGGTCATCGGCACGAAGAGGTCAATGATCAGTGCGACCGAAGTGCAGGCGACAACCGAATTTCGCATGATCGCAAAGACCGTCGTCCGGCCCCATCGAAACGCAATCGCCAAGACGGTCAGAGCGGCGGGAAAGTGCAAAAGGTCAGAGGTGTTGACCACCACAAATGCGTGCGGCCAGGCGACGGCGGACTGGAGAGCTCGCTCGATATCGACCCCGACCGTGGCCTCGACGTCGAGCAAACGAGCAGCGGCATGTTTGTCATCGAATCAGTAAATCGGTGCCGGGCGGCGCGGCGGTTGGGGTGGATCGATGGCGAGCTGCATGGCGGGAATCTCCTGCTCGAGACGGACAGGTTCACTCTGAACGACCCCGTGGGCGGGTCGTCTGTCAGAGGGGTGAACGTCGGTGCTCGTCATCACGTCGGCTGAGCTCGATGGGCCCGATATTTAGGTATCGGTGGTGAGCACTGCCCGTTCAAGGCCATCGAGGATCAGGTCGAGCCCGAACTCGAACTCGTTGGCGAAGTCGTAGCCGGGTTGCAGGACGTGGCCCGTCGTGAGCTCGACGAGATGCGGATACGCACCGGGTGGGAACTGGGCGACAATGGCGTCGGCGAGATCGGCCATGTCGCCACCAGCGGTCGCGGGGAGGGCGGCTTCTTGGAGCGCGAATCCGTAGACGAACGCATCGAGCACTGCGTACGCATGGGCGGTCATCTCGAGCGACATGGCGCGGCGCAGGCAGCCGAGCACGGCGTCATGGTGGGCAAGCGTGGCCAGCCCGGGTGATGTGCGGGACTCCATGAACGGTGCCGCCCATCGATGCTGCGCCAGTACGCCGCGAGCCGATGCACATCGGCGACGAATCGCAGGCCTCCAGTCGAGGTTCGGGTCAGGGTCATCGATCTCGCTAAAGACCAGGTCAACCATGCCGTCAATGATTGCTTCCTTGTTTGGAACGTGGTGATAAATCGTCATTGGTTTGACGTCCAAAGCATCGGCGAGCCGACGGATTGTGAGGTCGTCGATACCGATGTCGTCGGCGAGCGCCAAGGCCCCGGTCAACACCCGTTCAGGGGTCAGTCGTGGACGCCTGCCGGTTGTTTCAGATCGTGTCACGTGTCTCCTCCGAAGAATCTTCCTTGCCGAATCGTACTTTGTACGAGTACGATCTTCAACCAAGCCGTACAAAGTACTACAATGAGGAGAATCGATATTATGACCATCACCAACACCCCCACTGATGCAACATCGACGTCGGGCGATGATGCAGAGAACACGTCGCTGCAGGACCGGATGGTCACGATGACGGCACTCGCCCAGCATCGGTATGGATCAGCCGACACACTCGCCGTCGAGCAGGTGCCGCTTCCCGAGGTCGGCGACAACGACGTACTCATCGAAGTCGTCGCAGCTGGCATCGACCGGGGCGTCTGCCACCTGATGACCGGGACGCCGTACCTCATCCGAGTCGCCGGCTTTGGGCTCCTCAAGCCAAAGAACCCGGTCTTGGGTATGGATGTTGCCGGTCGAGTCGCGGCGGTGGGGTCAGCGGTCGGCCGATTCGCTGTTGGCGACGAGGTGATGGGCGTCGCGAAGGGGTCATTCGCCCAGTACGCCGTGGCGGACAGGGGGAAGCTCGCCTTTAAGCCGGCCGAGCTCAGCTTCGAGCAGGCTGGGGCCTCCACGATCTCGGGCATCACTGCGCTGCAGGCGCTCACCACTGTCGGCCGTATTGAAGCGGGCCAGAGCGTGTTGGTCATTGGGGCCTCCGGCGGTGTTGGTTCGTTTGCCGTCCAGATCGCCAAGGCGCATGGGGCCATCGTGACCGGGGTGGCGAGCGCGGCCAAGCTTGACTTCGTCACGTCGCTCGGTGCTGACGCAGTGGTCGACTACGCCGCGACACCGTTGGCCAACCTTGATCAACAATTCGACCTGATCATCGACGTCGGCGGCCGAACACCGCTGCGCAAGCTGCGCCGGATTCTTGCCGGACGAGGCACGCACGTGATCGTTGGCGGCGAAGACGGTGGGCGATTCACCGGGGGAATTGGTCGCAATGTGCGAGCGGTGCTGTGGTCGATGTTCATCAAGCAGCGCCTGACGTTCTTCATCAGTAGCGAGAGCCGTACGTACATCGACCCACTCGTCGAGATGCTTGCGAACGGCCAGGTCATCGCGGCGATCGGCCAGCGCTCGACACTCGTCGACGCACCGGACGCCATTCGAGTGATCGAGCGAGGCGGGGCCGTGGGTAAAACGGTGATCGACGTGAGTGCCTCGGGCGGCGATCGGTAAGCGACGAGGCCGGAAGCGCTACTTACGGGCGACCTCAATCGGTCATGATGTCGCCCACGCGGCGAGCGGCGAGGCCACGCCGACTTCGAACTTCGAGATGAAGTGGTATCGATCGCCGCGAATGGTCGTCGTGCGCCACTCGATGGGTTGACCACTGGCGGTGCCGAGTCGCTCGAGAAAGAATGCCGCCTCGCCTCGCCGCATCTGGAGGAGCGTACGTTCGGCGGGCTTTGGCATGATTGGAGCGATCCGCTCCCAGCCAGCATCAGGTCGCAGGCCGCAGCACCGATCCAGCTCGTCGTACAGCGCAGTGTGTTCAAAATTGCTGTCCATGATCGGGTGAGCAACGGCCATCGGGAGCCACGCTCGATCCAAGGCGAGTGCTTCATTGCCCGCAAGACGGACTCGCTCAAGAAACAACAGGGGAGCGGTGGGCGCGAGTCCGAGTTGAGCGGCGATCGTTTCGTCGGTGCGCTCTTCGAGAGCGAGTACCTGGCTGCGCTGCTCGACGCCCGACGACTCAACCGATTCGAACAGGCTGTACAGCGCACCGAGCGGCTGCTCGAATTCGGCGTGGTTGACCACGGTGCCACGCCCCCGCTCGCGGCGAAGGATGCCGCGCTTGTTGAGGTGCCTGATCGCTTCGCGGACGGTGTGGCGGCTGACGCCGTATTCCTCGACGAGTTCGCCGTCGGTCGGGAATCTTTCGTGGAACTCACCAGCATCGAGACGCTGCTTGAGGGCTGCTTCAAGTTGGGCCCATAGGGGCAGTGGGCTGGATCTGTCGAGTGCCATTGGTCGCTGCACTATTTGGTGATGAGGGGGAGGCCCGCTGATCCCCAAGCGAGTACGCCGCCGTCAACGTCTTGTACCGATGTGAAGCCCAGTTCGTCCATGATGGCCGTGGTCTGGCCGCTGCGGCTCCCCGAACGGCAATACAGCACGTAGGGGATATCGGGATCGAGCCTGGCGAGTTGATCAGTAAAGTCAGCCTCATAAAAGTCGATCATCACGGCCCCCTCGATGTGGCCTTGAGTAAACTCCTCGGGAGTCCGAACGTCGAGGATCACCAGGTCGTCCGGCGGCGCTGCGATGGTTGCCGCTGCTTGCCAAGCCGAGACGACCGTGATGCCAGGGGCGGTGTTGGCTGCAGCTGGTTGGGTCGGCGGTGTTGTGTCGGGCGAACCGCTACTCGATCCTCCGCCACATGCGGCCAGGGCCAGGGTTGCAGAAAAAGCTGCAGCCGAAACACGTGTTGTGTCCATGGGCATAGGTCCGATTGTACGTTCATTCCCGACGCGGTAAGCAGGCCAACGCAAGGTGCGACACCGTTGGCATTCGTGTCGATCGAACACGCTCAGGAAAACCATGATGTGCAGGAGGCCTCGTGTTGCCCGATACCAGCAGCGGGACCGATCACGCTGGTCACTCCCGATGTCCAGTCCGCTGTAAATGGCGCAACTGTGGTGGGAGCGGCGAGTGACGTCGATCTCATCGCGAAACCGTGGTCCAGGCCGTTGCGTACATCCTCGGCCCGGGCAACGTGCTGATCGAGATAGCGACGCCGGTCACCCAGAAATAGGGCTGCGTCGGTCAACGTTTGCCCGGTCTGCTGCGCCCGCCGATCCGGCGTTATCGGTACCCCCCGACGTTCAGTTGATTTTGTGGACGGTGTGATTGCTGGTGTCGGCGACGCAGATGTTGCCAGCGGTATCGACCGCTACCCTCCCAAACTCTTTCGTCACCCCATCACGAATCCGACACCAACCGACACAGCCGCGTTGGTTCTGCCGACTGCAGCGTGGTCGAGGGTCCGGTCTCGTTCGATTTCGCGAGCCCGACTGGTGACGTCACCATCGAGAAGTACTTGCGCGCCAGAGTTCTGGCTGGATTCTCACGCGACCTTCTGAGATCTCACAGGCTTCTCACAAATTGGTTTGCGACAATGGGTGACATGAAAGCAAACCCGTCCCAACGGCGTGCGGCGCTCGCTGTAGCGCTCACATCAACTCTCGTGTTCGCCGCGTGCGGGTCGAACGACTCGAGCTCCACCGAGAGCGCGGGCTCGACCGCTGCTGAATCGGTCGAAGCCACTGAAGTTGTCACCACCGAAGCTGAACCCGTCGAAACGGTCACGACCGAGGCGGGCCCCGTCGAGGTGGAGCCCGTCGATACCGCCGTGCCGGCCACCGCTGTTTCCGTCGCAGAGGCGCCGGTCGATACCGAAGCCGTCGAAACCGAGGTGGCGGTCGGACATCTCGGGTCGTATTCGCTGGCCAACGACGAGTTCGGCACGATGACAACGGTGACCGTCGACGCGGGCATCCGCACCATCGCCACGAATGCACTGCCCGACCATGAGACCGGCGAGTTCCCGACCGAGGGAAACCCGAACACGATCTCCGCGCAAAATCTGACCTATGAGTTCGCCGCGGAGGGAACCTTCGTTGGGAACCAAGGCGTCGCCCGCACCCCGGGAGTCTCGGTGAACGGTGTGAAGTTTGAACCGGGGACTGCCGAAACGGTGACCTGTGAATCCGGTGAGACGTTGCGTGTCGAAGCGCTCCAGGACGTCTACGACCTCGGCCTCGACTTCAACAACGCACACGTTCAGCCGACCGGGGAGTACCACTACCACGGCATCTCCGAGCTGCTTGCCGACGCCTATTCCACCGACGAAGACCTCGTGCACGTCGGCTTCGCCGCCGACGGCTTCTTGATCTACTACTCGAAGGCCGGCGCATACTCGTCGGGCTACGCGCTGTCGACCGACGCCCGCTTGGGTACCGACTGTGTTGGATCGATGGCGCTCGGCGGCGTTGCCGTTGAGATCGACGGGTCGGCGCCCGACGGCACCTACACCGCCGACTGGGTCTTCGGTACCGACAACGGAGAGCTCGACGAATGTAACGGCGTCGAGATCGACGGAGAGTACGCCTACATGATGACCGACGAATGGCCGTTCATCGGGCGGTGCCTCAATGGTGAGTTCACCGAAGCCGGCCCCGGTGAAGCTGGCGAGGGTCCTCCCCCCGGCGGCGGCGGCGAAGGCTGACATGAGGTCGAGGCTGGTCGTCCGCCTGGCCGGGCCTGGTTGTCTGCCCGCATCGTTGAAAACAAATCTGGTCAATCCACGAACCGATAGCGAACATCATCGGTGCTGGTTGTCATGAGCGACACCACTGACTCGAACACGACCTCTGCCGGCACGCCAATGTCGACCTGGCTGAAGCGGGGCGTGATCGCCGCCGTTGTGCTGGTCGCTCTGGTCTACGGCGCCATCTTCT
>JBLFZD010000163.1:0-7779 GCA_047610085.1 Ilumatobacter sp. | reverse complement strand
ACGTCATGATCTGCCGACGTCTGCCAACGTGGTCGTTGTGATGAGCGGGGTCACTCGCTGAGTCGTCCCGATTAGCGCGTCGTTGATCATGGCAGTTCCTAGACGCATCTGACGCACGGCCCAGTTCTGTGATGGGTACCATCATTGGGATGATGTCGAAGTGGACCCGCGTGGGGGCTGTTGGCGCCATGGTGTTGAGCACCGTGGTTGCCGCTGATGCCTTTGGTGTGTCCAGGGGCGCTCAAACCGCCGATGCTGGCGGTATCGAATTCCTCGGTACGGACTCCACGGCGAGGGTGTCCGATGACGAACAAATGGTCGTCTTCGGCAGCGTTGATGCTGCTGGCGTGTCGTCAATTGTCATCCACGATCGGCGGGCCGGTACGAGCACACTGGTCGCCGACTCGGGCGGTGGCGTCAATCCTTCGATCAGTGGTAACGGCTGCATCATTGCGTGGTCCACCACTGGCGTATTTGAGGTCATCGAACCACTCGGGGTCGTTGATCCGCCCGTCACCGGGCACGCCGCCACCGGGCACCCCGAGCAGGTGCTCGTTGCACCCGCAACGATTCAGGCGATCGACCGGTGTCTCGACGGCATGCCGATTGCGACCCCCACTCGATTTGAATCGGTTGCTGTCGAGGATGCGGCCGTGCTTGGTCCGCCGGCGTTGTCCTCCGTTGGCGCCGCAATCGCTGTATCAAGTGGCGACGCAATCCTTCGCCTTGACCTTGATGATCCGAGTGGCGAAGGAGATTTCCAATACGCCATCACATCGACCTTCGATGCAGTCGTGGACCCGACAGAGGAAGTTGTCACGTCGAACAGCCTCGGTATCTCCGCCGATGGCACGCTGATCGTCTTCGCGTCAGGCACGAATCCCGCCGACATAGAGAGCTTTAGCGTCTCTTCGCATGCCGGTGGCATCGTGACGCAGATCTTGGCCGCTGCCACGGATCCGAGTGTTTCCGATGACGGCCTCGTCATGGCCGCTCGCCGCGCGACTGGCATCGTTGTGGCTGACCTGTCGACGGCTCCGGTGGTTCCTGTGGCGATCGTTGATGGCGTACGTCCAGAGGTCAGCGGTGATGGCAATCACGTCGTGTTCGAAACCGACTCAGGTATTTCGGTCGCCTCGTGGATCGGGCGGGGCGCACGTTTATTCGAGACCTTCGCGACCGCATCGGTTGCGGCCACTATCGGGCCATCCGTGTCTGGCCCGACGATTAGTCGGCTTGGAAGCCTTGTCCTCAATGACCTGGCGACACCGATTGCCGAGGTCGGCACCGAGACCGACATCGCTCTCTTCCCAATCGCTGCGGACGCCTCATTTGACTCCGAACTCACCGACCTGGGTTCGGGTGACCTGGGAACGCTTGTGACCGCCGGAGTGACGTTCACCAACCGCGGGGCTGCCTCGTTCGGGATCGCCGAACTGACTGTCGATGGCTCGTTCAAGATCGCTGCGGATGGGTGTGGCGTCATCGTTCGGCCGGGGGTCACCTGCACGATCCAGGTCGAATTTACTGTCGAGCGCCTCGAAAATGCTTTTGCCATGGTCAAAATCACACCGGCCGTCGTTGGCGCGGCGAATGTCACGACTCTGGTCACGGCGTTGGGCGTAGCTCCGATCGTGTTATCGCCCACAACGACGCCATCGGGCACCACCGGTGGTTCGACCACAGGCGGCTCCTCCGGCGGGACCGCCACCACAGGCAGTACCACCGGCGGTTCCACCACCCGAGGGTCCTCGACGACGGGTGGGAATGCAACCACGACGAGCACGACAGTTCCGGGAGCCGACGTCAAGTTCAGCCCGGCCACATTTGACTTCGCTGCCACGATCATCGATGCCGGTCGGCGAACCGGCCTCGTCGAGATCATCAATTCTGGCACGCGGCCCATCACTGTCGTCGGGGTACGCCTCGAACCCGCTGACCCCGGACCGTTCGAGATCGTCGAAACCACCTGTGTTGGCGAGTCCGTTCCGGCTGGAGAGCGATGTGGAATCACCATCGCCTACAGCCCGACCGAAATCGGTACGCAAGCGGTCCAAGCCATTGCGTCGCTCGATGGCGCAGAGTTGACCGCTGCGGTATCGGGTACCGGGGCGTCAGCGCCGACGTTGGCTGTCGTGCCGGGCGTTGCGACCCTTGGGCAAGCCGTCACATTGACCGGGGCCGGGTTCCCAACGGGCCTCACGGTCGAATTGACGTGGGCTGGTGAGCAGCGCCAGGTTGTCGTGAACGACGCAGGTCTCTTCGCTTTGCCTGTCGTGGTGCTGCCAAAAATTCGGAGTGGCCCGGCCGAAGCCTCCGTCGCTGCCCAGATCGATCAGTTCGGTGACGTGAGCACCACGATGCTCGTGACCCAAACCAGCGACCGATTGAGCCCGACCGTGCTTCGCGGTGTTGGCATCAACGTCTCCCGCTGAACTCGATTGGCTCCGGGGCTCTGCCGCCCTCTCGCCGGCTTTGTTCGCCCGGACTGGTGTCTCTTAGACGTCGTCGACGAAGCCGACAACGGTGGCCGCAACTTCGCACGAATCGGTGCCGGGGCCGGGTGTCGTGCAGGTGACTCGCAGTGAGATGCTGCTGCCGCTGTCGACTCGGAAGGGAGCAACCAAGTGGAACTCGAGGTCACGGAAGTTCGCCATCTCTTGATCGAGTAAGACTTGACCATCGCGGAGCAATTGAACCCGTCCAACCGCCCCGGTCGGGTTCTGGAAAATAACGTCGCTGATCGAGAGGACTCGGCCGGTGCCGCTGGCAGCAAAGTCGAACACTTCGGTTGACGTAATGGCGGCGCCAGCGGTGACTGAAAGGCGCAGATCGGTCGGCTCGCCGAGGGGAAGCTCGGATGCTTCGTCGGCGGCTTGTTGCATGGCAATGACCTGCTCATCGAGTGTCGTTTGCTGCACGACATTGAGTTCGGTCGCTTCCTCACGTGCGATGGATTCCACGGAGGGCTTGAGCAACGTGAACCACGCAAGCGTGCCGAGCAGGAGGGCCAGGGTTGCGCCAGCAGCGGCTGGGCCGAACCAGGGACGCGCACGCGGGCCTTGTTCGAAGACGCCATCGAGTTCAGATGACTTGCCGTTACTACCGGTCACAGCGACAGTGAAAGGGTGCTCCACAACCGGGCCGTTCCAGAACCGGGTGTGTGCGGTGAGACGGAACTCAACCTTGGCGATCTTTCCGGGGTCGATGTTGACCGCCGGTGCGGCGAGCTCGGTTGCAATGGCGGGGCCTGCCCTAGTGGTGGCGAGTTCGACCATGAGGGGAACGTTTCCATCGTTTTCGATGGCGATCTTGTGACGTCCGGACCCGGCTGATTTCGATCGAGCGGGCTCGATGCGAGCTGACCAGGATTCGGTGGCGTTGATCTCGATCGTTGCAGCAGCGCTGGATGTCTTTGTGGCGTCGGTGACCTGGATGACGCAGCTGTGAGTGCCAGCTAACAGGCTCGCGTTGGCATCGACGGTGACCGGCACTTCGAAGTGCTCGTTGGGATCGAGGTAGATCGTTTCGGTCCGGAGCACGGTTTGTTCGGCGAGTCCACCGCCAGCGCGGAGTGTGACCATCCGCTCGACATTGGTGTTGTTTTGAAGGTGTAGCGAGAGCGCAGCGGTTTCACCAGGCGCCGCGCCGATGCGGTTGGGCTGGAAGGAAGCTGTCACGGACATGGCAATGAACCGTAGTCCGAAATAGCGACCGATAGCATGTTGCCATGTCAGAGACCGTTTCTGCCCCGTACGCACTCGAAGCTGGCTTCGATCCCCGCACCGCAGTGTTCGACCGTTTACTGAAGAACCGTGTGGTCATGCTCGGTTCGGATGTCAACGACGACATCGCCAATCAGATCTGTGCACAGCTTCTCTACCTTGAAGGTGAAGACCCCAACGCCGACATTTGGCTGTACGTCAACAGCCCCGGCGGTTCAGTCACCGCTGGCATGGCGATCTACGACACGATGCAGTTCGTCGGGTGCGACGTGGCGACCGTCTGTCTCGGTTTGGCCGCATCGATGGGCCAGTTCCTGCTGACCGCCGGAGCTGCGGGTAAGCGGTACGTGCTGCCCAACGCTCGCGTGATGATGCACCAGCCGCTTGCTGGCCTTCGTGGCCAAGCCTCCGACATCCAGATTCAGGCCGAGCAGCTGCGCTACACCAAGAAGCGCATGGCCGAGCTGATTGCGTTCCACTCGGGCAAAGAAGTCGCTGATGTCCAGGCCGACTCTGAGCGCGACCGTTGGTTCACCGCCGAAGAGGCCAAAGATTACGGCTTGTGCGACTCGGTGATCTTGAAGCGCGGCGACATTCTCTGACGCCAGTCAGCCACCCTGTGGGGCGATTGTGGCCACCGGCCCAATATCGAGTGCGCAGTTGTCGACCAACCAGCCTTTGACTTGGGCGGCGGCCTGCTCGCTCTGTAGTGCCGTTGCGACCGCTCGTTGCATCGACGCGTCGTCGTCAGGCGCCACGGTGCTCGCTGTTTCGTAGTTGAGGACGAGCTGTTGCCATTCGGTCGCGATTGCGATTGGGGCGAAGGCGCCGATTTCTCGGTACAGATCGAGCAGCGGTCCCACCTGATCGGATGTGGAGAGCCCCGGGTTGGTCAGCATGGCCTGGTTCGCTTCGATTTCTCCGCAGAACCGTTCTGCGTTCCCGCCGCCGTCTTGGCACGCGACCAGGGTTGTTATCGCAAAGATGGCGAAGACAGCGCCGAGATGGCGATGTGAACGTCGGATCGTGCGCATTCGGTGATTGTGGCAGCTCCGTTCAGCGAATCCCCGCCAACCCTTGCCTTTCCACGGTGCCTTCGTCCCGGAACCCGGCGGGCGAGACGCGACCTTGAAGTACCCCCGGCGTACTGTGCATCGCAACGTGTTGTCGGGTCGCGAACCACCCTTCCTCGATCTTTCATCTGATCAAGGAGGCTGCGATGTTCGCGTCTATTCCATCCGCCGTGCTGTGTGGTGCCCAAGGGCATCCCGTCTCGGTCGAAGTTCACGTTGCCAAGGGGCTTCCCGGGTTTCATGTCGTTGGCCTGCCCGACGAATCGGTTCGTGAAGCCAGAGACCGGGTGCGTGCTGCTGTCATGTCGTCAGGTGCCACCTGGCCCGACATCAAGATCACGGTGAACCTCGCACCATCCCAGCAGCGCAAGTCGGGTTCGGGGCTTGACCTCGCGATCGCTGTGGGAGTGCTTGCGGCTTCCGATCAGATTCCGCCTGAGGCCGTTCGGGGACTCGCCGCGCTTGGTGAACTGGGCCTTGATGGCTCAATTCGGGCGATTCCGGGTGTTGCGCCGATGGTTGGAGTGCTCGGCGAACTTGACGTCATCGTTCCGGTGTTGAACACCCACGAGGCATTCGTCGTGGCTGCCGGGCGAGTGCGGCCGCTGCAGCACCTGCGTGAAGTCATCGATGTCTTCAACGAGCTCGCTCCGTGGCCAGACCACGAACCGCCTCCGTGCGATCTGGTGCGGGTGCCTGAGCCAGACATGGCCGATGTCATCGGCCAGCCGATGGCGCGTCGAGCGCTTGAGATCGCTGCAGCGGGTGGCCACCACTGCCTCTTTGTTGGTCCGCCGGGATCAGGGAAGACGATGCTGGCATCGCGTCTTCCTGGGCTGCTGCCATCGCTTGGCCGCGATCAAGCGTTGGAGGTCACCATGATCCACTCGGCTGCCGGTATCAGCCTGCCACCCTCTGGCTTGGTGGTTCGTCCGCCGTTCCGGGCACCGCATCACACGAGTTCCGAGGTCGCAATGGTCGGTGGCGGGTCGCACAGCCTCCGGCCAGGAGAGATCAGCTTGGGTCACAACGGCGTCGTTTTTTTGGACGAACTGCCGGAGTTTGCTCCTCGGGTGATGGACACAATCCGGCAGCCGCTCGAAGAAGGCAACGTGCGTGTGAGCCGCGCCGCTCTGCATGTCACCATCCCGTCGCGTTTCCAACTGGTCGCAGCCATGAACCCCTGTCCGTGTGGCGGCGGGTCGCAGCCGGGGGAGTGTGACTGCGGTGAGGCTCGGGTGAGCAAATACGCAGGCAGGGTTTCGGGGCCGTTGCTCGACCGCTTCGATTTGCGCGTTCGGGTTGAACGGCCGTCGGTCGATCACCTCCTCGGCAATATGCGAGGTGAGCCCACCGTGATCATCGCCGAACGTGTCGCGGCGGCACGTGCCCGCGCGAGTGATCGGCAAGGTGTGTTGAACGCCGGGCTTGCTCCCGTCGATCTCGATACGCATGCACCACTGGAATCAGAGGCGCTCGAGGCGCTTCGCTTCGAGATGGAGAAGGGCAGGTTGAGTGCGAGGGGATACCACCGAATCCGACGTGTCGCACGAACGATCGCCGATTTGGCTCCTGTTGAGACCGAAAGGATCGACGAGGCAACGGTTGCACTGGCGCTTGAGATGCGTACGTCGGTGCGTCGTTCGCTCACCTCGATCGGACGTGTCGCATGAGCGCTGTCGACGAGGACCGCTCGTACATCGCTGCGCTTGCCGGCTTCTCCGACATGACCACATCACGCTTGCGGTCCTTGTTGTCCGGTCGGACACCGCAGGAGGCGTTCGCCCTCGCAGCTGGGCAGAGCCGACCGACGCCTGCTCTTCGCACCGAGTTTGAGCGATACAAGACGCTTCGTGAGCGCTGGCGTGCGGCCGGACGTCGGGCATCACCCGCGGGGATGGCCGATCACTGCCAGGCGCTCGGCCTTTCGGTCGTGTTGCCGGAAGATCCCGACTATCCCGCACAGCTGCTTCACGATCCGCGTCGACCTGCTGTGCTGTTTGTGCAGGGAGATCTCTCGGCGCTCGATGCTCGCAGAGTTGGAATCGTTGGAACTCGCAACCCCACTCGTCGAGGAACGCAAACGGCGGCGCGCTTTGGCCACGAACTGGCCGAAGCTGGCGTGTGCGTTGTCTCGGGTCTCGCCCTCGGCGTCGACGGTGCGGCTCACCGCGGTGCGCTTGCAGCCGCGGCGGCCGCCCCCGTAGCGGTGGTGGCCAACGGCCACGATGCGCCGTACCCGAAACGCCACACCGCCTTGTGGAGCGAGGTTGCAGTGGCGGGTGCGGTCATCTCGGAGTGGCCGCCCGGGGTGCCGCCTGAGCCGTATCGCTTTCCTCTCCGAAACCGGATTCTTGCCGCGTTGTCCGAAGTGGTCGTCGTCGTTGAGAGCCGGGAGAAGGGCGGCAGCCTCATCACCGCTCACGAGGCCGCGATGCGCGGGATCGACGTCTTCGCGGTCCCGGGACCGGTCGATCAGCGCGCGTCGATGGGCACGAACTCCTTGCTAGAGGTCGGCGCCGCTCCCGTTTCATCGACCGACACGCTGCTCGTTGCGCTCGGTCTTGACGGTCGGCGCTCCGGGAGACGCACATTTGATGCCCGTCCGCTTCCGCTCGGAGACGAATGTGTCGCACTTGATCTCTGTCGTACGGGTCCTCAAAATGTCGAGTCAGCGGCGCGCTCGTGTGAGTGGGACCTTGCACGAGCAGCGATGTCACTTGCTCGCCTTGAAAGGAATGGGTGGCTGGGAGAGGCCGGAGGATGGTTCGAAGTCATCGACGAATACGCCGACTTGGCATGAATCACCTCGACATCATCCATGCACAGCTGAGCAGGGCGTTCTACCATTACGGAAGTGACAGCGTGGCGACTTGAAGAGTTCAGCGATTCGCTGACCGCTTTGTCGGCCAATACGGTCACTTCGTATGTCTCGGATCTTCGGGGCTTCACCGAATGGTGCGAGCGCAGCGATCTGCGCG
>JBLFZD010000162.1:0-7871 GCA_047610085.1 Ilumatobacter sp. | reverse complement strand
CGTGTGGATTCGTACACCGCCGAAGTCGGCACCGAAGGCGGTCTCCATGCTGCCGTGGGTGTTCTGGTCTGCTTTGTTGTTGGTGGATCGGCAAACCCGCTGCTCGGCATCGTTGGTCTCACGAATACGTCTGATGGACTGCGACGCGAGCCGGACCAGCACGTCGAACGCGACATGGTCGGCCTCGCGTTCGAGCGAATCATCAGCCAGCTTGCGCTGGACAACCGGTGCTTTCAGGGCCGAGCGCTTGCGTGCGCTTGTGGCGTGAATCGCGTCTCGGTGAGTCATTGATCTCTCCCATGGGTGACTCCTATAAATGACCGGAACCGGAGCGGCTGGCGCGCCGGCCCCTTGGGTACGAGAAAGATGTCCTGACCAACTCGGATTCGTCGTCAGCTCGCCAGTGAGCGTGCGGCGTTGACGATGTCGTCCTCGCTCACCAGCACCAGGTTTGCCGCTGCGCCCAGTGGAACGAACGAATCGCGAGCCGCAACTCGTCGGACCTGTCCGTCGAACCCGGTGTCGATTAGGTCGGCAACGAGGCCCTCGCCAACGCCGCCAGTCCGTCGCGTTTCGTCGACCACGAGAACCCTGCCTGTGGCGGTCGCCTCGCGGACGATGTCTTCGATCGGTAGTGGAGCGATCCATCGAAGGTCGACAATTGTTGCGTTGACGCCGTATTCGTCGCGAAGGCGACGCTGCGCCCGGAGCGACAGCCACACGCCGTTGCCGAACGTGAGGATCGTAATGTCCGCTGGTGCAGTGTTGCTGCCCGGGTGCGAACGTGCTCGCCCGACGGCGGCTGCGGAGTTGTTGAACGGTGCGGTCCACTCGCCATCGCCGTCGGTGTGGAGATCAGGAGCGTGGTACCGGGCAATCGGCTCGAGGAACGCACACACCGCACCTGTGTTGCGAGCGTGCTCGACGCATGCCCGCAGCATCGGTCCGGCATCGCTCGGGTGCGACGGCGACGCGATCACCAGGCCGGGAATGTCACGCAGCACGGCGATTGAGTTGTCATTGTGGAAATGGCCGCCGAAACCCTTTTGGTACCCGTACCCGGCGATCCGCACGACCATCGGGTTCGCGTACTGATGCTTCGAGAAGAAACCGAGTGTGGCCGCCTCACCGCGAAGCTGATCTTCGGCGTTGTGAAGGTACGCGAGGTACTGGATCTCGGGGATCGGAAGCCGGCCATTCAAAGCTGACCCCAGGGCCAGGCCGAGGATCGACTGTTCGTCGAGCAGCATGTCGAAGACCCGTTGGTCACCGAATCGTTTTTGAAGACCGCGGGTGACGCCGTAGGCCCCACCCTTGCGGCCGACGTCCTCGCCGAACGCGATCACATCGGCGGACTCGTCGATCAGGTTGCTCAGCATCTTGTTGATCGACTGGGCAACCGTCAGTTGCTCGGTGGCTGCGCCCTCGCTGGTTGCCGTGGGAGGTGGGAACGTGCGAGTGGGCGCTGCCGGCATTGCTTCCATGACCTCGTCAGCGGTCAAGAGCTCAGGTTCCTTGAGGACCTCGAAGGCTGCGGACCGGGTTGAGGAGCGCAGGTCGAGATACCACTCGATGGTGTCGATCGGACTGCAGACGTCGACTGCTGCAGCGAGGCGGGCGGTGCCGATGATCGGGTCACGCAGAAGGTCGGCGTTCAGCTCGGCGGGCGTGCGGTATGCGGACTCCACGTCGGTGCCAGCGTGGCCGAGGAACCGGACGGTCGACAGGTGGAGGAGGCCTGGCCGGCCGGTGGCCCTGATCTGGTCGACGAGTTCGCGAGTGGCGGCCCACGTAGCGGCCGGGTCCGATCCGTCGGCGGTAGCGAGTGTGATGTCGGCGCGTCCAGCGAGCGACTCGGCCACCCAGCCGGTCGGCGACGGAACGCTCAGGCCGATCCCGTTGTCTTCGCAGACGAACAGCACCGGAGTACGCCGGCCGGCGTGGGCTGCGTGGCCAGCCCAGTTGATCGCTCCCTGGGTCGTGGAGTGATTGAGCGATCCGTCACCGAACGAGCACACCACCACCGAATCGCTGGGCCACACGGCCGGCGCATCGGGGGCGAACTCGCCGCTGAGCGCGAGGCCGACAGCGCGCGGGAGGTGAGACGCGATCGTCGATGTCTGGGGGATGATCGACAACGCATGGTTACCGAACACCTTGTGGCGCCCGCCAGAGATCTGATCGGTTGACTTCGCCAGCATGCCGCGAAGCACGTCGAGCACCGGGTCTCCAGCGGCAATGCCGTGGTCACGGGCCTGCATTGACCGGGCGATGTAGAAGCCGCCCGAGCGATAGTGAAGGAGTGCGGGATCGGTGGGGCGCAGTGCGCTCGCCACGATCGCATTGCTCTCGTGGCCCGAGGAACCAATCGTGTAGTAGCCGATGCCATGTTCGGCGCGTAGCCAACGAGCGGTGTGATCGAGAAGCCGGCTAGTGGCTTGCGCTTCGAGCCACGTGGCGACAAGTAGCGGATCGATGTCCGCGGTCGGGGGAGCTGGAGCTGCGTTTGCGAGCGCAGCGATGTTGTCGAGGAGCGATCGCTCAACAGCATGAAGATCGTTCGGGAGATCCGGCGCGGCCACCATGTCGCCAATCGTAGATGCCGGTCAGCCTTGGCGTAGGCGGAGAGCGTTGGCGTGCGCCGGGAAGCCCTCGTGCTCGGCGAGAGCGATGACCGAGGGCGCCATACGAGCAATGGCCCGTGCATCTGCGCGAGCGATTGCGGTGCGCTTCAGGAACGTGTCGGTGGTGATCCCCGATGACACGTGTGCGAAGCCGCTGGTCGGCAGCGATGCCGGGCAGCCAATGATGAAGTTGCCGGCTGCAAAGGGTGTGTGCTGGCCGATCAGGATCTCGCCAGCGTTGACGATTGCTTCGAGTACACCGTCGAGTTCGGCGTCGGCCACCGCGACCTGCAAGTGCTCGGCGGCGAACTCATTTGCGACAGCAACAGCGGTGTCGAGGTCATCGACCAGAACGCAGCCGCCGTTCGGACCGAGCGATGCACGGGCGGCTTCGGCGCGAACGTCAGGGAGCTCGCTGATTTGACGTTCAAGCTGTGCATCGACCTGGTCGGCGAGCGAGCCAGACGTGGTGAGCAGCACGACCGAAGAGTCGGTTCCGTGCTCGGCTTCGATCAGTAGATCGGCAGCAAGCAGTTCAGGGTCGGCCGAGTCGTCGGCGATGACGAGGCTTTCGGTCGGGCCGAGCAGCATCATGGTCGACACGCCGTAGCGCTGCATCTCGACCTGGGCGATCGTGACCGCAGGTGAACCCGGCCCGACGACCTTGCGAACCTTGGGAATCGAGGCTGTTCCGAAACCGAGCGCGGCGATACCGGCCGGGCCGTTGACCCGGAACACGTTGCGAAGCCCCAGCTTGCGGCACACCACGAGCACTGCGCTGTCGACCTCGCCGTTGCCATCGGGAACGGGCGGTACGACGAGTGCGAGTTCGGGGACGCCTGCGACGACCGCCGGCACCGCGAGTTGGTAGGCGACGCTCGGGTAGCTGGCTTTGCCCGATGGAACGAACAGCCCGGCCGAGGAGATTGGCGTGATTTTCTCGCCGACGATCAAGCCAGGCTCAGATTCGAATTGCCAGTCGCCCGCAAGTTCGAGTTGGGCCTCGTTGAAAGCGCGAAGGTGGTCGATCGCGTCGTCGATCGATCGATCGACTGCGTCGGATACGACCGCCTGGTCGAGTTCGTCATCGGTGACTCGAAGTCCTTCGGGTGTGACGTCGAGGCCATCGAACTTGGCGAGCGCGTCGCACACGGCTTCGTCACCGCGCTCGCGAACGTCTTCGATCAGCTCGCCGATCGAGGCACGCAGCCCGGGCTCGAAGATGTCGTCGAGCCCGCGATGCATCAGCGCGCCACGCGCTTCGCTGTCCATGTCCAACCACACCTGACGACGCATCACGCTCACGGAGATGACGCTATCTGCCGGAGTGAACCGGGCGAATGGGGGATTTTGGGCGCTCGTGAGGGGTGCGTCCAGGTGACGGGCGTGCGCTGGGCTGGTCTCGCCATCAAAGAGAGGCAGCGATACCCAACCAATATGGCCAGGGCCGAGTGTGCCTCTGGCTCAAACCTTTCCGCGGGTTTCAGAGCTGATTGATGTAGATCTGATGAGGTCGGCTTGTGCTGTTGCCCATGATGAGATCGGGTTTACCGTCTGCATCGACGGCGGCGGCAACCACCTATCTCGTGGACGAAGTGCCGAAGGTCTGGCCAGCTTCACTGGAGGTGCCGCCGCGGTCTTCGTTGATGCTGCTGGTGGGGTCGGTTCCGAGGGTGATGGCGACAGCGGCGCCAATTGCTGCCCAGTGGCTGCGTCCGAGCTTCATGGTGGTGACCTGATTCGACTTCTTCGCTCCGCTCTCGCAGCCACCCGGAACGTGGCCGACTCCTGAGAACAGACGCTGAATCCAACGAATCGGTGGAAACGAATCTCAGAAATGATCTGGCCCGGAGTTTCGCCACCGATGTGTTTCGAGATTCCTTTGGCCCCACGTTCGCCAGCGAGGTGGCTGAAGTCCGTCTGGCGGGCAGGCAGTTTGTCTGTGGTGACGGCCCGCGACGTCGACGTTGAGGTCAACCGCTTGTACCACCTGTCGCTGTCCTGCGGTGACGCGCCAAGCGGCCCTGCGAGCCCCTGAGTGGCGTACGCATGTTCGATGCTGCGCGCTCCCAGCGCGTCGACGGTCAAAGTGAGTCGGCGAACGCCTTGATGTCGCGGATCGTGGCGGCCCACACGTCGGGCATCGCGTCGAGGAACAAGCAGTCACCGGCGTGGCACGTTCCATTGACGGTTCGGCTGACCACACTCACGCCTGCGTCGAGCAGCTTGCGATAAAAAACCAGTCCTTCATCGCGAAGTGGGTCGAGTTGGTTCACCGAGATCACATGCGGTGGAAGGCCCTGGAGATCCGATGGCTCGGCGTGCATCGGCCACGCCAGCGGGTTGGTCATGTCGGGTGTGCCCGGAACGGTGTAGGTGGCGGCGAGGGCACCCATGTTCTCCATGTCGAGGAAGTAGCCGTTGTTCTCCACGAGCGAGGCCAGTTCGGGGATCGGGTTCCCGTAGTCACCAAAGATGTACGGGCACTGCGCGTAGACGCCGGCGATGCCATCGAGCCAACCGTCTTGCTTCGCCTTGAGCGTGGTGGCGATGGCGAGGTTGCCGCCACCCGATTCGCCCGACATCACGACCTTCGAGATCCCCAGCGTGTTCCGGTTGGAAATTGCCCACTGTGCGGCACTCGCACAATCGTTCAGTCCGGCGGGGAACGGGTGCGGCCCGAGCACCCCAGCGGCGTTGCGGAACTCGACACCGATCACGATTAGGCCCGTTGCGGCAAGGTCATCGCGCCACTTCACATAGTTCGGGTTCGACGCTTTGAGGATTGCCATGCCGCCGCCGTGGGTGTGAACAATGCAGGGGAGTGGCCCAACCGAGTTGTCGGGGCGATGGACGTACAGATCAACGGTGTTGCCGTCGGCCCCGGGGATCGTCTTCGTGTACGACGACACGCCGGTCGTTGCTGGTGCGTTCGCGGTGAATATCCCGCCGATTGCATCGAAACCCACCTCGGCCTCGATGCAGTACGCGAGAAGATCCTCGATTGGCGTGGTCGCGGTAACCGGCGTTGGCGGCGGAGCGACGTCGATGCCAACTGCAGCCATCGCTGCGATCATCCGCGGGTCAGCCCGAGGATCGTCCTTGATGTCCATGTCGGGACTGCCGAGGCGACCCGGAAGCGTGGGGGAGATGTTGGTGCTATTAGGCATGGTGACTCCTCGGTGATGCGGGCACCAAGTTTCGCATGACTGTCAAGCCGCCAACGAGCCGCGGCCGATCCTCCCACCGCACCCGAGTCGGGTATTTGCGTGGCGTCGGGTAATTGCACGCGGACGTGCCGCGCTGAAATACCCGACACACACGGAACCGCGCTGAAATACCCGACGGCAGGGGACCGGGGGCGGGCAAACGGCCGGTACATGACTAGGGTCTGAACACGTTTCAGCCATCAAGCCGCACAGGAGCGTGCATGCCCGTCACCGTCGTCGTCGGAGCCCAATGGGGCGATGAAGGCAAAGCCAAAGTCATCGATCTCCTCTCGAAGGAGCACACCTACGTGGTGCGCTACCAGGGCGGGCATAACGCAGGCCACACCGTCGTGGTCAACGGTCAGAAATACGCCTTGCAACTCGTCCCCTCCGGAGTCCTCTACGACCATGTGATCCCCGTGATCGCCAATGGTGTCGTGGTCGACCTTCCGACGCTTTTCAAAGAGGTCGACATGCTCGAATCGCGTGGCACGTCGTGCGAATCGCTGAGGGTTTCGAGTCGCGCTCATCTTATTTTCCCCTGGCATCAGTCGCACGACGCCATTTCTGAGGCATTGCGTGGTGACGACAGGCTTGGCACCACCCTCCGTGGCATCGGCCCGGCCTACGCCGACAAGGCCCGCCGGGTCGGCATTCGCGCTGGTGATGCTCGCAACCCTGAACGGTTCGCCTCGCTGATCCGTGAGCGCTGTTCAGCCGAGAACAAGCTCATCGGGGAAGCCGGCGGCGAGGAGCTCGACATCGACGACATTGTCGAGCGTTTCTCGGTGATGGGTGCGCGGCTCGTCCCGTACCTGTGCGACACGATCAGCCTGCTCCATAACGCGCTCGCTCACGGGGCGCATGTGCTTCTCGAAGGCGCCCAGGCGACCTTCCTCGACCTTGACCACGGCACATACCCTTACGTCACCTCGTCGAACCCAACCGCGGGCGGCGCGAGCGTCGGCACCGGCTTAGGTCCGCGAGACATCGACCGCATCGTGGGGATTACCAAGGCGTACACGACCCGCGTCGGTGCCGGACCTTTCGTCACCGAACTGTTCGACGACGACGGCAAGACCCTCGCTGAAGTCGGCCACGAATTTGGCACGGTGACGGGTCGTCCCCGTCGCTGTGGATGGCTTGACCTCGTGATGTTGCGCCAGGCCGTGCGGCTCAACAGCCTCACCGAGCTTTCGCTTACCAAGCTCGACATCCTCGATGGGTTTGACACGGTGAAGGTCTGTACCGGATATACCCACAACGGTGTAGCGGTCACGGATTACCCCGATCAATACGACGTGCTTGAAGAGATCGAAGCGGTCTACGAAGAGCTGCCCGGTTGGAAGACCGACATCAGTTCGATGCGCGAACCCGGCCAACTGCCGGCGGAAGCAAAGCGCTTCATTGAGCTGGTCGAACGCGAAGTTGGCGTTCCGGTCAACGTGGTCGGAGTCGGCGCTGAACGCGACGACTACCTCCTCTGGGAGAATGGTCAATGATCCCCCGTTACTCCACCACGGCCATGGATGCCGTCTGGTCTGACACGTCGAAGTTCGCTCGTTGGCTTGAGGTTGAGCTGTTGGCCACCGAGGGCCACGCCGAATTGGGTATTGTTCCCAAGGAAGCCGCCGAGATCTGTCGTGCCAAGGCGCCGGTCGCCGACGACGCATTCCTGCAACGAATTCTTGACCGCGAGCAAATCACCGATCACGATGTGGCTGCGTTCGTCGACATCACACAAGAATCCATCGATGACCCGGCAGGCTCGTGGATCCACTACGGGCTGACGTCGTCCGACGTTGGCGACACGGCCCTGTGCTGGGCGATGCGTGACGCCGCCGACCTCATGATCGAGGCGTCGACCGAGCTTCTCGAGACCTTGATCGAATTGGCCCGTGAGCACGCCGACACGGTGATGATTGGTCGAACGCACGGCATTCATGCCGAGCCCACAACGTTTGGCACCAAGGTCGCGCTGTGGGCCTTGCAGGTCGACCGTGACCGAGAACGCCTTCGCCAGGCTCGCGATGCGGTT
>JBLFZD010000161.1:0-7883 GCA_047610085.1 Ilumatobacter sp. | reverse complement strand
TCGCCGGTGGTTGTCTCGGCTTTCTTTGGTGGAATGCAGCGCCCGCTCGGATCTTCATGGGAGATGTCGGAGCGCTTGCCCTCGGTGCGGCGCTGGCGTTCATGTCGCTCACCCTCAACACCCATCTTCTGATCGTCTTGATCTGTGCGATCAACGTGATGGAAGCCGGCTCGGTGGCCATCCAAATGATCGTGTTCAAGGCCTCGGGTCGCACGAAGCGCCTGTTCCGCATGTCGCCCATTCATCATCACTTCGAACTCCTCGGCTGGCCCGAAACCACGGTGATCATTCGATTCTGGCTGATCGCTGCCATCTCGGTCGGACTTGCCCTTGGCATCTTCATCGCCGACTTCTCGAGTCTTTCCGCCTGATGCGTGCGCTTGTCTACGGCCTCGCTGTTACGGGCGAGTCGACCGCTCGTGCCCTCCAGCGCCACGGTTACGAAGTTGTCGTTGGTGACGACGTGGTGACCAGCCAACGTCGCAGTGTGGCGGAGGAGCTCGGCGTCGACCTCCTCGAAGCGCCCCAGGGAGATGTCCTCTCCGCGCTGATCGCCACTTGCGAACTTGTCAGTCCAGCGCCGGGTGTCCCCGAAACGCACCGAGTCGTCACCACAGCGAGGTCGTTGGGCGTCGAGGTGGTGTCCGAGATCGAGCTGGCGTATCGCTGGGAACGGGAGCGGCCGGGGGGAGCTCGCCCGATACTTGCGATCACCGGGACCGATGGTAAGACGACGACCACATTGATGACGGTCGCAATGTTGCGGGCTGCGGGCCTCTCAACGATCGATGCGGGAAACACCGACACGCCGTTCGTCGATGCGATCGAAGATGATCACGATGCGTTCGTCGTCGAGTGCACGAGTTTTCGCTTGGCCTGGACACCGTCGTTTCGTCCCGACGCTGGGGTCTGGCTGAACCTCGCCCCTGACCACTTGGACTGGCATGAATCGATGACGACCTACGGTGATGCCAAGGCCCGTATCTGGGCGAACCAGCGATCTGATGATTTGGCCCTTGCCTTCACCGGGTCGGCTCCGGTGATGAAGCGGCTTCATGAAGCCCCCGGTCGCTGGATGACCTTCGGCGACGGTGGCGATTACCGGTGCGACGGCGACGAACTCATTGGGCCACGTGGCTTTATTGCGTCGACGTCGACGATGCGCCGAGCGTTGCCCCACGACATCACCAATGCACTCGCCGCATCGGCGCTTGTTCTGGAATCTGGACTCGCCGACGAGACAGCGATCCGAGCCGCGCTCGCAACCTTTGTCGGGCCACCCCACCGGCTTGAACACATCGGTCGCTGGAATGACGTCGATTGGTTCAACGACTCGAAAGCCACTACGCCCCACGCTGCGGCGGTAGCAATTCACGCGTTCGATGACATTGTTTTGATCGCCGGTGGGAAAGATAAGAAGGTCGATCTCGCTGAAATGGCCGTCGAGTCCGAGCGGGTGAAGGCGGTCATTGCGATTGGCGAAACCCGCGAGGCCATCGCTGCAGCGTTCGCAGGTGTTCCCGTGGTTGAAACCACCGAGTTTCTGGCGGACGCCGTTCGTCGGGTAGCCGAACTGGTGACCGCCGGAGACACGGTGCTGTTGTCGACCGGGTGCGCCAGCCTCGACCAGTACACATCGTTCGAAGCGCGGGGCGAACACTTTCGTGAGCTTGCCTTCGTCATCAACTCGAGAGGCCGCTGATGGCATCTACCGTTTCCGTCCGCGACAGGCGACAAGCCGCGCTGGATCGGCTCGGTCGCGAATCGGGCGGTACGTCCGGGAAGGCAGCGCAGCGTCGCAAGCCCGTCGCTGTCAAGAAGATCAAAGTGCCCCGCCCCGTCGAGCCGCGCATGGCTCGCCGACCGCTTGGGCCGCCACCCGGGGTTTGGTACGGCATCATCGGCGTGGTCGCAGTGTTCGTGATGCTCGGTCTGGTCATGGTGCTGTCTGCATCTGCCGTCACCGAGGCAAACCAGGGCAACTCGCCCTACAACGTGTTTCTCCGCCAATCGATGTGGGCCGGGTTGGGCCTCGTGGGCCTCGTCGTTGCCGCAAAGATTCCATATGGGTTTTGGCGCAAGGTCACCATTCCGCTCGCGATCATTGGTGTTGCTGCAATGCTTGGACCGTTTGCACCCGGCATCGGGAGCAACATCAACGGAGCCCGAGCCTGGATCCGCGTCGCTGGATTCAGTATTCAGCCGTCGGAGTTTCTCAAGTTGGTCGCCATCATCGTGACGGCCGATCTCCTGACCCGTCAGCACGGGCTGATGAACCATCGCCGCGGCACGTTGATCCCACTGGGTCTCATCGGCCTCGTTGCCGCCGGGCTCTGCGCGGCCCAAGAGGATCTCGGTTCTGCCATCGTGATGGCAGGAATTGTGTTCTCGATCGCGTGGATCGCCGGTATTCCGTTCCGTCCGCTGGCACTCATGGCGAGCGTGGCCACCATCGGTGGTCTGCTCGTCGTCATGTCGAGCCAAACCCGCTCGGATCGCTTCACTGCGTTTCTTGACGTGACCGGGAACAAAGACCGCCTCGCGTGGCAGACCTATCAGGGGTTCGTCAGCATTGCGTCGGGCGGCATCAGCGGATCGGGCATCGGCGGCAGCAAGACGAAGCTTGGCTATCTGCCGTACGCACATAGTGACTTCATTTTTGCCATCATCGCTGACGAACTCGGCATGCTCGGGGCGGGGGCGGTCACCGGCGGCTTCATCATGCTGGTCTGGTTCGGTGTGCAGACAGCGCTCGCTGCTCCCGATCGTTTCGGCATGCTCGTGGCTGGCGGCATTGCCTCCTGGTTCGGCATCCAAGCGATCGTGAACCTCGGCGGGGTCACCGGACTCATGCCGGTGACCGGGCTCACTCTCCCGTTCTTTTCGGCCGGTGGGAGCTCGTTGTTCGTCTCAATGTTCGCTGTCGGACTGCTGCTGAGCATCGCCCGCCGAGTCGGGACGGGCCGCCCCCGGGCGATGGCGTGAGCGTCTTCGCTGTTGTCACCGGAGGCGGAACCGCTGGGCATGTGTTGCCAGCCCTTGCTGTTGCCGGAGCGCTTGAAGCGGCTGGCCGCACGGCATCAGAGATCCACTATGTCGGTTGCACCCGTGGGATAGAGACCCGGCTGCTTTCCGATACGCCCTACACACACACCTTCTTCGACGTGGTCGGGTTCCAGCGTTCGTTGAGCAAACGCAATCTCGGGTTTGTCCCAAAAATGTTGCGAGCGCGCCGAGCTGCGATCGCACTGCTGCAAGATCTTGCACCGAAGGTCGTTGTGAGCGTCGGCGGCTACGCAAGCATGCCTGCGGTCTTTGCTGCCCGGAAGCTCGACATTCCGGTGGTGGTTGTTTCATACGATCGAAAGCCCGGCCGGGCCAGCCAGGTTGCAGCTCGCGACGCTGCGGCGTGTGCTGTGGCGTTCGACCATTCGCCGTTGCCACGTGCAACCGTGACCGGCGCTCCCGTGCGCCAACAGATTTTGCGACTCGACCGAGTTGGCGACCGCGCGGCGGCTCGTGAGCGAATGGCCATCTCAGACGATCGCTTTCTCATCGCGGTGATGGGCGGATCACTCGGATCGGGCGTCTTGAACAAGGAGCTCGCTGCGTTCGTCGCGCTCCATGCTCACGACGCACATTTGGCGGTTCACCAGGTCGCTGGCGAACGATTTGTGGATTCGATCACCGAACTCGGCAACGTCGACAATGGCATCATCCACCACGTGACCGGTTACGAGTCAGACATGGCGGCGGTATACGCCGGCGCCGACCTGCTGATAGGGCGTGGAGGAGCAAGCACCGTTCATGAAGTTGCGGTGACGGGAATCCCGGCGATTCTTGTCCCGTGGTCCGGTGCCGCCGATGACCATCAGACCGGCAACGTCGAATGGCTGAGCGAAGTCGGTGGTGCGGTGATGCTCACCGAGGACGAACTTGGGCGCCTCGGCGACGAGATCGAACGTCTTCGGAGCGATCCAACTGCTCTGTCGGACCTCTCTGATGCAGCCCACATGCGCGGCGATGTCCACCGATCGGGCGCGTTGGCCGGATTGATCGAGCGTGTCGCCGTAACATCTGCGGTGAGATGAGCAGTACATTTCCCACTCCCGTCGCCCCGCTCGATTTGTCGATTCCGCATCGGCTGCACGTCGTGGGCATCGGCGGCCCCGGCATGAGCGCTATTGCCATTGCGCTCGCTGAGATGGGTCATGACGTTTCGGGTTCCGACCTCCGCGAGCATCCCGTGCTCGAACGCGTGCGGGCCGCCAAGGCAGCTGTCACGATCGGGCACGATCGGTTGTTGGTGCAAGGAGTCGATGCCGTCACCGCATCGTCAGCGATTCCCGATCGAAACATCGAGCTTGATGAGGCTCGCAACACCGGCGTCGCCGTGCTGCGACGTGCCGGCATGCTCGCGTCGATCTGTGCCCAAGCGAAGTCGTTGGCGGTCGCTGGGACCCACGGCAAAACCACCACGACCTCGATGCTGATGTTGATGCTCGCCGAGGCGGGCCTCCGCCCGAGCTTCGTCGTTGGTGGAGATGTCACCGACGTCGGCACGGGCGCACAGTGGACCGGCGGGGAATGGTTGGTGGTCGAAGCGGACGAGAGCGATGGCACTCACCTTGAACTCCCGCTCTACGGCACGATCTTGACAAATGTGGAGGTCGATCACCTCGATCACTACGGAAGTTTCGAAGCGATCGTTGAGAGCTTCGATACGTATCTCGCACAGATTTCGGGCCCCAAGGTCGTGTGCGCTGACGACACGATGGCCGCGGAGCTCGCTGGTCGCCATGACGCTGTTACGTACGGCCGGAGCGAAGGTGCCGAGGTGCAAGCGGTCGACGTTCGCGCCGATAACGGTGCGTTCGTGTTTGGCGTCACTCGCAAGGGCGAACATCTCGGCACGATCGAGCTTCCGATGCGTGGCATTCACAATGTGGTCAATGCGACGGGTGCGATTGCGATGGCGCTTGAGATCGGGGTTTCCTTTGACGACATTCGGGAGTCTCTGGCAAAATTTGGGGGAGTGGCTCGACGGTTTGATGTTCGTGGCGTCGATGGTGGAGTGACGTTCGTCGACGACTATGCCCACCTTCCATCTGAGATCTCTGCAGTGCTCGCTGCCACGAGGCATAGCGGGGACGAATGGCGCCGTGTCGTCGCCGTGTTCCAGCCCAATAGGTATAACCGCATCTCGGAAATCTGGAATGAGTACGGCAGCGCGTTCGTCGACGCAGACATTGTCGTTCTCACAGAGATCTACGCATCAGGCACCACGCCGATCCCGGGTATCACCGGAAAGTTGATCGTGAATGCGGTGACCGAAAACGACCCGACCAAACGCGTCGTGTGGCTCCCGAATCGCGAAGATCTGATCGACTTCGTTGCCCGGGAAGCGCGGGACGGCGACATCGTGGTGTCGATGGGTTGTGGCGACATCGCAACACTTCCTGCGGAGGTGCTCGATGCCCGTCAGCGACCTTGACGCATTGGCAGCAGCGGCTGCCGCCCTCGGAGACCTTGCTGAGTATGACATTCCGCTTGCGCCGCTCACCACGTACAAAGTCGGTGGTCGCGCGGACCTGTTCGTGCGCGCCGAATCAATCGCAGATCTGGCCAAAGTAGCTGCGGCTCAGGCTGCGAGCGGGCTGCCGGTTCTGCTGGTCGGACGCGGCTCGAACCTGCTGATCGCCGACCGAGGTTTCGGTGGCATCGCTGTTGTCCTTGGCCACTTCGCGACCGGTGTGACGATCGATGAGACGCACTCGATTGTCGAGGCCGGTAGCTCGGTGTTGCTTCCCGTGTTGGCTCGCCAGCTTGCCACCGCCGGGCTTTCCGGATTCGAATGGGCCGTCGGTGTTCCCGGGTCTATCGGTGGAGCTGTGCGAATGAATGCGGGTGGGCACGGGGCCGATATGTCTGCGTCGCTGATCGACGTTCGAGTCTTCGACGTGGTCGCCAGCGCCGAGCGCGTGCTGTCGGCGACGGACCTGGGCTTGCGATTCCGAGGAAGCGGTTTGGGATCGTCCACCATTGTCTTGTCAGCCCGCCTTCAACTTGCTGCTGGTGACCCAGAACGCGGACGTGCCGAGCTGAGTGAGATCGTTGCGTGGCGTCGCGCTCACCAACCCGGCGGGCAGAACGCAGGGTCGGTGTTCGTGAACCCGGTCCCGCATCAAGTCAGCGCGGGCGAACTCATTGACAACCTCGGCTTGCGTGGCCTTCGCCATGGGTCGGCGTTCGTCTCCGATAAGCACGCGAATTTTATCCAAGCTGACCCAGATGGATCCGCTGATGATGTGCACGCACTCATGGCGATCGTTCGTGATCAGGTTGAATCGAAGACCGAGTATGAACTTCGCAGTGAGATTCGATTGATCGGGTTTGACCAATGAGCCGGTGGCGACGCACAAGCCGTTCATCGCAAATCGCTGACTCGCAACCGGTCAGCGGGTTCTCCGATGTACGCATCGTCGGCCCAAAGAACGATGAATCCGATGTGCTCGCGGAACTGTCGCAGGCATTTGATGACGATGCGAATGAGACTGACGACTTGGATGGAATCGACGGCGGGGGAGATGTCACCAAACCGCTCACCGAGAACGCGCTCACCACGATCGCAATCGGCGGAGACGACGATATTCCCGACGCGGTGTACCTCGACGATGAACTGGGTCAGGGAAGCACAGCCTCCGACACGGTCTTCATCGACGATGATCTCACGGGCGACACGATTTTGGCCAAGGACGCCACGGCGCGAGGTATCGAGCCACGCCTCCGGCAACGTCGTATTGGAGTCCGGCGTGCCGAAGGTCGCCGCCGTCTCAAGTGGGCGGCGATCATCTCGTTGGTCGCAGTGGTTGCCATCGGCGCTCTTGCAACCCTTGGATCATCGTTGTTCGCCGTCGATGACGTCGATGTGACCGGTCAGCAATTTGCCGATGCGGATGCCGTCACTGCGGTCATCGGCGACTTGCTTGGGCGCCCGGTCCTGCTCGTCGATACCGATGCCGCCGAAGCGGAACTGGAACGGATCCCATTCGTCGAGAGCGCTCGGGTGCGATCCGACTTTCCAAGTTCGGTGACGATCGAATTGCGCGAGCGCGCACCGGTTGCGGCCACCGTAGGGGCCGACGGCAGGTTCCGAATCCTTGATGCGGAGGGTCGTGTCCTGGATGTGATCGGTGGACAGCCCATCGCGTTCGTGCTCATCACAAGTTCCACCACGCTCGACCTCGAAGCTGGGCAATTCGCAGAGTCCGGCTATGCCGCAGCGTCGGCAATGGTGACCAAGCTGACGGCCGAGGTCAGGTCTCGACTGAGGTCAATGTCAATCGTTCCCGATGGTTCCGATCTCCGGTTCATACTGCTGAATGAGCCGGGCAACGACATCGAAGTTCGGCTCGGTGCGGCCATCACCGATAACGACCAGATCGAGCGTCTGGTGCGGCTGCAGCGGGTGCTTGACGACGTCGAAGGCTCCGACACAACCGTCATCGATGTCTCAACAGCCGAGACGACAGAACGTTGAACGCGCGATGAAGTCAATGTTGGCTCGGCTAGCGTCCACCAATGTTGACGCGGCTAACGTCCACCGAGGCGCCGTCAGACCTGGCAGACTGCCCCCTAGCACCATGATCACGACCCAGAACAAACACGACGACGCGCTTGGCGCTACCGCATGGAGGACCTACTGATGGTCAGCACACCACAGAACTATCTCGCTGTCATCAAGGTCATTGGGGTTGGCGGGGGTGGCGTTAACGCTGTCAACCGAATGATCGACGCTGGCCTGAAAGGCGTCGAGTTCATCGCAGTCAACACCGACGCTCAAGCACTCCTGATGAGTGACGCCGACGTGAAGCTCGATATCG
>JBLFZD010000160.1:0-7887 GCA_047610085.1 Ilumatobacter sp. | reverse complement strand
CCGTAGTAGGGGTTCACACCACGGCGCGGCACCGACACCACCAGGCCAAGCCAAAACACCAGGTTCAAGACAACCGCGGAGCCAATGCCCGCAGTTGCAAGTGCGAAACCGGCGTCAGTTCCGCGAATTCCCGAAAGGGTCAATAGCCGGTACCCAAGCGCAGACCCTGCAGCGTTGCCACCCGGAACGACGTTTGTAAGCGCTCTGGTACTGAGCTGGATCCGGAACATCCGCATCGATGACAGCGAATCGCCTGCGTCGCTGAGCGCTGCCCTCGTGAGTAAAGAGTAAAAGAACAGCGCCACCAGTTCAAGGCTGAACCCGAGGAGAATGAGCAGCGGATCGACGTCGCGAAGTTCGCTTGCTGCCTCGCGGAACTTCGGCAACAGCGCGACAGCAAAATACAGCACGAGCGCGCCGAGCATGATCTTGATTCCGAACCGAACCGGTCGGATCCGCGGCTTCACATCAGACGCCGACCGCGGAATCAGCGGAAGTTCTCCGGTCGGGAACGAATCACGTGACATCTCAAACGTCGCATCAAGGCGCCCGTAATGAGTCTCAATCTGACGGATTTTCTCGGGGGGCTCGCCGTCGCCGGGTGTCTGATCGGTCATGGCCGCCTCACAAGGCGTCCACCAAACGTGCCAATCTCATCAGCAGACCAGGGTTGTGCGCAGCTGAGGTCTGACCCAGGTGGGCGAACACCAGGTCACGGTCGGGGAACACTGCAACAAACTGACCGTCGTACCCGTGACACGCCAAGCTGCCTGGGAACGCTTGCCACAGCCACCAGTGCCGCCCGTAATCGAGCCCCGACGTGTCGTCGTGGCCACTCACGGTCCGCGCATGGTCCAACCATCCGGCTGGCAGCACACGCTGCCCGGCCCCACCCGCAGCGATGCCGTCATGCAGGTACAGCTCGCCGAATCGAGCGAAGTCGCGCGCTGTTGCGTAGACATACGACGACCCGACGAAATCGCCAGCCTGGTCAAACTTTGCGACCGCGCTCTGCATCCCGATCGGATCGAAGAGACGCTCCGACAGGAACGTTGCCACGGCCGCTTGTCTGCGGGCTGGTTGCCCGCCTGGTCCACCCGACACGATGTCACCGATGATGCGGGCAACGATGTTCGTGGTGCCCGACGAATAGTTGAACACCGCACCGGGTGCATGCTCAAGCGGTTGGCTGGCGGCGTAGTGCCCAAAGCTTGGATCGATGTTGCCGAACAGCATCTCGATGCAATTCGAGCTATCTCCGTCGACGTAGTCCTCCGCGAAACCAAGACCCGATCGCATCTCGAGCAGCTGCATCATCGTGATCGGTTCGCGGTCGGTGCCAGACCACTCGGGCACCTGCGCCGGCCCATCGAGATCGAGGAGCCCGTCAGCAACGAGAATTCCAACCACCGCGTGAGTGATCGACTTGGCCATGCTCCACGACAGCAACGTGGTGTCGGCAGCGACGCTCTCGGCGGGTTCGAAGTCGTTTGCCGCCCGCACGCCATAACGCTCGGCAATCACCTCGCCGCCTCGTACGGCCAGAAACGCCCATGACACGCCCTGCACGTCGGGGCGCGCGAACAATTCATCGATGAGCTCATCGGCTCGGGCTTTCGACACAAGCGTGACCCTAGCCAGCCAGGACCGGCTGGACGAGCACAATCAGACCAGTCGAGCGGCGAGCCCCACCAATCCCGGAACATCGTGGATATCGACGTCGAGCAATGGAAGCTCGATGATCGGGGCGTCCCCCGCCAGCTTCTCTAACGCCAACAACTCGTGGCGCTCGGCGAGAGCGAGGTCCGAAAGTTCCGTGTGCCACGCAAGTTGCTCGGCAAGCGGGCCATCGCCCAAGTTGGCAAGGAGTTCGACATCCTCCTCAGCCAGTTCTTCAGGCAGCGGATGGATGAGGTTCACGATCAGACCGCCGAGAGGGAAGTTTTTCTCCGCAATGGCATCGAGCAAGTGCTCGGCTTCGCCCACCGCTTCTGCACGCGGACTCGAGACAACGATGAACGCTGTGTTGTCGCCGCGCAACAGTCGAGACACCTCTTTGGCTCTCGAGCGCAGCCCCCCTTCGATGTTTGCAAGTGACCGGAAGAACTGCACGGTGTCTTCCACAATCTGGGGACCCGCGAGGCGTTTGACCGCCCACAAGAACATCGACGAGGCCGCATCGGTGATCTTGGCGAAGGTGCGCTGACCCATCGTGAGGGTGCGATACACCGGGTGGCTGAGGAAACCAACGAGGCGGTCGGGCGCTTCGAGCAAATCGATGGCGTGACGCGACGGTGGAGTGTCGACAATGACCAGGTCCCACTCACCGCTGGAGTGCAACTGGTGCAGTCGCTCGACGGCCATGTACTCCTGAGCACCGGACAGCGAGCCAGATATGGCCTGATAGACGGGGTTATTGAGCACCGCATCCGCCTGCTTTCGCGAGCTCGACTGCTCACGGACCAATCGGTCGAACGTTTGCTCGGCGTCGAGCATGAGCGCCCACAGCTCGCCGTCGGTGGCACGCTTGGTGACGCCCTTCACCCGATGTGGTTCGTCGGCTGCTGCACCTTCTTCAAGCCCAAGGGCTTCAGCCAGACGCCGCGCCGGGTCAACTGTCACCACGACCGTGCGACGACCAGCACGGGCTGCTGCGACGCCCAGTGCCGCCGCTGTGGTTGTCTTGCCGACACCACCCGGTCCGCAGGTGAGGATGAGCTCAGAGTTCTGGATAACCGCGGCCAACGACCCGGTAGCGGCTTGTATGGAGTTGCGTTGCTCGGTCACTGGTCATCCCCTTGCTCTTCGATGTCTTCGGCTTTGTTGTCATTGCGTTCGGCTTCATCGTGCCCGATACCCACCAGCGCATCGGCGAGAAGTTCAAGATGCTCAGCGGTCAACCGCGGCGTCGCCAATCGTGGCAACGTCAGTACCGGTTCATCTCGGGCCGCCTCGAGTCGCGCGATCTGTTCACGTTGCTGCGCCAGCCTGCTCCGCCCGAACGCCGCTGCAGACTCCAACGCCGCCTTGGCGGTATCGGTGAGCTTGATCTTGTGCGAACGAGCTGCCATGGCCGGCGACTTGTCAAGCCCCGGGCGGTCCAGCCAACACGCGTTCACAATGAGCGGGAACAACCCCATCCCGAGGTCGTCACCGAGATCCCGGGCCAATTCGATCACCTCGGTAACGGGCGTCTCTTCGGGAAGGGCCACCAGGAGTGCCTTACAGCGTTCATGGTCAGCCAGCATTTCGGACACTTCGCTTGCCTGAACGAGTATCGGGCCCGACTTGATCACGTCGGACAATCCGGTCGCCGACCGCAGGAACGGCGCCGCGTGGCCTGCCGGGGGCGCGTCGACCACGATGAGGTCGGCGTTGCGTTCCTTCTCAAGTTCTTTGATCTTGCCGAGGACCAGAAGGTGTTCAAGACCAGGGGTCGCCGCAGCAATCATTGGTAACGAGGCTGACGAGGCCGCCTTACGCAGCAGCCCGCCGACACCCTTCATCTCGAGGTAGTCGCCAAACGCCTGATCAGCAGGGATGCTTCGACCGCGGATTTTGCCACCGCTCGACAACCGTTGGAAGGTTTGCTCGCGGGCAGTGATCTCACGACCGCCAAGCAACGGGCCCATGCCAGGTCGTCCGTCGACGGCGATGAACAACACGTCGGCGCCGTCTCGAGCCGCGGCGAGCGCTACGGCGGCGGCCACCGTCGACGATCCCACTCCGCCCTTGCCCGCAACCACCATCACATTGGCACTGGTCAACCAACTGGTGTCTGTCACCTCTCCCAGCGTATCTACCTCAGCCATCGAACTCCCAAGCCCCACTGGTGTGGGATTCGGCACGCCGAGCAAATTGATCCCGTGCAGTGTGGGTGGGTTTCGGAAGCCAGAGCGAGGTGGTCCGGTGCCGGGGTCGAGAAAGCAAGCGATAGGTCGAGGGAGGAACGACCGAGTGCCGTGTGCGCGACGCCGGCACCGGACCGCCGAGCGGCCCCTAGAACTCTTCGTCGAAGCTGACGTTGCCTTCGATACCGGTTTGGTAGCTCGACACGGTGCGCTCAAAGAAGTTCGAGAGGCCCTGCACGTCTTGGAGTTCCATAAAGCTGAACGGGTTCTTCGAACCGAACTCGCTCTGGTAGCCGAGCAGGTGCAGCCGGGTGTCGGCCACGTACTGCAAGTACTCACGTGTGTCGCCGAGGCTCATGCCCGGTACACCATCGGCGAGGACGTCGGCGGCGAACAAGTACTCGCAGTCGACCGCATCGCGCATCATGGCGCGGATATCAGTTTCCAACTGATCATCGAACAGCTCGGGCTCTTCGGTCCGAATCGTGTTGACGACTTCGAGAGCGAAGTTCATGTGACACGACTCGTCACGGAATACCCAGTTCGTGCCGTCGGCGAGACCGTTGAGCAAGCCCTTGGAACGCAGGAAGTAGACGTACGCAAACGCTGCGAAGAAGAACAGGCCTTCGATGCATGTGGCGAAGCAGATGAGGTTCATAAGGAACCGTTTGCGCTCATCGGCGGTGGTGATCTCGTCGAGCTTGTCAACTGAGTCCATCCACTTGAAGCAGAACTCGGCCTTGGCCTTGATCGACGGAATGTTCTCAACAGCAGAGAACGCCGCTTCGCGCTCTTCCATGTCGGGGATGTAATTGTCAAGCAGGGTCAAATAGAACTGAACGTGCAACGCCTCCTCGAACAGCTGACGAGACAGAAACAGGCGGGCCTCGGGGCTGTTGATGTGCTTGTAGAGGTTCAGCACCAAGTTGTTCGACACGATCGAGTCACCGGTCGCGAAGAACGCCACGAGTCGGCTGATCATGTGCTTCTCGGCCGGCAGCAGCTTGCGATCAAGATCGACAAGGTCGTCGGAGAAGTCGATTTCGTCGACCGTCCACGTGTTCTTGATCGAGTCCTTGTACATGTCGAAGAACACCGGGTAACGCATCGGCCGCAACGTCAGGTCGAAACCGGGGTCAAGGATGTTCTTGGGGCGCTGACTGACCGTCGGTGCCGTCGGTACCGGATCAGCCTGGAGAGCTTGTGGCTCGTTGTAAATCGGGTCGATCAATGCCATCAGTCACACGCTTCACATGATTCGGGGCTCTCCAACGAACAGGCAAGCGCCTCTTCTTCGGTGAACTGCTTTTTCTCGGTCGGAGCTGGCTCGCTGCTTGGCGTGGGCGTCGGTGCCCCACCGGCGGCAGGACCCGCACTCTTGTTGATCTTGGTCGCTGGCCGGCTACGCAGGTAGTACGTGGTCTTGAGACCTTGCTTCCATGCGTGCAGGTACATCGAGGAAAGTTTGCCGATGGTCGGCGTCTCCATGAAGAGGTTGAGCGACTGGCTCTGGTCGATGAAGGCGCCGCGTTCGGCAGCCATGTCGATCAACTGACGCTGCGGGATCTCCCATGCTGTGCGATACACCTCGCGGAGTTCAGCCGGGATGCGATCGACGGTCTGGACCGAGCCCTCAGCTTGCTTGATCTCCGAGATCATCCGCTCGTCCCACAGGCCACGACTCTGCAGCTCACGAACCAGATAGCGGTTGATCTGCATGAACTCGCCCGACAGCGTTTCACGCTTGAACAAGTTCGATACCTGCGGCTCGATGCACTCATAGCAACCGGCGATCGAGGCGATGGTCGCCGTCGGTGCGATGGCGATGAGTAGCGAGTTACGCAGCCCATGTTCGGTAATGCGTCCACGCAGTTCGTCCCAGTCGAGCTCAGCGGGCGGTGTGACCGTGTTGCCTTCCGGCGTGGTCCACAGGTCGAACTGAAGATTGCCGGCTGCAGCACGGGTGCCGTCGTACGCCTCGTGGGCACCGTTGGCCTCAGCCAGGTCGGTGGATGCCCACAGTGCATGGAAGTAGATATGGGCGCTGATCTGACGGCTGAGTTCTTTGGCGTCCGGCGAGTCGAATGCCAGCCCCTTCTTGAAGAAGACGTCTTGGAGACCCATCAGGCCGAGACCGACCGGGCGCCACTTCTCGTTTGAGAACTTCGCTTCAGGCGTCGGGTAAAAGTTGATGTCGATGACCCGGTCGAGGAACGGCACGACCTGGCGTACGACTCGGCCCATGCCGATGAAGTCGAACTCGCCATCTGGGGTCATGTACGAACCCAGGTTCAACGAGCCCAGATTACACACCGCAGTGTTGTCTTGATCGGTGACTTCGAGGATCTCGGTGCACAGGTTCGACAAGTGCACAACACGGGGGCTGCCGTCGTCGTTGGTCGAACCGGTCTGGTTGCACTTCAGGTTCGACGCGTCCTTGAACGTGACCCAACCGTTGCCGGTCTGAGCAAGTGTTCGCATCATTCGGGTGTAGAGGTGGCGAGCCGATACCTGCCGCTCGAACAGACCTTGCTCTTCGGCTGCGAGGTAGGCATTCTCGAACTCTTTGCCGTAAAGATCGGTGAGTTCAGGAACGTTCTTCGGATCGAAGAGGCTCCACTGCCAATCCTTCTCAACACGCTCCATGAAAAGGTCGGGGATCCAGTTGGCGATGTTCAGGTTGTGTGTGCGTCGAGCGTGATCACCGGTGTTGTCGCGCAGTTCGAGGAAGTCTTCAACGTCGGCGTGCCAAGATTCGAGGTACACACAAGCAGCGCCCTTGCGGCGGCCGCCCTGGTTGACTGCGGCGACCGACGAGTCGAGCGTGCGCAACCACGGGACGATGCCGTTCGACAGTCCATTGGTCCCGGCGATCAGCGAACCCTTCGAGCGGATACGGTGCCATGCAACGCCAATTCCGCCAGCGAACTTCGACAGCTTGGCGATGTCGGTGTAGCGCTTGTAGATGCCTTCGAGGCTGTCCGGAGGCGAGTCGAGCAGGTAGCAACTCGACATCTGGCTGTGCGTGGTGCCCGAATTGAACAACGTCGGGCTCGACGGCAGGTAGGCCAGCGACGACATGAGGTCGTAGAACTTGACCGCTTCGTCGATGTCTTGAGCCAGGCCGCACGCCACTCTCAGGAAAAAGTACTGCGGCGTCTCAATGACATCGCGGCGCTCAGGGTGGCGCAGCAGGTAACGGTCGTACACCGTGCGAAGTCCGAAGAACTCGAAGTGGCGATCACGGTCGGAGTTGATCGCAGCGTTGAGTTCGGGAGCGTTGTTCTCGACGAAGTCGTACACATCCTGCGACACGATGCCTTCGTCGTAGCCGACCTTGATCGACTCGGAGAACCACGGAATGTTTTGGTTGCGGACTTCTTTGTCGACGACCGTGGCGAGCAGACGCGCCGCCAGCTTCGAATAATTTGGCTCTTCAACAATGAGTCCGGCCGCCGTGCGAATCGACAGGTTGTCGAGTTCGCCGGTCGACGCTCCATCGGCGAGTGCCGAGATCGTGCGGGTAGCGACCCGCATCGGGTCGACTCCGAGCAAACCTTCCGAGGCACGCGCAATGGCGTTAACGATCTTGTTCAAGTCGACGGGTTCGATGGTGCCGTTGCGTTTGGTGACGCGCATTCCCGTGGGACCTGCATCGGTCGAGGTGGTGTCGGCCAGACGAGACGCGTCCGTCAACGTGGTCGTTCCAAGGGTCCGGTCGGCGCTTTCGGTGTCAGTCAGTGTCACTGTCGCTCCATCTCAATCTGCTCGTCTCTCGTCTGGTGTCCCGGGTTGTCCATCAGGACTGTCCGCCCCGGGTATCTGCGCCACTGGATCGGGCGTTTCTTCGCAACTTTCTTGATTTTGGAGCACATTCATCGATGGGCCCCAACCACCACATCTGGTGTCTTTGTCCGTCGATCGCTGCCGACCACCACCACATCTCGTGTGGTGTGTAACGAGTAATTACACCAGCGTGATTCGCCGCGCGCAAGGTTCTGCGCGGGACTTTTGTAAGAAAAACGAAACACGCACC
>JBLFZD010000159.1:0-7981 GCA_047610085.1 Ilumatobacter sp. | reverse complement strand
ACCATTGTGGCAAGCGGCCCCGAGCACGGCGCTCGCCCTCATCACGGTGCGGTTCGTCGCACGATCACCGAGGGCGACACGCTGATCATTGATGTCGGCGCGCTCGTCGATGGTTATCACTCGGATATGACTCGCTCGTGGGTGATGGGTGAATCGACCCCTGAGCAGGTCGCCACGTACGAACTGGTGGCCACCGCGCAAAAGGCCGGCCGCGAGGCCGTTCGGCCCGGCGGATCGTCGCAAGCGGTTGACTCGGCGTGTCGTGATGTATTCGAAGCAGCGGATCGACTCCCCGATTACCTGCATGGCACGGGCCATGGGGTCGGCCTGGACATCCACGAGCTGCCGTTCCACAACCAGTCGACTGACGTCGAGCTGGTGCCGGGCATGGTGGTGACCGTGGAGCCGGGCCTCTATCGTGGGGGATTCGGCGGCTTCCGGATCGAAGATCTGGTTGTGGTCACCGAGACCGGCCACCGTGTGCTCACGCACTCACCGAAACGAGAGTTGAACTGACATGCCCCAGATCTCCGTGAACGACCTGAAGAACGGCATCACGCTCGAACTCGACAACAACCTGTTCCAGGTCGTCGAATTTCAGCACGTGAAGCCGGGCAAGGGCGGCGCGTTCGTCCGCTCGAAGATCCGCAACGTGCGCACTGGCGCCGTGATCGATAAGACATTCAACGCAGGCATCAAGGTCGAGCAGGCCATTGTTCAGCGTGAGGACATGCAGTACCTGTACCACGATGGCACCGACTACGTGTTCATGAACACCAAGACTTACGAGCAGACCAACGTGCCCGAATTGGCCCTCGGCGAGGCGAAGGACTACCTCATCGAGCAGATGATTGCTCAGATCGCGTTCTACAACGATGAGATCATCGGCGTCGATATTGCGGCCTCGGTTGAGCTGACGATCGCAAACACCGAGCCGGGGCTGCAGGGCGACCGTTCGAGTGGCGGTACCAAGCCGGCAACGCTCGAAACGGGCAAGGAGATCAAGGTGCCGTTATTCATCGAAATCGGTGAAAAAGTGCGCGTCGACACACGCACCGGCGACTACATGACGCGCGTCTGATGGTGAGCATCCCCAGACCAGATGAGCGGTCGGAAGGCCGCGAACGTGCCCTCTATTTGTTGTACGAGGCCGAGTCCAAAGGCATCACACCGGTGCAAGCACTCGAATTGCAAGTGCTCGAACCCGACCAATTAACCCAGATACTGGTGCGTGGCGTTGCTGAGCATCGCGACCGTCTCGATGAGGCGATCGCTGCACGAGCAACCGGTTGGACGCTGGCCCGTATGCCGGTGATCGACCTGAACGTGCTCCGGATCGGCTCATTCGAACTCGCCGAACGTCATGACGTGCCCACCGCTGTGGTGCTCGACGAGGCGGTGCGGCTGGTGAAGCAGTTCTCCACCGACGACAGTGGCAGATTCGTCAACGGCGTACTCGCTGCGCTGGTTGGCGACCTTCGGTCATAGAGACGCGCCAGACTGGGGTCATGACCGACCGGGTCGCGCCGAGTACCGATCAAGATCTCGTTGGCACCGACGTGTCGGTTCAGGTCGCGCCCAACGAGATGGTTGACATTGACAAGCCGGGCCACGAAGCCGGCGAACACAACGAGGTACGGGCGGGTCGCTCGCTCAGCGAACGGATTCGGTCGTTGACGTGGGCGCAAGGTCTGTTGCTCGTGGTGTTGGTGTTCTACATCTCGTACTTCACCCAACTCAGCTTGACCCGGCACCATGGACTGGCCTATTCGTCATACGATTCGGCGCTGTACGACCAGGGCGTTTGGTTGTTGTCTCGAGGCGAAGCACCGTTTGTGACGCTGATGGGTCGCAACTTGTTCGGTGATCACTCGTCGTTCGTCTTACTTTTCCTCGTTCCGTTCTATTGGATCTGGCCGGCAGCAGGGGTGCTGTTCTTCGCCCAGTCGGCAGCGATTGGTCTGGGAGCGGTGCCGGTATTCCTTTATGGCCGTCGGCGCTTGGGAAGTGAGTGGCCGGCCGTCGTGCTGGCGAGCTGCTATCTGCTGCACCCGGCCGTCGGTGGCACGAACCTTGAGAACTTCCATCCCGACGCGTTTCTCGGCGTGTTTGTTGGCTTCGCCATCTGGGCGGCACTTGAACGCAGGTGGAAGACATACGCGGCCTGTGTTGTGCTCGCTCTGATGGTCAAGGAAGATGCCTCGCTCGTGCTGGTTCCACTGGGCGTGTGGGTCGGCGTGCGCCGTGATTGGCGTATCGGTGTGGCAACGGTGTTCGGGAGTTTGGCATTCATGGCGTTCGCGATGTTCGTGGTGATGCGGGGGCTGATCGGTGTGCCCACCCGAAACGGTTGGCGAATCCCATTCGGCGGGCCACGTGGCGTTATCACCGCTGCGGTGACGAACCCGACCGACGTGATCAGCTACTTCCGGAGCGAAGGACGCCCCTGGTATCTCGTGCAGATGACCGCCCCGTTTGCCTGGATGTTCGCTCGGGCCCCGTCGGTAGCGCTGATCAGCGGATTGGTGCTGTTCACCAATGTGCTCAGCACCTTTTGGTATCAGTTTCAGGTCGACTACCACTACAGCCTGGTCGCTGTGCCCGCCCTTGCAATTGGAACGGTGCACGCAATCGGTGTGCTTCGTGATCGATGGACCTGGCCGAGTGACGAATCCAGCACGCCAGTTGTGATCCCGGTCCGTTCGGCTGCGGTCGCTCTGGTGGCCGCCATGGCCGTCGTGACGTCATACCTGTGGTCGCCCGTGCCGTGGGGTCGTACCGAAGTATTTGTTGGTAACCCGAGCAACGCGTGGGCGTCGGCAGCAGATGACATCATCGAGGTGCTTCCATCCGATGCCGTGGTGGCAGCGCATTACCGCATCACCCCGCACGTGGCCCATCGCACCGAGATCTATCAGTTTCCGACACCGTTTCGATCGGTCCTCTATGGCTCCGACGGGCTCATTGACGGGCCACGAATTCTCGATCGGGCAGAGCGCGTCGAGTACGTCGTGCTTCCAGTCCCCGGTGCTGGTCCGACCAGCTACCCGGAACTCGATTGGGCGGTCGTTTCCCCGGCGTTCGATCTGATCGCTGAGAACGATTTCTGGAGGGTGTATCAACGCGACTTTGAACGACCCCTCCCCGAGCCTTTACTCGAGGCGCCAGGTGGGTGATGGCCACACGTCCCGCATCCGAGCCGAGGCGTCCTTCACCCCGTGCAGCTCGGACACCATGTGAGTCGTCCTCAACGTGCCACGATCGGGCGATGACATTCCAGACCGAGATCACCGTCGGCGACGACGGCACGCTGAGCGGCCCGTTCCGCGCACCGGCGCAGATGTTGCACGACCAGGAGTACGGTGGCCACGCGAGCGTCCACGACGATGCCGAGGCAGCCAAACTTGGACTCGCGGGCGCACCGATCGAAGGGCCCACGCACTTCAGCCAGTTCGATGCACTCGCCGTGCAGCACTGGGGTCAGGCATGGTTTGAGCGGGGTTGCATGTCATCGCACTTCTTGAACATGGTCGTGGAGGATGAGGAGGTGCAGGCCTCGCTCGCGCCTGCAGGCGACGCGTCAGCAACGATTGGTGCCGTCAAGGCCGATGGCACGCCGGTACTGAAGGGCACCGCAACGCTTGGGGGAGCGGCCACCGAACTCGATGAGCGACGCAAGCGCGGGCTCGGCGACTCGGGCGATCTCTACATCGTTGATCAATTGGAGATCGGAATGACGGCGGACCCGGTGACGGTGACGATGGGCTTCGATACCCATAACGGTCCGCTCTACCCGTTCACGCTGCAACAGAAGTTGGACAAGATCACCGAGGGTTCGTCCTGGTATCAACCGAACGGCGATTCGCCGTGGGGCACGCCGATTGTCCCGACCGAAATGCTGAGCGTGCTTGCACACCAGGCGGGAGTTCACTTTCCCGTGCGGGGCCCAGCGATTGGACTGTTCATTGATTTGGAAGTGCGCTTTGTGGACGGCCCGGTGTTCGTGGGGCGCCCCTATGAGGTGGCCCACACGTTGGTGGGCGTCGGGCAAAGTCGGGCGGTCGAGTCGTATTGGACTGAATCAACGGTGACCGACGCGGAGACCGGCATCCATGCAGCAACGGTGCTGCTGCACCAAGGCGTGTTCAAGGCTTCGTACGCCGACTATCCAATCCCCGTGACGGTCTACTGATCGATAACTATTCGCCGGGGAAGACCACGCCGAGCTGCCGGCGGATCTCATCCATGAGTTCCATGTTGGCGAGCGATGCCGCCCAGGTCTGAATATCACTCTCGATGACGCCGGCTCGGATTTGTTTCATTGCATGTTCGGCTTCATGGGCGAGGCCACGGTTGGGTATCTCAACCACTTCGGGGTCGGTGCCGTCATGGCGACGAATGGTGAACGTGGACGGGAACCAGAAAGGTGCGTCGACGATGATTGACCCGCTGGTGCCCACGATGCGCGCCCCAAGATCCGAGAGTGCATCGAGTGAGGTGGAGAAGGTGGTGATCGCACCTGATTCATGGAGCATCACGCCCCCCGCAATCGCATCGACTCCCTGGTCGGTGAGGGTGCCGAGTGCCTTCACTTCGATGGCTTCGCCGAGCAGGAAACGCCCGATTGACAGCGGATAGATACCGAGGTCAAGGAGTGCTCCACCGCCGAGGTCGGGTCGGCGATGACGCCCGTCTGGGTCGGGGATCGAGATGCAGAAGTTCGCATCGATGACCGTGACCTTGCCGATCGCTCCGGCATCGATGCGGGCGCGCAGTTCGTGCCAAGCCGGCATGAACCAGCTCCACATCGCCTCCATCAGGAATCGGTTGTTTCGTTCCGCGGCGGCGATCATCTCGCGCGCTTCTTCCGCGTTCATCGCGAACGCCTTCTCGCATAGTACGTGCTTACCCGCGTCGAGGGCAGCAATGGCCATGTTGTGATGTTCGCTGTGCGGGGATCCGATATAGATGATGTCGACGTCGGGGTCGGCCCAGAGCGATTCGTAGGATCCGTGAGCGTTCGGAACGGCGTGCTTGGTGGCAAATGCGTCGGCGCTCGCTTGTGAGCGGGATCCGACGGCCACGATGTCGGCGCCGTCGATGTCGGCGAGGGCCGTGGCCATGGAATTCGAGATTTTTCCTGTCGAGGCAATGCCCCAGCGCAGTGGTTCGATCATTCGCGCAACTTAGTAGCGCCGGCGGCTAGATGAGGGATTCGATGAAATCGGCGACCGAGTGATCTCGGTGATGACCGATCACTTCGTCGGCGACCGACTTGGCGGCGTCGACGGCGTTGGCAACAGCAACGCCGTGGCCGGCCCACTGCAGCATCTGTAGGTCGTTGTGGTTGTCGCCGAACGCAACGACATCGGACGCGGTGAACCCGAGTTCGCTCACCACGTGCGAGAGAGCGAGGGACTTGTCGACGCCGACGCCGGTGATCTCCACGAAGTTCACGCCCGAACAGCCAATGGTGAGTGGCCCCGGAAGGTGGGGGAGAAGCCGTTCCGCGAGGTCCTCCTGGTGATGTTCAGGGTGGTTGGCCATCACTTTGGTGATCTGCACGGATGGGTCAGGACGCTCACCGATTCTGAACGAGCGCAAGTCGGGATGTAGCCGGGCGATGTCATCGAAGCCGGGGTCCCACGCGTTCGAGCCGTCCATTTCCCAGCAGAAGGAGAGGCCGGGCAGCGCCGCATCGAGCGAGGTGAAGAGCTCGGTCATGTGGTGTGCTTCGATCGGGAAGCGCCGCACGGTGGTGTTGGTCGCAACATCGTGCACGATCGATCCGTTCGAGCAGATCAGGGCGTCGATCACGTTGTATCGAGCGAGGCAGTCCATTGCGGAGATTGGCGCTCTCCCTGTTGCCGCGATGACGATAATCCCCGCGTTGCGGGCGCGTTGCAGGACGCTGATCGTCCGTCGGGCCAGCCGGTGGTCGGGGCCGAAGAGTGTGCCGTCGAGGTCACTTGCGACCACATTGAAGCGTCGGTTGGAGTTCATCGACTCACCCACGACGACCGGTGATTCGTAGTGCGCTGAGCATCTTGGTGAGGCCGTCGAACGCCTTGATCGAGCCGCTTCCACCGCTCATCGACACAAGAAATCGAAGCGGCGCCTCGCGGATCATTCGCTCGCTGAGCTTGGCGAGCACGGGGTCGGGGTTGGCGCCAAGCAACTTGGCGGTTTGGCGTTCGGCGATCTTCAAGAAACCAGTCTGCGTCACGCGGCCCAGTCGAGTGGCACTGAGTTCTTCAACAACCGTGTTGATGGTGAACGGGAGCACCGGGGTGGGTGCAGGAATCGCGTGCCCGAGCATGGCTTCGAACTCGGTTGCCGTTGCGACGAATCGGTTACGGCCCGGGCCGCTGGCGCCCGCTGGCGGTGTTTCGAGCGTTTCGCCGTCGACATGAACGGTCACAGATCCACGCACGTCGACAGAGGAGGCCGCGACGATGATCTCGAAGTCACCGGACTCCACCGCCCAGCGCGATTCATCGGCGTGCCAGAACGCAAAAGCACGATCATCAAGGGTGAAGCGGACGACTTCAGAAGCACCCGGATCGAGGTGGACCTTCGCAAAGGCCTGCAGTTCCTTTTCCGGGCGGTAGACGGTTGACTCGACGTCTCGCACGTACAATTGCACCACGTCGCTTCCGGCCCGATCGCCAACGTTGGTGACCATGAGGGCGATGGTCACTCCGGTTCCCGAGCCCGTCACCACCGGTGGCGACCACTCGAAGCTGGTGTACGACAGGCCGTGACCGAAGGGGAATCGAGCAGCCACCGACGCCGTGTCGTGGAACCGGTAGCCGACGTAGAGGCCCTCTCGGTACTGAATCTGGCGTTGACGGCCGGTGAAGTTCTCTTCGCTTGGGAAGACCATCGAAGCGGGAAAGCTCTCGGCGAGGCGGCCGCCGGGCTCGGCATCACCAAGAAGAACGTCGACGATGGCGCTCCCACCGGCTTGACCGCCGAGGTAGCCCTCAAGGACCGCTGCAGGCCGGTCGGCCCACGGCATGAGTACAGGGGCACCGTTGGTGAGCACGACGACCGCATTCGGGTTGGCTGCGCACACAGCGGTTACCAGCTGGTCGTGGGCCGGAGGGAGCGCGATGTGTTCGCGGTCGTAGCCCTCTGCCTCGTCGATAGCGGGGAGTCCAACGAACACAATTGGGACGTCAACGGCGCTCGCCAGTTCGGCTGCGTGACGGATTTGGTTGGGGGTCGATGCGCCTGTTGTGACGTCGTAGCCCTCGGCGTAACGGACCTCGCCGGTGAGTCGATCTTCAAGGTGGCGGCGGGCATCGTCAACACGCGTGGGCACGACCTGGGAGCTTCCGGCACCTTGGAAACGGGGGAGACGGGCGAAGGATCCAATGATCGCGACGCGTTGCTCGGGTGCGAGCGGGAGCGTCCCGTCGTTGGTGAGGAGCACGGTGCCGGCCGCCGCAGCGCGCCGAGCCAGGCGATGGTGAGCAACCTCATCGACCGGTGCCCGGTCGCGCTGTGTGGCCTCATCGCGTCCGCGCCGTGCTGCGACAGCGACGGCGACGGCTCGATCGAGGACAACCTCCTTGGACAGTTCGCCGGACTCGACTGCGTGGATGACCGCCTTGTCGTGGGCTCCGCCACTCGACGGCATCTCAAGATCGACCCCAGCACGAATGCCGTCGACACGGTCGCTCACACCGCCCCAGTCGGTGACCACGAGGCCATCGAAGCCCCACTCATCGCGCAAGATGCCGTGGACAAGTTCGGTGCTGTCGGCGACGTAGGTGCCATTCACAAGGTTGTACGAGGTCATCACCGACCAGGGAGAAGATTCACGTACCGCAATCTCGAAGCCACGCAAATACAGCTCGCGGAGTGTGCGCTCGTCGACGATCGAGTCGCTCACCATTCGGTACGACTCGGCGTTGTTGGCCACGAAGTGCTTGAGGCAGGCAGCCACACCCTCGGACTGGGTGCCGCGAACAAT
>JBLFZD010000158.1:0-7994 GCA_047610085.1 Ilumatobacter sp. | reverse complement strand
CTCGGTCCGGTCGAGGCGCAACTCGAACGGCTTGAGGAACTCAGGTCGCTGGGCGTTGACCAATTCGCTGTGTACTTGCAACACGACGCCAAGGACCACACACTCCAGCAGTACGGCGAGAAGATCATCCCGACCCTCACCCAGCAGGCGTTGGCTAAGCAGTGAGTTCTGACGGGTCATCGGTTCTCGACCTCCGAGGAATCGGAAAGTCGTTCCCGGGGGCGCGTGCCTTGGAAGGTGTCGACCTTACGGTTCGCGCCGGCGAGGTGCATGCGCTGGTCGGTGAGAACGGAGCGGGTAAGTCGACGCTGATCAAAATCGCTTCAGGTGTGCTCGCTCCCGACAGCGGCACTGTGAAAGTCGACGGCAACCTGGTGGCCCACAGCAACCGTCGCACGTTCCAGGATCTTGGGATCCGGGTGATTTATCAGGAACGGCAGATCGCTGCCGACCTCACGGTTGGCGAAAATGTGCTGCTCGACCGGCTGCCTGGTAACCGCGTGAGCGTTTCATGGCGCAAGATGATGCGTGAAGCAGCCGAGCGACTCGCGGAGGTCGGACTTGACCTCGACCCTCGGTCAAGCGTGCGGGGCCTCCCGGTCGCCCAGTGGCAACTGATCGAACTTGCTCGGGCGGTCGATTACGGAGCACGCATCGTGATCATGGATGAGCCGACTGCATCGCTGAGCCGCTCGGAGGTCGAACAACTCTTTGACGTCGTTGCTCGGCTGCGTGAGCGCGGTGTCGCTGTGTTGTACATCTCGCACCATCTCGACGAGATTTTCCAGATCGCAGAGACCGTCACCGTTCTACGCGACGGTGAGCGCGTGTTCTCCGGCCCCGTTGCTGGGCTTACTTCGGAGCAACTCGTCGAGAAGATGTTTGGCCAAGTCGTGCATCACATTGACCGCGCCCGCCAGGATCGTGCTCCGTCCGTTGCAATCGAGCTCGACCACGTGTCGGCCGGTACGCGGCTGCGTGACGTGTCGTGTCGGATCGATGTTGGCGAAGTGGTCGGGTTCACCGGAGGCATCGGTTCGGGTGTATCAGAACTCGCCGCCGTGATCGTCGGCGCTTCGGCCACAACGGCCGGCAGCGTTCGGCTCGCCGGTAACCGAGCGGTCGGTAGCCGATCGAAGGCAGCCAGCTCGATTGCTTACCTACCTGCCGATCGCAAGCGTCGGGCATTGTTGCTCGACCGCTCGACGGGTGACAATCTCAACCTTGCTCGCCTCGCGGTGAGCGGGTCTCCGTTGGTGTGGCCTGGACGCATGCGCCGGGCTGCTCAGGATTTGCTGGTCCGGGCCGGAGTGAAATCCGATTCAGCTGAGCGGAGCGTGCGAACCCTGTCAGGAGGAAACCAGCAGAAGGTGGTCATCGGCCGCTGGCTCGATGTCGGATGCGAAGTGCTGGTGTTCGACGAACCGACTGCCGGTATCGACATCCCTTCGAAGCTTGAGATCTATCGGACGTTGCGACAGCTTGCCGACGAGGGCGCAGCGGTGATTGTTTGCTCAACCGACTTCCAAGAGATCGGACTCGTTTCTGATCGGGTGCTGGTGTTGCGCGATGGTTATGTAGTGGGCGAGGTTGACGGTGCTGATGCAAGCGAACAACGGTTGATCGATCTGGAGATGAGTGCATGAACGGACTACGGCGGATCTTGGCTGGCGAGCAGCTGCGGGTATTCTTGCCACTGATCTTGGCCGTTGTCGGCTTGGCTTGGTACACGGAATATCACCGGGACAACTTCGTGGGCTGGACCAATCTCGAGAACATTCTCCTGCAGACGTCGGTGCTCGGCATCGTGGCGGTGGGCCAGACGTTCTTGATAGCCGCTGGCGAACTCGACTTGTCGGTCGGCACATTCGCCGGATTCAGTGCGGTGCTCGCTGCGACGCAAGTGGTCGATGGGCGATCAGAATTCTTGTCCATCACGGTGGTGCTGATCGTGGGTGCACTCGTCGGCCTCATGTGGGGGGTCGTGGTCACGTCGCTGCGAGTGCCGTCATTTATCCTCACGCTTGGCGGCCTGAGTGTTTTCCAATCGCTGGCACTGGTGCGGGCAAAGAACTCACCGGTGCCAGTTCGTGGATTCTTCGAATGGCTACGCACGGGCGACTTGTTCGGCTTGCGCACCCCGATCGTTCTCCTCATCGTCGTCACGGTTGTGGCTTCCCTCGTGCTGCGGTACACCCGCTTCGGTCGCCAGCTCTACGCGACGGGTTCGTCCGAAGAGGTCGCCTATCTCGCAGGTCTGCCGACCGCCCGGGTGAAGATCTTTGCGTACATGATCAGCAGCGTTCTTGCCGCGGTCGGTGGACTCGTACTGATGGCCCGTATCGGGTCCGGTGACCCGCGCTCGGGTGGTGGCCTCGAACTCCGGGCGATCGCCGCGGTGGTCCTCGGTGGTGCGTCGCTCGCTGGTGGCCGTGGCACCGCCATTGGCACGGTGCTCGGGGTGTTCGTGCTTGGCGTCGTTCAAGCAGCTCTCACGTTCCTCGACGTGAACGACTCGTGGAGCGACTTTGTGTTCGGCAGTGTGCTGATCATCGCCGTGCTCCTCACCGCCATCACCGACCTCAAACGAAACTCGAGTTCGCGGCCAAACATGTTGACCTCGCTGCTCCGCCGACGTCCGGCAACCGAAACACGAACTTCATCCGCAACACCCTCGTCGGAAATCTGACGACGGCATATTTTCGCAACACCAAACAGGGGAGAGAAAAACATGCAAGGAACATCAGGAATTTCATCGGATTTCCCACTCGGGCGTCGACGCTTCATTCAGGGCGCGGCAAGCCTCGGCCTGGGCGCCGCAGCGCTGGCTGCGTGTGGAGGAAGCGACGATGCAGCCGAACCCGACGAGTCGGCCACAACTGACGCCGCAACAACCGACGAGTCGGCCACAACCGACGCTCCCGCCACCGCGGCGATTACCAGTGGGTTGATCGGGCTGACGCTCAACGGTCTCAACGACTACACCCGTGGCGTCGTTACCGGTGTGTATAAGGCATTCGAGGGAACCGACTTCGAGGTGTCTGCCGTTCAGGCAAATTACACCGCCGAGACCGAACTCGCGAACATCGAGAACTTCCTCGCCCAGGGCGCAGTTGGCGTGGTCATTCAGCCCAACACCGCCGAGTCAGCCGGAGCCGGTGCAAAGGCTGCATTCGATCAGGGTGTCCCGGTCGGTAACTGCATCTGGCCGGGTCCGAGTGACGCCGACGAGTTCTTCAACGGTGTCGCCGAGATCGACTCCGTCGAAGGTGGTCGGATCATCGGTCGATACCTCGTCGAGCAGTTGCCCGAGGGCGGCAAAATCGTCGTCGTTCAGGGTGTTGTTGGTCAGGGATTCTCGGAGCGCATCGACGAAGGTCTCGATGAAGTGCTCGCAGGAACCAACCTCGAAGTGGTCGTTCGCGAGCAGGGCTTCTTCGACCGGGTCGGAGCGGTGGAGGTCGTGCAGAACGCCTTCACGGCCAACCCTGACATTGTTGCCATCGTCGATTACGCAGCAGCCATGAGCAACGGCATCTGCCAGTGGATGGAAGACGAACGCATCGAGAACGTGCTTCACGTGACCTCGGACGCCGACGCCGAGATGGTCACCTGGTTCGGCACGCCGTATCTCTCAGCAACCCGCTACTACAGCTCAGCGCAGACCGGCCTGATCGCTGGCAACGCTGTGCTCAACGCGCTTCGTGGCGAGCCGGTCGAATTCCGTACGGTGATTGCTCAGGAGCTCGTCACAGCGGAGAACATCGCGGCAGTGGCAGCGGCAAACCCGTTCTTCTTCGACGAGTACGCCGACAAGACCGAGAACCTCTGACCCCGAATACCTGACCACCACCTATCGCACGGAGCACACCATGACCACCGACCTCGTTCCCGTCATTGACGTCAGCGGATTCTTTACCGGCGACCCTGCAAAAATGCAGGCCGTCGCCGACCAGATAGCTGAGGCGTGTGAGTTCTCGGGCTTTTTCCAGATCCTCGGCCACGGCGTTACCGAAGATTTCATTTCGTCGGTGTACGACGTGAGTCGGGAGTTCTTCGACTTGCCCGAGGAGACAAAGGCGAAGTGTGCCCAACCCTCCCCGGACCAGGTGCGAGGGTGGTCAGGGGTCGCCAAAGAAAGCTTGTCGAGTTCGCTCGGCGAGGAATCACCGGGCGACCTGAAAGAGAAGATGGATATCGGGCCGAGCAATGTGCCCGACGATCCGTACTACTCAATGGACGTCGCCGGGCCACACTTCGCACCGAACGTGTGGCCCGACGAGCCGGCTTCGTTCCGTCCGCTTTGGGAGAAGTACTTCGAGGAGCTGAGTGCGCTGTCTGCATCGTTGATGCAGATGTTTGCACTCGGTCTCGCACTGCCCGTTGATTTCTTCGACGACAAGATCGACAAACATATTTCGATGATGCGGGTGTTGAACTACCCAGACCAGCCTGATGCTCCGCTTGAGGGCCAACTCCGTGCCGGCGCTCACTCCGACTACGGCAGCTTGACGCTGTTGCGCCAAGAGGACCGCCCCGGTGGCCTCCAGGTACGAAACAAGGCGGGCGACTGGATTGGCGTGCCGACCGTTCCGGGCGGTTTTGTGGTGAACATCGGTGACCTCATGGCTGAGTGGACGAACGACCGATGGGTCTCCACCATGCACCGGGTGATCAACCCGCCGCGGGATGCAGCGGGCGACTCGAGGCGCATCTCGATCGTGTTGTTCCACCAGCCCAACTACGACGCAGTCATCGAGTGCCTTCCGAGCTGCCTGCCTGAAGATGGCGTGGCGAAGTACCAGCCGATCGAGTCGGGGCAGCACCTTTTTAACAAGTTCACTGCGCAGACATCGATTGCCGGATCATGAATATCACCATTTCGCTGGCGAGTTTTATTAGCCACGACTTCGTTGCCCTCTTTGACTTCTACTCGTCGACCTTCGAACTCGAAGAGGTCGAGGAATTGCACTCCGACATCTTTCGAGGGGCCAAGGTTGGCGACTTGACCCTCGGGTTTTCGGCAGTGGTCGTGTATGAGATGTTGAACATCGAGGAGTGGGCCGACCCGAAGGGAACGACCCAGTATCTCACCTTTGAGGGAGCGTCTGACGACGAGGTGACCTTGTTGACCGAGCGTGCGGTCGCCAATGGAGCGAGGCTCCTCCACGACACGTATGAGACGTACTACGGCGCATATCAGTCGGTTCTTGCCGACCCGGACGGCAATGTCTTCAGGATCAATCACTTCCGCTGAGATTTGGTGCCGCTGATCACGAACCATCATGGCGGTGCTTGCTGCGTCGTCTACGGTCTTGATATGGGACAGATGATCGAATTCGCGAGTAACGGGATCGACGCGCGGGGATACCTGGCGCTACCGGAAGGTGCTTCTGGACCCGGTGTGATCGTGGTTCAGGAGTGGTGGGGCCTCGACTCGGGAATCAAGGAGATGGCCGATCGTCTCGCGACAGCGGGCTTTGTTGCGTTGGCCCCTGATTTGTACCACGGGGAACTCGCTGCGCACGACGAGATGGACAAGGCTGGCCAGCTGATGACCGAGCTGCCGCCGGAGCGGGCGGCGCTCGACATGAGCCGAGCCGTCGACGCGTTGGCCGACCACGACGCGACAACCGGCGACGGGGTCGGCGTGATGGGGTTCTGTATGGGCGGAATGCTCACGTTCATCCTTGCGAGTAATCGGCCGGACAAGATCAAGGCCGCGGTGCCGTTCTATGGCTTCCCAAGCACCGACATGGAGCCTGACTACTCGAAGATCGAGGCGTCGATTCAAGGACACATGGCAGAGCATGACGATTTCTTCCCGCCGGCGGCTGCCAAGGAACTTGAAGCCAAGTTGCACGGGCTCGGCAAGGACGTCTCGATCACCGTGCACCCAGGAAGCGGTCATGCGTTTATGGCGCCGCACAACGCTCTTGGTACCCAGAACCAGGAGCTGTACGACATGATCTGGCCACAGGCGACGGCGTTCTTGCACGACAAGCTGGCCTGATGACCACACCACGGTTCGACGCTGTTCTGTTCGACGCCGGTGGCGTCCTCATCCTGCCCGATCCGACCGTTCTGTCGCCGCTCTTGGCGTACTTCGGTGGTGACCCGTCGATCGATGTACACCGGCGTGCGCACTACGCCGGCATGAAGGCAAAGTCCCACGCCGATGCGTCCGAGTCCAGCTGGGATGCGTACAACATCGCGTACGTTCGCGTCGTCGGCGTTGACGAAGCCGACCGGAATGAAGCTGCAGCGTTACTGGACCGCACGCGGTATCACGCCACGTGGCGCTGGCCGATCCCCGAATCCCGGTCTGCGCTTGATCGGCTGGCGGCGGCGGGCGTTGCGATGGGCGTCGTGTCGAATGCCAGCGGCCAGATCGAATCGATGCTTCGACGTGAGATCTGCCAAGTTGGACCGGGTACTCACGTCGAGATGCGGGTGATCGTCGACAGCGATGTGGTCGGAGTGGCCAAACCTGACCCCACGATCTTCGACCACGCGCTGCCGTTGTTTACCGAGTTTGGGAAACACCGCATCGCGTACGTCGGTGACTCCGTCACGATGGATATCGCTTCGTCGTCGCTCGCGGGTCTCCACCCGATCCTGCTCGACCCGTATGACGATCATGTCGGAGCGGACTTCGAGCGGGTGGGATCGCTGCACGAGCTCGCCGACGAACTCTGCTGAGGACGCAACACTCGACCTCCGAGCTCCGTGTTGTTTCCGGCACTCGGATGTGTTCGACGGAGATCCGAAAGACGGAAACGTTGTGCAGGCCCACTGAACCGATGGTTCGTGCGATCGCACGTTCCCGCTTTTGCCTCAGCGGGAAATGCCGACGCCTCTTTCTTTGAGAACGCTGCCGGTTCGTTCGCTTGTCGACAAACGATCGATGCATTGACCAGCTTCTACACCGACACCAAAGTGCAGCCGTATTCGACGTAGGGGCCGTCGAAGACCGCTGGTGAACAGATGACGTGTCGCGAGCGCGATGGGCGGAGGCGCTCGGCGTTGAGGCCAACGAGGTGACGTTCGGTCCGTCGACGTCGATGAACACCTACGTGTTGGCCGAGGCATTCGGTCAACTGCTGTCGCCCGGTGACGAAGTGATCGTCACGAATCAGGACCACGAAGCGAATACTGGGAGCACCCGTCGCATGGCGGAACGGGTTGGTTGCACTGTGCGCGAGTAGACGATCGATGAGATGACGGGGCTCTTGGACATCGACACGTTTGCGTCGTTAGTGACCGACCGCACTCGCTTGGTGACCGTGCCGCATGCCTCGAACATCGTCGGGAAGGAAAACGGTATTGCACGTATCTGCGAGCTGTCCCATCGGATCGGAGCGAGAGTGATTGTCGACGGAGTTTCGTTCGCCCCGCACACGATCCCGGATGTCGCCGCACTTGGCGCCGACGTGTATGTCTTCAGTTTGTACAAGACGTATTCGGTCCATAAGGGACTGATGGTTGTTCGTCGTGGGCTGCTTGACGAACTCCCCAATCAAAGCCATTTCTTCAACGACAGCGTGAGCGACAAGCGTCTGAATCCGGCGGGTCCCGATCATTCCCAGGTGGCCAGTGCCGGAGCGGTGCTCGACTTCATCCAGGCAGCGCACACCCAGCACGGCGGGCAAGAAGCGGACTCGTTGCGTCAAGCGTGCAGGGAGGTTTCCGCGTTGTGGCGACACCATGAGAACTCGATGACGCCGAGGCTGCTCGAGGCCGTTGACGGCAATGAACGACTCCAACTCCTCGGGCCGGCGACACTCGATGCAACCTCCGGGCACCGCTGTCCGACAGTGGCGTTCGCGCTGCTCTCGATGGAGCCCGCGCACTCCTTCTCGAACTCTCGAATCGAGGCATCTCGACGAGCGCTGGTCGCTTCTACGCCTGGCGTGTGCTCGATGGTCTTGGTGTCGACCCCGAGCGCGCGGTCGTGCGCCTGTCGTTCGTGCACTACACGTCGGCCGATGACA
>JBLFZD010000157.1:0-8019 GCA_047610085.1 Ilumatobacter sp. | reverse complement strand
TCGGCTCCGCTCGCGCAACTCCCCAATGTGACCCGCCGAGTGTGGGATGGCCTTCGGCATGAATCCCTCAACGAACCCGAGAAGTTCGAGGTGATGGCCGAGATTGTTACCTGGCTTGACGGTCACCTCCCGAGCCTCACAACCGCAAGCGAGTCAAACCCATGAGTGACAACAACGATTCAGACCACAGCGCCAGCGCCCCCAAGCCATCTACCGATGAGTTGATGAACAGCGAGTCACCAGCGGATGAGGCAGCTGAACGTCTCCACCGAGCCACCATCGAGTTCGGGCTCACCGCCGATCAGGCCGAGGAGTTCGAGGCGCTGGCTGCAGCGATCGACGAGCCCAGCTTGGCCGACATCACTCGCACCCTGACCGCCCTCGATAATCCGCTGGTCGCGGAGGCAGCGTGGGCCCGCTGGTCCGATTTCGACCTGATCGGTGGTCCGCTCGCCGAACTGGTCGAACACCTCAACGGCGACACGCCTAACTCAACGGGTGAACAGACCCCCGGCTTGGCCTGGCTCACGGCGCGCCAACTTGCCTGGGCAAGCACGACCGACAGGGCCGTCGAGGTCCTCGAGGCGGTACGAGCGACCGATCACCCGCTCGTGCTTGCCGAACTTGCCGCACTCGAAGCCGACCGCGGAAACCCGCTCGCTGCTCGCGAGTTGCTCCGTGCTGGCGGTTACGACGTCGACATCGACCTCGACGCCGAGTTCGACCCACGTACCGCCGACTCCGGCTTTGCTGCTGAACTCGCTGAAGAGATCGCTCCGTTTGCGGCGATCCGACCCCGGCCGATGGCGGGCCGCAACGACAAGTGCCCGTGCGGCTCCGGCAAGAAATACAAGCAGTGCCACCTCGGCAACGAGTTGCACCCGATCGAAGACCGCGCCGGTTGGCTCTACGTCAAGTTGATGCGATTCATGCAGGTGAACAGTGCACTCTTCCCCGGGGCGATCGCCGACGACATCGTCGAGACCGTTGCGGATCCGGACCTCCGAGCGATGGTGCACGAGTCGTACCTTCCGGTCGACCTTGCGTTGTTCGAGGGCGGCGTGGCCGACTGGTTCCTCACCGCAAAGGAGTCGTTGCTCCCCGCCGATGAGACCGAAATGCTCCGGCAGTGGATCGACGCGACACGCAGTGTTTACGAAGTCGAACGCTCCCGCGCTGGGCGAATGGACGTGATCGACCTCGCAAACCGCGAACGACTGACCATCGTCGACACGGTGCCAGACGAGCCCCTTCAAACCGGTTGGAAAATCATCGGGCGCCTCGTTCCCGTCGGGGACGCCTACCGCGCTTACGGCGGATTCCTCCCCATCAACGACGACATGGTCGACGTGATGCTCAAAGGATTTGAGACACGCAAGCTCGAAACGGTTGCGCTCACGATCAGCCAGATCTTCGAGACGGCGGCCACCCAGGACGAGATACAGAATCTCTTCGCCGACAGCCTCGACACGGGTGAGCTCCGCGAGCTCCTCGACGAAATGTCCGACGAAACCCCCGACTGATCCCCGACATTGCGTGTCAGACAACCGTTGTCAGACAACCTGTGCCGGACATCGACGCAACGTGTGACCGGCGACGACTATCTGCCGGTTGACACACGACAGTGACGATCCACATTCCTTATCCCGGACCAGCTCAACGAACTTGTCGCTCCGCCATCAGGCAACCGCCTGATGGGCCGCTCAGTTGCTCGACGAGTGAAACCGAGCTGCCATCGTCTTCATCATGGCCATCGCAAGATCTGGGTTCGACCGGACCGTGGCTTCGAACTGAGCGAAAGGAATCGCGAGGACCGACATATCGGTCATCGCCACGATCGTGGCCGCAGCAGGCGCACGGTCAAACATTGAAAGCTCACCCAAAACTTCGCCCGGCTCGACGGTACCGACGGCCTCGCCGTCGATTGACACCGTTGCCAGCCCTGACTCAACCACGTACACGTGCCGCAGCTGAGAACCTTGCGAAATAAGAGTGGCGCCTGCTTCGACAACAGCTTCGTCGGCGATTCCCGCCACAGCCTGCAACGACTTGTTGTCGCATGCCGCAAATACCGGAATTACTGCGATTCGTTCGATCTTCTCATTCTTTGCCATGCGAACTATGCTACGGATGCACCGCAAACATCACGCCGTGACACTCACCACGCACACCTCGGGAAGAAATCGACGACGCGACGTGTTGATTCCTCAAAGAGAATGTTTTCGTAAATCAACGCTTCTTCTGATTGAGCAACGCGGTGACCGCTTTACCGTCGGCTTGGCCCTTCGACGCCTTCATTACGGCTCCCACGAGCGCGCCCATCGCCTTGCCTTCGCCAGCACAGAACTTTTCCCATGCATCGGGCTGAGCAGCGATCGCTTGGTCGACAATCGACTCGAGTTCGGACGTGTCCATGGCTTCGAAGCCAAGCGCTGCAGCGATCGCTTCTGGGTCGCATTCGTGTTCGCCAGCGATCATTGCTTCAAGCACCGTCTTGGCCTGTGTGGCGGTGATCAATCCACTCGACTCCATCGTGGTGAGCACGACAAGTCGATTTGCCGGCACAAGCGTCGCTGCATCGGCCAACTCCTTTACGTACTTCAACGCGAGCCCAACGTTGCCACCAAGAGAACCGACGCTCAGCACGTACTCGTCCTGGTTGCGTTCGACAACTTGCATCACCGAATCAGAATTCGCCGGTTGCCCGCTGGCGCTTGCGAGCGTGTTGCGACGCGCCGCGGGAAGCGGCGGGAGCGCAGCGCGAACTCGTTCGATCCACTCAGTCCCCGGGTCAACGGCGACGAGGTCCGGTTCGAGGAAATATCGATAGTCGTCAGCGTCCTCCTTCGACCGCAGCGTGTGCGTCTTTCCGTCGTTCTCGTCCCAATGCCGAGTCTGTTGCACGACGGGCTCACCGGCTTCATGCAGCATGATCTGGCGCTTTGCCTCGTACTCGATCGCTCTGCCAACCGACCGCACCGAGTTGACGTTCTTAATCTCGCATCGAGTATTAAAGTCGCCGCCCGGTTTGCGAACGCTGACGTTCGCGTCGACGCGCATCGAGCCTTCTTCCATCTTCGCGTCCGACGCACCGATTGCAACGAGGATCGAGCGAAGCTCGCTCACGTACGCCTTGGCCTGATCAGGATGGCGAATGTCAGGACGACTGACGATCTCGACCAACGGCACACCCGCTCGGTTGAAATCGATCAGCGAGTAGTCGGAGCCGTGAATTCGACCTCCGGGGCCGCCCACGTGAGTGGACTTGCCAGTGTCTTCCTCGAGGTGCCCACGTTCGATACCGACTCGGAACCCATCAGGCAGGTCGAGCCAGCCATCGGCGTTGATCGGCTCGTCGTATTGGCTGATCTGATACGCCTTGGGCATATCCGGATAGAAGTAGTTCTTGCGGGCGAAGGTGGACTTCTGCACACGGCAATTGAGGGCAATCCCGAGCCGCATCGCCAGCTCGACTGCTTGGCGGTTGAGCACCGGGAGCGCTCCCGGCAACCCAAGGGTGACCGGGTCGATGTTGGTGTTCGGCTCATCACCGAACCGGTTGGGTGATGCCGAAAAGAGCTTGGTCTTTGTGGCGAGTTCGACGTGGACTTCGAGGCCGACGACCATCTCGTATCCCTGATTCGACCATCGTTCATGATCATCGTTCGAGGGGAAGAAGTCGTCGTCGTTGACATAGGTGATGCTCATGAGGCAGCTCCCGCCTGGGTGTTCTGGTCTGACATGTACCGCTCAAGTTCAGCAGCGGCCCGGAACATCGTGTGATCCTGGAGCGCTGGAGCGAGAACCTGCACGCCGACAGGCAGGCCGCCATCACCAGTCCCGAACGGAACGCTCATGCCTGGGTCCCCCGACAGGTTCGAAGGGATCGTGTACGTGTCGCAAAGGTACATCGCCAACGGATCAGACGACTTGTCGCCAATCTCGAACGCAACGGTCGGCGATGCCGGAGTCAGTAAGACATCAACGTTCGCGTACGCCGCAGCAAAATCGTTGGCGATCAGGCGCCGGACTTTCTGTGCCCGGCCGTAGTACGCCTCGTAGTAGCCCGCCGACAACGCATAGGTCCCAAGCATGATCCGCCGCTTAACCTCCTCGCCGAAACCTTCGGTCCGGGTCGCCATGTACATCTGGTTGGTGTCGGGTGCATTCACCCTCGTGCCGAACCGGACGCCGTCGAATCGAGCCAAGTTGCTCGACGCTTCGGCGGGCGCAATGAGATAGTAGGCAGTCAGGCCATAGGAGAAGGCTGGCACCTGCACGTCGACGATTTCGGCGCCTGCGGCCGCAAGGGCGTCGAAAGCTTGGTCCAGGCGAGCCTGCACGTCGGGGCTCGCGCCTTGAGGCAGATCGGTGATTCGCCCCACCCGCAAACCCGCAGCACCCTCTGAGAGTGTCGACCGCAGGTCGAGCGGCGGGCGAGCAATACTCGTGGAATCACCCGCGTCGTGACCCGACATCGCTTCAAGCGTGAGTGCTGCGTCGTCGACGGTGTTGGAGAACGGACCGATCTGATCGAGGCTCGACCCGAAGGCGATGAGCCCAAGACGGCTCACCGTGCCGTAGGTGGGCTTCACTCCGACCGTGCCACAGAGGGCTGCGGGCTGACGGATGGAGCCGCCGGTATCTGATCCGAGGCTCACGGCTGCGAACCCAGCTGCTACCGCTGCAGCAGAGCCACCCGATGACCCGCCGGGAACTCGGCTGGTGTCGTGCGGGTTGCGGGTCGGACCGAACGCCGAGTTCTCGGTGCTCGACCCCATCGCGAACTCGTCGAGGTTGGTCTTGCCGACGAAAACCGCACCGGCATCACGCAGTCGCGTCACGACCGTGGCGTCATAGGGAGGCTTCCAATCACCAAGGATTTTCGACGAGCAAGTGGTCACAATGCCTCGCGTGCACAGGTTGTCTTTGAGGGCAACCGGCACACCAGCGAGCGGGCCAACATCGCGGCCGTCCGCAACCATCGCATCGATCTCGGCGGCACGCTCACGAGCTGCATCGGCGAGCACGAGGTTAAACGCGTGGATCTCCTCTTCTCGTTCCTCGATTGCACCGAGGTGCTGTTCAACGATGTCGGTCGCCGAGACGAGTCCATTGCGGACGTTTCGAGCGATATCAACCGCTGTGCTCGGGAGCGAACCTGGGGTGCTGGGAGTGTCAGCCATTAGTCGTCCAACCCGAGGATCGGCGGCACCCGGAACCGGTTGTCTTGAGCGACTGGCGCTGCAGCAAGCACCTCGTCGCGGTCGAGCACCTCGCCAACAACATCGTCACGCATCACATTCACAAGGTGGGTCGGGTTGTTCATCGGCTCAACCCCATCGAGGTCAAGCGCATCGATATCGGCGAAGTGATCGAGCATCGCTCCAAGCTCATTGGTCGCCGTGGCGAGTTCGTCGTCGGTGAGCGTGAGCCGGGCCAACATAGCAACTTTGGCCACATCGGCGGGCGTGATTCGGTCTGACACGCTTGCCACGCTATCCGTCACCGCGACCACCACCCAGGGCAGGTTTTGCTCGGCCCACCTCATCGGCATTTTCCCGGCCCCACGCTGATCTGAGACGATGACGCCATGACCGCACGCGACACACTCACCACCATCGCCGGACCCACCGGCAACATCGGCGCCGCCTTCTACTTTCACCCTGCGACCGTGGCTGCCGGCAAGGAATTAGGCCTGAACGGTTTCACGTTCTACATCCTCGGACGCGGCGGCGTGCTCGGTGATGTCTCGGCCGCAGTCGTGTCATCAGCCTTCGGCTACTTCCACCCTGATTCGATCGCCAACGCCTGGAACACGTCCAGGGAAATCGTGTCACCGTTGACCGCAGCACAGGCCTACTTCGACGAGTGCGGCAAGCGTGGCACCGAGCTCTTCGCCGGCATCGACGCCGGTGTCCTGTCCGCCTACGTCGAAGCAGCCGACATCGTGATCGATCATGCCGACCTTGCCGCACTCCCACTGTTCGCGGGCATCGCCGGCATGGAGTGCGCTGGCGACGACGTTGCTGCATGCGCAATGCAAAAGGCCTCCGTGCTGCGTGAACTTCGTGGCAGCGTGCACCTGTGCGCTGTGTTGGCAAGTGGTTTGAGCGACGCCCAGGCACACGCAATCAAGCGACCGGGTGATGTAGCCGTGTTCGGCTGGGAAGAAGCGCCCTCGGTCCCGATCGATGGTGATGAGCGGATGGACGCGGCCGAAGAACTCACGGACTCGATGCTCGAGCGCGCCTTTTTCGCGCTCACCACGAACCAAGCACTGGCACTCGTGGCTGGCACCAAAGCCATGGCCGCCGCCCTCGCCGCGTGAGCCACACGCCCCGGAACGCCAAAGATCAGCCGACAACGGGTGTCCGACACCAGATGTCGGACAAATGGTGCCAGACGGCAGGTTTGAAAGTTCGGAAACCGCCAGGCCGCTTTCGAACTTCAAGGCCGCTTTCGAACTTCAGCTGCATTCGAACGTGGGGTTGACCGGGTCGATGTTGATTGATCAATGTTGATTCGAAGCTCGGAAAAGGTCACCCTGGAGGTGTGACTACTTTTGTCAGAGCGCCAGAAGCTGCCCGCAGGCTGGGCGTATCGACAGCGACGCTCTATTCCTATGTGAGCCGCCGCAAGGTGCGTCGAACTTTGGCAGCTGATGGTCGCTCGTCATTGTTCGATATTGCCGAGCTTGATCTACTCATCGAGCGGAACCGACGCCCGACTGCCCCACCCCCAACGATTGACGTCCGCGTCTCGACGGCGGTGACCCAACTCAGCGACGAGGGCTTGCGATTTCGCGACATCCCCGTCGAGCAGTTGGTCGACCGCAGCTTTGAGGATGTGGCCGAGCTGCTGTGGAACGGAACCCTCGCCGACACAGCAACAGCGTGGCCGGAGCAGGACACCACTCCGAGCGATTCGGTCACTGTCGAGAGCAGCGCGATGGGCCTCATTCGGCTCGCCACGACCATCATGCCCACGGGCAATGCGCCAGAAGACGCCCGGCGATTCCTCACGAGCATCCCGGGCGCTCTCGAAACCCGCCGGGCTCGGAACGACGCACCGATGCACTACGCACAGCGACTCACGATGGCCTGGACCTCCGAACCATCCAACGCACTGGTGCAGGCCGTGAACACCGCCCTCGTCCTGCTTGCTGACCATGAACTTGCAACCAGCACGCTCGCCGTTCGAGTGGCGGCCTCGGTTCGATCATCTCCACTCGCGGCGATGATTGCTGGTCTGGCTGCCGTCGAGGGCCAGCTCCATGGCTCCGCTGGCAGCTTTGCCCACAAGCTCCTCGAGCAGGTAGCTAAAAGCGGTCCGGTCACCGTGCTGGGCAACTATCGATCAACCCGCACTCGGGTCCCCGGCTTCGGACACAAGATCTACCGGCACCGCGACCCGCGAGTTGACCTGCTGCTCGATCGCGTCCACCGGCTTCCCGATCCGCACGGACGACTCCGCACAGTTCAAGGTTTGCTGGAAACATCGGGAGCTCTCGTGACCCAACACCCGAACATCGATCTGGCCGTCGGAGCGTTGACCTTCGTGTCTGGGTTGCCCCCAGATACGCCGATCTTCGCCATCGCACGCGTCGCTGGTTGGACGGCGCATTATCTCGAAGAGATCGAGGAACGGCCGGTCCGGTTTCGCGGCCTTGCGCGCTGATCTGTCGCCAGCTCCTGCCGCCACCAGACGCGCTCGCTACCCTCGCAATTCGCCACCTCAGGGTTCGCTCACGGTTGGCTGTTCATGGTCGCTTCGATGCGCAGCCCCAAGTGTTGGCCCATCGCCACGAGCTGGTCGAACTCGATTTCGGTCAGAAACTGATCACCGGTGGAATAGTCGGGGAACGGGGGATTAGCCGCAGCGAATTGGCGAAGCTCAGCGGGAGCCGTGTCGCTTATCTGCGCCTTCGCGTAGATCAACTGCGTGCAATGCGGTGGCATTCCTGGTCGTGCGTCGTCACGAAAGGTCGCCACCCCTATGGTCACACAGTCGCGGGGC
>JBLFZD010000156.1:0-8034 GCA_047610085.1 Ilumatobacter sp. | reverse complement strand
CACGTTGAGCACGGTGTCCATCATGCCCGGCATCGAGAATTTGGCGCCAGAACGGACCGCGACGAGCAGCGGATTGTCGGTGCCGCCGAAGACTCGTGCGGTGTGGGACATCACCCGCTCGAGATACTGCTTGATCTCGACCCAGAGGCCCTCGGGCAGCTGATTGCCGAGTTCGGCGAATCGGTTGCACGCCCGAGTGGTGATCGTGAAACCCGGTGGCACCGGAATCCCCAACGCCGCCATGTCGGCCAGGTTGGCACCCTTGCCGCCGAGCAGGGCGCGGACGTCTTCCCAGTCGCCCCCGACCGCCGTTCGCGCATCATCTATGTCCTCGAATCCAAACACCCACCGCTCTGACATTCAGCACCCCTTCACATCGGGCCGACTTCCGGCTCTGAATCACGATCATACATAATGTCAAATAAGTGATCCATGGGCTGCCGGTCGCGACGCAGTCATTATCTGAGACCACTCGGCGGGTTAGGCAACGGCGTACCGAACGAGGGCGTCAGCGGTGAATTCAACGCCGTGCCCGGGTGCGTCCGGTATGTCGATGGCACCCGCCTTCACAACGAAGTCTCGAGTGAACGTTCCGGACGGAATCAGCGGCGCGTATTCACACATGTAACCCATTGGTGAGGCGCCGACCAGACTGATCGAGAGCTCGTGCCACAGGTGGCTGCTCAGCGACACGTTGAAGGCGTCCGCCAGGGCAGCGACGCGTCGGAACTCACTCACTCCGCCGACGCGTCCCACGTCGGGTTGGAGGTAGCTTGCGACCCGACGTTCGAGGAGTTCACGAAATTCCCATCGGAAGTACGCACTCTCACCAGCCGCGATTGGCACCGCCGACCCGCGCGCCACTTCGGCCAGGTCGTCGATGCTGTCGGCAAGCACCGGTTCCTCCAGCCAGGCCACTCCGTACTCAGCGAGCATCTCCGAATGCTCGATTGCCGTGCTCACGTTGAAGCGTTGGTTCGCGTCGGCAAAGAGCGTGATGTCGTCGCCGAGCTCCTGGCGCAACAGTTGAGTGCGGGCTCGATCCCGGGATGTTCCAGTCTTGTACTTGTAGGCCGTGATTCGCTGTGCGACGAACCCGCTGGCCTCTGCGATCAGTGCCGCGTCGGTGAGGGTGTGCCATCCACCGCTGCCGTAGACCGGGACGGTGCGACGAAAACCACCGAGCAGAGTGTGCAGCGGAAGCGCGGCGACCTTGGCCACGATTGAACCGCCCTGGCGCTGATGGAGACTCGGTTTATTGGTTTCCAACCCCGATTGAGGAGGCCTGTTGTTGATCGTAGTACGCGGTTTCGAACTCGGCTGGCGGCACGTCGTCGCAGTGACTGTGGAGCTGGTCGTGGTTGAACCAGTGCACCCAGCTGAGCGTCTCGAGTTCGAGTTGGTCGACATCGTCCCAGCCGCCGACGGCGTCGGGTCCGTAGACGCACTCGGCCTTGTAGAGCCCGTTCGTTGTCTCAGCCAACGCATTATCGTAAGAATCTGCCACGGTGCCGATGCTCGGCCGGGCGCCGATCTCGTCGACGTGTTCGGTGAAGCGCACCGACGTAAACTGGGCGGATTCAACTGGTGGAAGCAACACCGGCTTGTTGGAGGGAGCGTCGGAGTGTGTCACCAACCCGACAAGGCGTTTGGACCCACGCGAACGTCTCGCCATCTCGAGCGCGTCGAGGACCATCTGAGTCTTCATGTTTGACGCGACGGTCCAGCCAACAATGCGCCGGGAGAACGCGTCGACGATGAAACACACATACGTCATTCCCGATCTTGTCGGCACGTAGGTCAGGTCCGTCACCCACAAAGCGTCGACTCGCTCCGCGGTGAAGTTGCGGTTGACGAGGTCCGGCGCTCGGGTGGCGTCGGGGTCAGCAACGGTGGTGAACACCTTCTTGCGCCGCCGGTTGATCCCGCGAATGTCCAGCTCACGCATCAACCGTGCGGTCTGGTCGCGTCCGGTGTCATGACCGGCACGCCGGGCAGCTTTCCAGAGCTTGTGGGCGCCGTAGACCTTGCGGTTTGCGACCCACAACACCATCAGCACCTGCAACAGGGCCGCGTCACGAACCGCCCGATCCGACGGCGCAACCCGTCGCTTGACAGCGGCGTAGTACGTGCTCGGAGCGATCTGCAACGTGCGACAGATCGACTCGACTCCGAACTCTTGACGGTGACCGTCGATGTAGTCGACGATCATTTCTGTGGGCGGTCGAGTTCCGCCGCGAAAAAGCTGATGCCGATCGCAGGATGCCGTTCGCCCGCTTCAACTCGCGGTTCTCCTGCTGCAACGCCTTGATCCTCGCCGCGTCCTCGCTCGACAAGCCGGGCTTGACGCCGGCATCGATCTCGTCGCGCTTCACCCACGACCGCAGCGACTCGGTCCCGATACCGAGCTGCTCCGCAACCCGCTTCACCGTCCCGTGGTCGGTGCCCAACTTTGCTCGGAGCTGGCGCACCATCCGGACCGCCCGCTCCTTTTCTGGTTCCGAGTACCGACGCGTCGTCGGCTTCCCCGGTGATGTTTCTGTTCCCATGACTCCATCCTCGTTTCCAAGGTCAGGAGTGATGTGCCCCCGGTTTAGTGGACTTGGTTTGTTGGATTCGGTCATGCTCCTGAGATGAAGGAGATGCCACGTGCATACGCACCCGAGCTTCGCCACCGCGTCCTCGATCTGATCGAGGGCGGCCGAAGCGTCGCCGAGGTCGCAGCGATGGTCGAACCGACCAAACAGACCATCTACAACTGGTGGAACCGCCACCTCGTCGACACCGGTCGCCGAGCCGGCACACCAACGATCGAGAACAGCGAACTCCTCGCGGCACGCCGTCGGATCGCGGAGCTGGAGAAGGAGCTCGCGGCGACACGCCGGGCCAATCAGCTGTTGAAGGAGGTGGTTCCCCCAAAAGCAAGTTCGAGGCCATCTCAGCGATGGCCAGCGAGGGCCACGCCGTCGAACGAGCCTGCCGGATCACCGGGGTCTCTCACGCCAACTACTACACGTGGCGTCCGAGCGCCATCTAAACGAGCAATCCGCCACGCGTGGGCTGCTCGATCAGATCATCGAGGTGCACGCCGCATCGCGAGGCACCTACGGCGCCCGACGCGTCCACGCCGAACTCACCCTCGACCGAGGCGTCAAGGTCGGCCACAACGCCATCGAGATGTTGATGTCTCGAGCCCAGATCTACGCCTCCCAAGCCCGAAACGACGCAAGAAGGTCCCACGCGTCGTTACCGCTACCGCCACCGACCTCGTCGACCGCGACTTCGCCCGAGTCGAACCGGACCGGTTGTGGGTCACCGACATCACCGAGCACCCCACGCGAGAAGGAAAGCTTTACTGCTGCGTCGTGCTCGACACGTTCAGTCGACGCGTCGTTGGCTGGTCGATCGATCACCGCCAAGACTCTGCGCTCGTCACGAACGCGCTCGGCATGGCCATCACCAACCGCAACCCAGACGCCGACCGCGAAGTCGTGATCCATAGCGATCACGGCACGCAATTCACCTCGTGGGCCTTCACCAACCGAGCCCGACAGTCCGGCCTCGTGCCGTCAATGGGCAGCATCGGCGACTGCTACGACAACGCCGTCATCGAATCGTTCTGGGGCAGGATGCAGACCGAGCTACTGAACCGGAAGCGATGGAACACGCGCGTAGAACTGGCGTCGGCGATGTTCGAATACGTCGAGGTATTCCACAACCGACAACGCCGCCACAGCTCGATCGGGATGCTCACCCCGATCGAATGGGTCCGACGGTGTCGGGAGCGATCGGACGTTGCCAGTCGTCGCCGTCGACAAGGTGTGCCCACGCCACTACTGCGAGGCGGAGTATCCCTTCTATCTCTGACAGGGCGGCTTTCGCGGCACCTCGGACTTCCGCGTTAGAAGTCGTGAACTGAAGAACGCTGACCTGTCTTTCGCACTCGTCGAGCGCTGCTCCGATCGAGAACCCGGCGGGTCGAGGGATCCGCCATCCCATCGATTCGAGCGCCAGTTCGGCGAGATCATAGGTTTTCAGACCAGTAGCAGAATTCGGTGTCTGTTCTTCGACGAACTCCGCCAGGTCGCTTCGACGGAGACGTTTCACGAGAAGGAGCGGGTCGCGATCAGCCAGCACCGCTTCTTGCAGCTGCTGTCGACGCGTCCCGCGGAAGTTGGGTGGAATCAGCTCGGCCAGGTCATCGTCGTCGAGGTACCTCTCAAGCAAGTCGGCGAGACCGGCAGCCATCAATGAACGGTTCTCGTCGAGACCCGCCACGATCTGGGCGGCGTTCGTGGGTTGGACGATGACGGTCTTCCGGACCACAAGGAACACGGGCTCCCGCGACCCGCCCCCAGCTTGCCGGTCGATGTCTCAAGCACGACGCTTTGGACAAGTTCGAGTCCGCTTGCTTCAAGTCCTTCGAGCAGGTCCGACAGATCCTGCTCGTCCTGATCCCGACGAATTCCAAAAGACCCCGAGGGTTCCGTTGGGACGGAGGACCCGAGCGATCTTTGTTGCCGGGGGTGAGTCGTCGTGCGATCTACGTGCGACGACCAAGATTTCTCTTCCGAACCCGTCGTCGTATTTCGTTCGGCGACCAACACTTCGAGGACATCGTGGGCGCGCCAGAACGCGCCGGGATCACTGGGTCGTGCTGTGGCCCGCGCAGGCAAACCGGTCAGGTACCTCCGGTGGCTTCGTTGCGTTCGGACGTGTAGTTGCCGAGCACGCACGAGCGCAAAGTGGAGGTCGGCGAGGAACTGCCGCCCCACGCGACGACGCGATATGATATATGATCGGTTTGCCCATGTCCGCTGATCCAGAACGACGTTGAGCAGTGCTGACTGCACTCAGACTGATCGGTGTTGTGGCGTTGATCGCCGCAACCGGCTACTTCGTGGCGGTCGAGTTCGCCTTCGTCACGGCGCGCCGGACCCGGTTCGCCATACGGGCCGGCGAAGGCGATCGGCGATCGAAGCGGGCCGTTGAGGTCCACAAGCGGCTCAGCCTCATGGTGTCTGGCATGCAACTCGGCGTCACGGTGTCCACACTCGTACTCGGTTTCATCGCCGAGCCTGCGCTCGGTGTGGTCATTCGACCTTCTCTTGAGGCAGTCGGTGTCCCTGACGCTGTCGGGTCCGGGCTCGCGCTCGCGCTCGCGCTCGTCGTCATCACGATCGCCCAAACGGTGTTCGGCGAGTTGGTCCCGAAGAACCTTGCGATTGCGAGACCAGAACCGCTCGTGCGTGCGCTCGCGCCGTCGGCGTGGCTCTTCTTGCGCATGGCCGGTCCATTGATCCGGCTGTTCGACCGAACGGCGAGGTGGTTCCTCCGTCTCGTCGGCGTCAAGCCGCTCGAGGAGTTGTACGAAGTCATGTCGAACGAGGAACTGGACCTGATTGTCGACTCGTCGGCAGAGAGTGGACACCTGACGGCCCTGCAGGCCGCTCTGCTCGAACGGGCGATCGACTTCGGGCAACTGGACGCATCGGATGCAATGGTGCCTTGGAACCGTGTGGTCACGATCCAAGCAACCGCCAGCGCTTCGGACCTGCGTGACCTGATGGCGTCGACCCACTCGCGCTTCCCCGTCATCGACGACGACGGTAAGGTCTCCGGAATCGTCCATGCCAAGGACTTGCTCGGCGTTGACCGAACGGCCTACGACGAGATACGAATGGATGCGCTGGCACGCGAGATCCTCGCGGTTCCGGAGGCAGCGCGGCTCACTGTGGTGCTTGCCGACCTGCGTTCCCACTCGACGGAGATGGCGGTCGTCATCGACGAGTACGGCGGTTCGGCCGGCGTGGTCACGCTCGAGGACATCATCGAAGAACTCGTCGGCGACATCGAGGACGAGTACGACCCGAGCGCACCCGGCGAGCACGTGGAGACCGCACCCGGCGTGTGGTCGGTTGCGGCGTCGTCTCGCCCTGACGAGATCGAACGCATCACCGGCTTCGACCTCCCTGACGGGGATTACGACACAGCCGCCGGTCTGGTTCTCGATCGTCTGGAACGGATCCCGGATGAAGGAGACTCGTTCGTGATCGACGGCATTCGCATCAAGGTGATCCGGGTCGACGGATTCGCCATCGAGCGGCTCGAATTGTGTGTCGACCCGGATGCTCGGTCCGCCGTCCACGATCCGGCGACGTATGCCGATGGATGTTCGACGTCGGTGGCCTCGTGAATGTCATGGCGGCCACCGAGGGAATCGAGGTGAGTTGGTGGGGTCTCGGGTTGGCGGCGTTGCTTGTGGCGCTGAATGGATTCTTCGTCGCTGCGGAGTTCGCCATGGGCGCATCTCGCCGCTCGCGTCTCGAGCAGCATGCCGCCGCCGGCAACCGACGAGCGAACATCGTGCTCAGGGGTGTCAGGGAGATCACGCTGACGCGAGCGGGAGCCCGGTTGGGCAGCACGATGTGTTCGTTGGGTCTCGGTGCCGTCGCCGAACCATCGGTGTCGCGCCTAATTGAACAGGTGCTCGGTGGACTGTTCACGTTGTCAGCGACGACGCGTCACGTCATCGCGTTCACGATTGCGTTGGCGGTGGTCGTGGTCGTGCACATGGTGGTGGGGGAGATGGCACCGAAGGGGCGGGTGATGGCGCACCCGGAGCACTCGGCGTTGCGCGTGGCGCGCCCACTCCGGCTGTTCGTCACGATCTTCCGCCCCGTCGTGAGGGCAACGGACCATCTGGCCAAGCTCATCGTCCGGATGCTCGGGGTCGAGCCTCGAGAGGCCGAGGCGATGGGATACTGGCCGAGTGATCTCCTGCTGATGTTCGAGGAATCAGTGGACCACGGAGGCCTGGCCGCCCAGGGGCACGAATTGCTGGCGCGCTCACTGAAGTTGTCCGATCTGACTGCCGCTGACGCGATGACGCGGCGCCGGGACATCGTTGCTGTGGCCGACGATGCGACGGCAGCTGACGTCGCTGCCGAAGCCCACCGCACGGGACGAACGCGCGTGATCGTGTTCGAGGGCGACCTCGACCACGTGAAGGGGTTCGTCCACGCCAAGGATCTCCTTCAATTGGCCACTGGCACCTGGGCGACAACGAAAGCTGGGAGTGTCACCAGGGCGATCATGGTGACGCACGAGCATCACGGTCTCGAGGATCTGCTGCTGGAGATGCGCACGCGACGTCAGCAAATCTCGATTGTCGTCAACGAGCACGGAACGATGCGCGGCCTGGTGACGCTCGAGGATGTCATCGAGAAACTGATCGGGGACTTCGACGACGAGTCCGATCGGCATTTCAGCGGGTGCGAGGAGCTTCCCGATGGGCGTTTCCGCGTCGCTGGGACCATGCAAGCCGACGACTTCGAGGCGCGCACAGCGATCGAACTGCCGCAGGGTGATTGGCAGACGGTTGCCGGTTACGTGATCGATGTGCTCGACAAGATTCCAGCGCCCGGAGATCGTGTCCGGACGGTGATCGGTGAGTTCGAGGTTGTCGCGATGGATGGCTACGCCATCGAGACGCTGCTGATCTGCGCCGCGGTTCGAGACGGGACGTCGCCTGCCCGACGCCAGGGTCTACCTGAGTCGACTGCGTGACCACGACGAGATGGTCACCGTCCACCGTCGCCTCGACTGGCTCAGCGCCGCTCATGAGGATGTGGCCGAGTCTGATCTCCCGTACGTCTGACCGGTCTCTCCGATCACGAGGGTCAGCCATGCAATCCCGACGAGCAGGACGGCGGCCAAGGCGAAAGCTGCGGCGCCGAGGCCCAGCGCCGCACCCACCGCGCCGACGAGCAACGGCCCGGCGACGCGACCGCTGTCTTGAATCGACGCCATTCCTGCGAGGAACTGACCCGGGGGTGCGAGATCGCTTCCCAGCGTCAACATGGTGCCGGCACTCAAACCGATGCCGATGATCGCCCCTGCGGCAACGGCGGGCGACGTGGTGTTGGCGACCCCGAGAATTATCAAGCCGAATGAGCTCAACGCGAAGGCAGGCATCATCGCCGCCAATCGTCCGAATCGGTCCATCACCCATCCGCTGGCGCGCGTCGAATG
>JBLFZD010000155.1:0-8161 GCA_047610085.1 Ilumatobacter sp. | reverse complement strand
TGGTCGACACTGAACTCCGATGGCCCGTTCACCGTCTTCGCTCCGGTTAACGATGCATTCGCTGCGATTCCCGAAGCGGACCTCGCCGGGGTGCTCGCTGATCAGGAAGTCCTGACTTCGATTCTCACCTACCACGTCATCGGCGGGCCGAGCTACGACGCTGCTGGTCTCGGTGAGCTCGGATCGTCCACGACGGTCAATGGCGCTGAGCTGACTTTCAGCGCCGACGGCACAGCGTTCAACGGTGTCGACGTCCTCTGCTCGAACGTCACGACTACAAACGCCACGGTGCACCCCATCGACGGCTTCTTGATGCCTGCCTGATCACCACGATCGGGTTCATCGGTTTCACCTTCTCGCCGGGGCCGATGAACGGATGAAAAAGACCAATGCGGCGAGCCAACTGAAGTCGACTCGCCGCATTGGCGTTTTCTTTGGCGGAACGGGCGGGATTTGAACCCGCGGAACCTTTCGGCTCGTCCGCTTTCAAGGCGGGTGCATTCGTCCACTCTGCCACCGTTCCACTGATCACGATAACGGCGCGCTCGCGGGTCGCGTGAATGAGTTCTAGTCAGAGCACTTGACCCACCGCATGAATGACGAGTCCGGCGAGCCCGCCGACCACGGTGCCGTTGATGCGGATGAACTGCAGATCGCGGCCGACCTGTAATTCAATCTTTTCTGCTGTGGCGTTGGCATCCCACTTCTCGACGGTTGACGAGATGATGTCGCTGACCTCGGTTCGATAGTTCTCCACCAGGTGCGCCACGGCCTGCGATACCCAGGCGTCGACCTTGGCTTGCAGCTCTGGTTCGGTCGCCAATCGTGTGCCGAGTTCCTTGAGCGACTCGGTCACACGCAAGCGGAGCTCGCTGTCCTTGTCGTCGCTCGCAGTGAGGAGCGCTTGTTTGGCTTGGCTCCACAATGAATCGATCCAACTCCGAACCTCGGGGTGCGCGAGGAGCTCAACTTTGAGTTCCTGGCCCTTCGCCGTGAGCGCCGGATCGTCACGGAGGCGAGCCGCGTAGGCATGGGCCCGTTGATCGACGGTTTGCCGCACTTCATGGTTGGGCGACGCTGCGATATCGGTCATGAAACGGCCGACCGCGGTGTAGATCTTGTCGAGCACGCGATCATCGATGCCCTTTGGCACCCACGACGGTGACTCCTCATAGATGCGACGCTGAAACGTGGCGCGGTTGTCGGCCATGAAGCCGCTGAGGCCAACGAGGACCGAATCGAGAAGGCGTTGATGGTGCCCGCCCTCCACGGTGGCGTCGAGGACCTTGGCGAAGAGCGGGGCTGCGTCGATCGTGTCGATTCGTGATTGAACAACCCGTTCGATTCCCTTCTGGATCTCGGTGTCGTCGAGGACTTCGAGTGCACCACGAAGCACGTCAGCCATAGCGTCGGCTGCACGTTCGGCGTGGGAGTCGTCGGCCAGCCACGCTCCTGCACGCTTGCCGATCTCGGCGCCGCGCAGCCGCTGGTCGATCACCTCGGTGGTCAAGAAGTTCGATTCGACAAAGTCACCAAGGCTCTTACCGATGTCGTCTTTCCGGGTCGGGATGATGGCGGTGTGGGGAATTGGTAGCCCGAGTGGATGGCGGAACAGCGCGGTCACAGCGAACCAGTCGGCGATCGCCCCGACCATCGCCGCTTCGGCAATCGCCTGGACGTAGCCGGCCCAGGTTCCCGATGGGTCGATGACCTTCATGGCGACGAACACGATCGCCGCGACGACGAGCAGTCCGGTGGCGAACCGCTTCATACGGGCGAGACCCCGACCACGTTCGAGGTCGTCAGCGGATGGCGCACCGAGGGGTGAAGCAGCGCTGGCCGGCGCAGACAGAAGGTCGGACATAGGTTGGAACGTACTGGCAGCGGCGACGCCGCCGAAGAACGCGGATCGAGACGAGGGCGCGCGCCGGTACACTCGATTCTTCGAACCTCTGAGGTTTGATGGAGAGGTGCCAGAGCGGCCGAATGGGATGCCCTGCTAAGGCATTGACCCTCCGGGGTCCGTGGGTTCAAATCCCACCCTCTCCGCTCCGACGACCGGCGTGCCAAATGGCGCGTCGGTCGTTTTGGTTTTCGGCGTTCTGACCTTCGGTGGTCACTCCGCCGAAGCGGTGACCCAAGGCCCCGGGCACGCCGATTTTGCGGTTCGCCATGCGGTCGAGATCGACGCACCAAATATCTCATCCAATTGACAAGCATGTCACCTGGGTGACAGCCATGTTGCGGTTTGATGACGAAGCGGTTAGACATCTGAGTCGAGCGATGCAGATCGATGCCGAACCCGGCGGATTTGCATCGACATGGACGACCAGGCGAATGATCGACGTTGGGCAACGAGCAGGCGAATAGGTGACGACATGAACGGCAATGACAATGATTTCTGGGGGTCGACCCCCGACTGGACCGACGCACGGGATCGACCGCGTCGCCAGGAGCGGTCCGAGCGCAGCACCGACGTCACGGGAGCGATCAAGGGCCTGTGGAACTCAGCGATGTCCGCTGGCGGCGGGGGCACCCGTGAGCACCGTGTTCTCGACGCGACAACACCGCCTCAGGCCGACTCCGAACACGCTGGCATCGACTCGACGATGTTCGACGACCTCGATATCGACTTCGAGATCCCCGATCTCACCGAATCGATCAACGCGACGACCGAGATCCCCGTCAACGATGCGACCGCATCTCGCGACGATGGCCTGGTCGCCTTCGCACCGGTTCCCGCAGCTGAACGGAGCAGCCGCCGCGTTGGCTCTCGACGAGCGATTGATCCGCTGCTCGCTCGCGTCGGGGCTGTTGCCATCGTGACAACGCTGCTCGTCCCGCTCGCCGTCGGGCTATCCGTCGGCGGAGACGACGACACGATTGCGTCAGCAGACCCCGCAGCCGTGCCCACTCTGGTGGCGGCACCCGTTGCCGATGGTCTCGCTGAGCCGACCTTGAACGAGCAGCCCGAATTCCTCGACCCCGATTCTCTCCCGACCGCCGTGCCGGTCAACCCACCGACAGCTGCTGACGCCTCGGCCTCCGAGCTCGAGCCGACCACTTTGGCCGATGAGTCATCAACGACCACTTCGGCCGATGAGACCACAATCTCGACCGGTGCTCCCGAGGTGAAGGTCGCCGAGTTGGCCACCGAGAACTCCACGGGCAACTCGGCTGGGGCGGTCACCCAGGCGGCGTCGGCCGGTGAGGATGCCGAACGCACCAGCAACTGTGCGGTTGACTACACCGTTGTTGCTGGCGACTTCTGGCTGCGCCTCGCCGATGCGGCCGACGTCGAACTTACCGAACTACTCGAAGCAAACGGAGCGACCGTCAACACGGCGCTGTATCCCGGCTCAGCGATTTGTCTGCCAGCTGGATCCGCGACCCCCGCACCGCCGACGGCGACGACCTCGCCGGCAACCACTGCGCCGGCAACAACGGCCACCACAACTCCGGCCAATACGACTGTGTCGAACACGTCGGCCACTCCCGATGAAGTCAAACAGATTATCCGTGATGTGTGGCCGGATGAGCTTGAGGAGCGAGCACTTGAGATCGCGTTCCGCGAGAGCCGCTACGTCCCGACAGCAAAGAACTTCTGTTGCTATGGCATCTTTCAGATCTATTGGACGGTCCACGATGTCTGGCTCGTCGACATCGGGATCACCGATGATCAACAGCTCTATGACCCCGCAACGAACGCCCGTGCGGCCTATGCGCTGTACCAGCGTGCCGGCGGCTGGGGGCCCTGGGCGCTCTGACCGTTGACCAACGAAACCCGCGAGTTGCAAGCGGTTCTGAAACGAAGATAATTACTCGTTCGTATCGCGACCGTTTGGGCGTACACTCGCTCACGCCCACAAGGCACTAGCGCCCGTAGCTCAATGGATAGAGCACTTGATTACGGATCAAGCGGTTGGGAGTTCGACTCTCTCCGGGCGCGCGTCGGCGATCCCCCACCTTGGTGGGGGATCGTTTCGTTTTCGTCACCAACGGCGTCACCAGGGCCAGGCAGCGCGTTCGACTGTTGGAAATTTGAGATTTCACCCAAGTTGATGCCTCGAACTGCCGATAGGGGTTCGTGAGGTACATCCGACTCGCTGCGCTGATCGGGAGCCTTGGTCGCAACGGCGCTGTCGGTCGTCGACCGGCGCGGTGATACTCGAGACGATCAGCGGGGGCGGGTGGACCAGGCCTCGACGTTGGCGGGCGTAGCGATCCGAGGGTCGGTGTCCCGTCTGCGTCAGAACGTGTATGTCAATGCGGACGCAGCGATTCGGTCCGCCGATTCGGACGATCGGGCACTGGCCCAAGAGCTTGTCCGCTTCTTTCTTGGCGCTGAGGCGTGCATCGGTATCACTGCTGCTGGATGCACCGGCGCGGATCTGTTTGCGCTTGATCAGGTTGCTGACCTCGCTACCAAGTCTGGTCAACTCGACGATGGTGATGGCGGCCGTCTCGACGATGCGTTGGCCACTCTTGCTCTGCTCGCTACCGATGCGCGGAGCGACTCGGTGTACGCCGTTCGCCGGGTGACCACCGAGTCAACGACGCGTACGGTGGCGGTTCGGGTGCCGGTTGATCAGCTCCTCGACGACGTCACTCGATCGAAGCACTCGACTCTCGAGTCGTGATCGGTGCGCGTTCTCAACAACTCACTGACGATCTCCAGTCAGTGCAGAACAACGGAGACATCCGGAGCATCACCCAGACAATCGGCTCACCGTTTACTGACGGAGCTATCAAGGTGACGGCCAACGTCGAAGGCTCGGTCGTTGTCGCTGGTGATCACCCGACGAGATATGTCACGCTGCTCGCTCTGGGCTCGGTGTTGCTTGCATTCGCTGGATGGACCCTCGTGGTTGAACGTCGCCAGCTCGAACGGCGAGCGACCACCGACGAGTTGACCCAACTGATCAACCGGCGCGAGTTCGAACGCGTGAGTCACGAGGCGCTTGACGTTGCCGATCGGTTCGATACCGGGCTGTGTGTGATGGTCATCGACCTCGACGGCTTCAAGCAGGTCAACGACACGCTCGGTCACCCATTTGGCGACTTGGTGCTCACTGCATCGGCCGAGCGGTTCGTCGCTGCAGTTCGCGATACCGATGTGGTCGCTCGCTGGGGCGGCGACGAATTTGTGATTTTGCTCCCGGGGCTTGGCGAGCGTTCCGCAGTGCGGAACAGCGCTGAGCGAATCTGGAACCGCCTCGCCGGCTCGTCGGTGGTGGGCGACACGTTCATGACAGCAAGTATCGGTGCAGCGATCTTCCCGCGTCACGGAACCACGCTCGATGCCCTGATGCGCTCGGCCGATGTCGCGATGTATGAGGCGAAGACCGCCGGGGTCAGCCATCGCATCGCCGACACGATCGCCGTCGGTGAATCGATGCTCTCCGCTGACGATGACCCGACCATCGTCGAATCGTCGTCTGGCCCGTCACCGCGTATCGTGCTCCGTGATGGGTAGGCACGTCCCGACCGGGGCAATTCGCCGGTGCCGCCGCCGATGCTGCCTTCGGGTGGCTCGGTGTTGGGTGAGTCATCGCCGCGGGTGGACGCTCCGGCCGAGGAGTTGTCCTTTGGCTGAACCGTTGGTGACGTCGAACCGAGTCGAGTGTGAGTTCTAGACTTGGGCGGTGCCGTCTGATGTTTTGACCTCCAAGCTCGCCGGGTTCGGCACGACCATTTTTGCTGAGATGTCTGCCCTCGCGACCGCTACAGGATCGATCAACCTCGGGCAGGGATTTCCCGATACCGACGGTCCGGTCGAAGTTCTCGAAGCGGCGATCGACGCGATTCGTTCGGGTGTGAACCAGTACCCGCCCGGCCTAGGCGACGCCGATCTGCGAGTTGCGATTGCCGAGCACCAAAAGCGTTGGTACGGCCTCGACGTCGACCCGGACACGGAGGTAGTGGTCACCGCGGGAGCGACCGAGGCGTTGGCGGGAGCGATGCTCGGCATGCTCGATGCAGGCGACGAGGTCGTGTTATTCGAGCCGATGTACGACAGCTACCAAGCCGGCATCGCGTTGGCCGCAGCAGTGCCCGTGCCCGTACTGCTGACCCCATCCGACGACGGAACCTGGCGCTTTGACCCAGATGCATTCCGAGCGGCGATTAGCGACCGCACCAAGTTCATCCTGCTCAACACGCCGCACAACCCGACCGGCAAGGTGTTCGACCGGGTCGAGCTCGAACTGATTGCCGAGGTGGCGATTGAACATGATCTGATCGTGGTGACCGACGAGGTGTACGAACATCTGGTGTTCGATGGGGTTGACCACGTCCCGTTGGCCACATTGCCGGGCATGTTCGAACGAACCCTGACGATTTCGTCGGGTGGAAAGACGTTCCACACGACCGGCTGGAAGATTGGTTGGATGACCGGGCCGATCGAATTGGTCACCGCAGCGCGCCTTGCCAAGCAGTACCTCACGTACGTGAACGGCGCACCGTTTCAGCCGGCGACCGCTGTCGGGCTGCGGCTTGGCAACGACTATTACGAGCGGCTGGTCGGTGACCTCCAGATCGCGCGTGACCGCCTCGCCGGCGGCCTCGAGCGCGCCGGCTTCGTGACGTATCGCCCCGAGGCGAGCTACTTCGTCACCGTCGACATTCGCTCTGCTCGTCCAGATGGCGACGGCATGGCCTTCTGTCGAGAGCTTCCCGCCACCGCCGATGTTGTTGCTGTGCCGGCATCAGCGTTCTATATGAATCCGGAACACGGATCGCATTTGGTGCGGTTCGCCTGTTGCAAGCAGCTTGAGGTCATCGACGCTGCGGTCGAGAAGCTCGTGTCCGCCTTTGGAACGGACGCATGACGATGCGAGTCGCAGCCGTCCAACACCAAATCGTGTGGCACGACCGCAACGCCAACTTCGAACGACTCGCTCCGATGATTGCCGGTGCGGCCGCCGGAGGTGCACGTTTGGTGCTGCTGACCGAAACCTTCTCGACAGGCTTCTCCTTCGAGACGCCCGGAATCGGGGAACGCGAGGGTGGTCCGTCGTCGCAATTCTTGCTTGCTCAAGCAGCTGAGCACAACGTGTGGGTCGGGGGATCGTGTCCCGAGATCCGGCCGGATGCGCCGGGTGACGATCAGCGCCCATCGAATTCGTTTGTCCTCGCTGGACCGAATGGGGAGACGCACCGGTACCGAAAGATTCATCCCTTCTCCCATGCTGGCGAAGGGCGATACGTGCGCGCTGGCACCGAGTTTGTGACCGTCGAGGTCGAGGGCGTCCGGCTCAGCTTGTTCGTCTGTTACGACCTGCGTTTTGCCGACGAGTTCTGGACACTCGCACCGGACACCGACGCGTACCTCGTTGTGGCCAACTGGCCAGCCAAGCGACGGTTGCACTGGTCGACGTTGCTGCGCGCTCGCGCCATTGAGAATCAGGCGTACGTGGTTGGCGTGAATCGGGTGGGCTCGGGCGGTGGGATCGACTACAGCGGCGACAGTGCCGTGATCGATCCACTTGGCGAAGTGCTGGCCTCAGGTGCGGGCGGCGAGACCGTGCTGTTTGCCGACATCGACCCGCAACATGTGGCGTCGACGCGATCCCACTTCAAGTTCTTGCCTGACCGTCGCTGACCGGACGCGACATCAGCGACACCTCGATGCCGTGCGAGAGTTGGCGGCCAACCTCGGTGAACCCGTGCTTGCGGTGAAAGCTCAATGACGGTTCGTTTGGTGGGTCGATGTTCACTTCGAGAGTGAGCTCCGAGGCGTTCGGATGGTCGCTGCTCATGAGCCGGCTCACTTCGGCGTAGAGCACACTGCCGAGCCCCCGCCCCTGAAAGCGTTGGTCGAATGCCACCCGGTCGAGATACAACGCATCGGGTGTCCGGTCCATGAACCACAGGTAGTTCACGGAGTCGTAGGTGGACCCGGGCCCGAGGACGAGGCAAAACCCGGCGATCTCGTCGTCGGACTCGACCACGAGCGCCAATGCGCTCTCGCTCACGATGAAACGCAGTTGCTCCTCATCGACCTCGCCGACCTCAGGCACGTTGGCAGCGTTGATCTCCAACACTCGATCAAGGTCGTCGTCGGTGATGCGGCGGATCATCTGGCCAACGTACCGGCTTGTTGTGCGCCGCTTGATGCCCCGTGGATCATGAACAGCTGCGAACCTCGTGAGCCCGAAGG
>JBLFZD010000154.1:0-8189 GCA_047610085.1 Ilumatobacter sp. | reverse complement strand
AGTACTTCATCGACACGTGCTTGTGATCGCCCGCGATGATCGAGTTCGCACCGGTTTCGAAGGGCAGGCGGATTGAGACACCGATTGAACGCTCGCGCCCGGCACCCTCCATGCCGGCCTCCATAATCCCTGGGCCAGCTCCGGTGACGGTCATCCAGCCTCGATCTGCCAGCAACCTTGCGAGCTCCCTGGCTTGGGCATAGCGCGGATCGTCAGGCTTCGTTCGTGCCGAACCGAAGATCGACACCTTTCGCTCCTGTTTGAAGGGAGCGAACATCGAATAGGCCTCGCGCATCTCCTTGAGCGTTGCTGACGCAATCTTGAGATCGAGCGTGTCGGGGTCGTCGGTGACTAAACCGATCGCTTCGGAAACAAGCTGTTCCGACAGCCGAACATTCTCGGAAACTCCGAGATCTTCTACAAGAGATTGTGCGCGTGTATCTGCTGAGTCGGGTACACCGGTTGTCATGAAGAGCGGACTCTACGACGGCCCCGAAGAGGATGCTGGGCTACACGACGAATCGACGGCCTCTGAGGTTGCCACCGGTGGTGTCGAACGACTTCGGGCGAACTACCTCAGCGACGCTTCCAAACCCTCGATCTGGCGCGGTCTGGTGCTTGGTTTGTTCGCAACAGGCGCTGGGTTGGCGGTTGCCGAGGTGGTCGTCGGACTGTTCCGTGGTTCGTCTTCGCCGGTGGTCCCGGTGGGTCAGGAATTCATCGACTTCACACCGAAGTGGCTCAAGGAATGGGCGATTGAGCAGTTCGGCACCAACGACAAGGCAGTCTTGGTTGCAGGTGCTCTTATTGTGATCCTTGGTTTGGGTTCGGTTATTGGAGTGTTGGCTGTTCGCGGAGCCAAGGGCATGGCGTACGGGCTGACCGTTGCGATCGGGCTGATCGGGGCCTGGGCCGTGTGGCTGCGCCCGGACCCAACGCTTGGAAAGTTCCTCCCGACGGCGATTGGCACGTTGGTTTCGATCGTGGTGTTGTGGTGGCTTTCGCCTCGACTCGGACCGGTTGGCGAATCAGGTGGACAGACGATAATCGGCCCGGACCGACGGCAGTTCATTCAGGGAGCGGTCGGCGTTGGTTCGGCAGCGGTTGTTACCGGTGGCGTTGGTCGGATACTGCAACAGCGATTCGAAATCGGTGAGAAGCGCGATGCAGTCGCCGAGGTGCTGCCGACTGTCGATGCGGACGAAGCCGTCGATGCGGCCGTCGACGAATTCTCACTTCGGGTCGACGGCATTGAATCGTTCGTCGTGCCCAATGATCAGTTTTACCGAATCGACACGGCGTTGGTGGTTCCTCAAGTGGACCCAGACACATGGAAGCTCAGCATCTCGGGCATGGTCGATAATCCGATTGAACTGGACTTTGCTGACTTACTCGAGATGCCGCAGATGGAACGCCAAATCACGCTGTCGTGTGTGTCGAACCCGGTCGGCGGCGACCTCGTTGGCAATGCGCTGTGGCAGGGCGTGTCACTTCGCGACGTCCTGAACGAAGCCGGTATCCAGCCTGGTGCAGAGCAAGTTGTGTCGCGTTCGATTGACGGCTGGACCTGCGGTTCGCCCACCGAAGTGATCATGGATGGCCGTGACGCAATGCTTGCCATCGCCATGAATGGCGAGCCGCTCCCTGCGCAACATGGATTCCCCGTACGCATCGTGGTGCCTGGGCTGTTCGGGTACGTGTCGGCCACGAAATGGGTCACCGATATCAGGCTCACTCGATGGGAAGACTTCGACGCCTACTGGATTCCACGTGGCTGGTCGAAGCTCGGCCCGGTGAAGACCATGGCCCGCATCGATACGCCGCGAGGTGGCGATGCGTCCGGCGTTGTTCCCATCGGTGGTGTGGCGTGGGCCGTACACCGCGGCGTGTCGAAAGTCGAGCTCCGTGTTGATGAAGGTCAATGGCTCGAAGCTGAACTCGGTGCCGTTCCGTCGGCCGACACATGGGTCCAGTGGGTGTATCGGCTCGACACCGCGAATCTCACCCCCGGCGGGCACGTCATCGAGGTGCGTGCCTCAGATGGCGAAGGTATCCCGCAGTCGTCGGAGCCCAAAGCAGTGGCACCCGACGGTGCGCAGGGTTATCACCGCATCTTCATCCAAACCAGTTGACGTTCGTTTGTGGCCTGGCGTTTTGCGAACATTGTGTTCGTTTTGTGCCTGGCCGAAAACGAACATGTGCGGCTGGCGTCCGCCTAGCTGCGGAGCTCGGCGGCTTTGACCTCGAGGGCTTCGATGAGCTCGTCAAAGGCGGTAATGAAGCTGGCAACGCCTTCGCGTTCGAGTTGATCGGCCACCTCATCCATGTGAACACCAACGCCGGGCAACGCAGCCCAGACTGCTTCGGACTGGTCGACATCGGCGTCGACTCGGCGGGCCACCGTGCCGTGATCAGCGAACGCTTCCATCGTGGCGTCGGGGAGCGTATTGACCGTGTCGGGGCCAATGAGCTCGTCGACGTACAGGACATCGGAGTAGTCCGGGTTCTTGGCGCCGGTCGACGCCCATAGTGGGCGTTGGACACGAGCGCCGCGGGCGGCCAGTGCTTCCCAGCGCGGACCTGAGAAGGTCTCGGTGAAGAGCTTGTAGGCCAGTTTGCCTTGGGCCACGGCGGCTTTGCCGCGCAGGGCGAGCGCCTCGTCGGAGCCGTTGGCGTTGAGCCGCTTGTCGACTTCGACATCGACACGGCTGATGAAGAAGCTGGCAACGCTGGCTACTCGCGACAGGTCAGCATCGGTATCGGCCGCAAGCTGCTCGAGCCCGGAGATGTACGCCTCCATCACGTCGGCGTAGCGCGGCAGGCTGAAGATTAGGGTGACGTTGATCGAACGGCCTTCGGAGATCATCTGCTGAATCGGGGCGATGCCCTCTTCGGTGCCAGGGATCTTCACCATGAGGTTGCGGCGGTTGATCCGCTCGTGCAGTTCGCGGGCGGCGGTTTCTGTGCCCGGGCCGTCGTGGGCGAGGTTGGGCGCCACTTCGACGCTCACGTAACCGTCGACACCGTTCGAGTGGTCGTACATCTTGGAGAACACGTCGCAGGCGCCGTGGATGTCACGGATGACGAGCGACCAGTAGTCGTCGACGATTGAGCCTCCATCGGAAGCAATCTGGTTGAACTGCTCGTCGTAGTCGGCTGACCCTTGGATCGCCTTCTGGAAGATCGATGGGTTTGAGGTGAGGCCGCGCACACCACTCTCGCGGACCTCAACGAGCTTGCCGGAGGTGACGTAGTCACGCTTGAGGTTGTCGAGCCAGGCACTCTGGCCCTGCTCGCTGTAAAGGTTTTGCAGACGGTCGCTCATGGTCAGTCTCCGGTTCGGTTGATGAGTGCAGTTGCTTGGGTCACGACATTGTCGACGTTGATACCGAGCTTTTCGAGAACGAGTCCGCCTGGGGCGCTCGCACCGAAACGGTCGATGCCGACCGATGCATCGGCGTACTTCGCCCAGCCGAAGGTGACGCCGGCTTCCACGGAGAGCACGGGAACGCCGGAAGGGAAGATCTCGGCCTTCTTGGCGGCGCCTTGTTCGTCGAAGCGGTCCCAGCTCGGCATCGATACGACCTGGGCCGCAAGGCCCTGTTCTTCGAGCTGAGCGGCAGCATCGACGCAGAGCGACACTTCGCTACCGGTGCCGACGAGGATGACCTGGGGGTCATTGGCAGACCTCACGATTCCGGCTCCCGTGCTGATTGCGTTACCATCGGTGGTGACCGTGATGTTCTGACGGCTCAGCACAATGACCGATGGGCCATCGTGATCGACAGCATCGACCCATGCCTGAATGGTCTCGTTGCCGTCGGCGGGACGGATCACGTGGAGGCCGGGCATTGAGCGCAGTGATGCGAGCTGCTCGACGGGCTGGTGCGTGGGGCCATCTTCACCAACGCCCACCGAGTCGTGCGTGAAGACGAAGCAGACCCGCTGGCCGGTCAGCGCAGCAAGCCGGATCGGTGGTCGCATGTAGTCGGCGAACACGAAGAACGTAGCCGTGACCGGCAGGACGCCGCCGTGTGCGGACATGCCGACCGCAGTGGCGCCCATTGCGTGCTCGCGCACCCCGAAGTGCAGGTAACGGCCGGCTTCATTGCCGGAGGCGAAAGGAGTTGACTCACCAAGTGCTACGCCGTTACTGCCCTTCAAGTCGGCTGAGCCGCTCAGGAGGCCTGGAAGGTTCGCGAAGGTCGCGTCGAGTGCCTTTTGGATTGCTTTGCGGGTGGCGACAGATTCGCCCTGTTCGTACATCGGGAGGTCGGTATTCCAACCGTCGAGGCCAGTTTGGGTCCAGGCGGCCAACCACTCGGGGGTAGAGGTGGAGGCGACCGAAGCGGTCTTCCATGCAGCGTTGGCTGCTTCGCCTCGCTCGCCGACGTGGGAGCGGTAGGCGGCCACCAGATCGTCAGGGGCCCAGAACGGCTCGTCTGGGATCCCCATGACCTCTTTGGTGCGGGTGACGTCGGCGGGCTTGAAGGGGTTGCCATGGGCGCTGTTGGTGTCGACGTGGTCGGGTGACGGGAAGCCAATGTGGGTGCGCAGCACGATCAGGGTGGGCTGCGGTGTTTCCTTGGCAGCGTTGAGTGCAGCTTCGAGCTCGTCGACGTCGTTGCTGATATCTCCGACCTCTTGAACGTCCCAGCCATACGAACGGAAGCGAGCCGCCGTGTCGTCGGTTTGGGTGAGTTCCGTTCCGCCATCGATGGTGATCTTGTTGTCGTCGAAGATGCAGACGAGGCGACCGAGGCCGAGATGTCCAGCCCATGAAGCAGCCTCATGGCTGACGCCTTCCATTAGGCAGCCGTCACCAACAATCACGAACGTGTGATGGTCCATCGCCTCGTCGCCGAAACGGGCGCGCAAGTTGGCTTCGGCGATGGCCATGCCGACGGCGTTTGCAAAGCCCTGGCCGAGCGGGCCGGTTGTGACTTCCACCCCGGCGGTGTGACCAACCTCGGGGTGACCCGGGGTGAGCGAGTCCCACTGGCGGAACGCCTTGAGGTCGTCGAGTTCGAGGCCATAGCCGCTCAAGAAAAGTGCCGCGTATTGCAGGATCGATACGTGACCTCCCGACAGCATGAAGCGGTCTCGGTCAGGCCAGTGGGGATCGGCGGGGTCATGCTTCATCACCCGGCTGTACAGCACGTGGGCGAGGGGAGCGAGCGCCATGCCCGTCCCTTGATGGCCGCTATTCGCAGCGAGGGGGCCGTCCATCGACATGCCCCGGATCAGGGAAATGGCATTGGCGTCTTGTTCAGTGGTCAGCGACACGCGGGCGAGGATAGTTGACGCAGCGCCAAGACCTTCAGAAGACGCAAAGAAGACCGTAAAAACCTGGACGATTCAGGATTTGGCAATCCTCGTGTTCACTCAACTGGAGGCAGCAGGGTGAACGGCACAAGGTGCCACGGGGTCTTGTCGACCCGGCAATGTGCGAACACTTGGCCGTACTCGGTGAAGTCGAGTTCGCCCTTCACGAGTCGGTAGGTGAACTTGCCAGGCTCGACGGTGAACGGGCTGACATTGCGTGCAATCTGCTCGCTGTCTTCTTCGACGCCTCGGCGGAAGACGACCTCGAACACGCCGCTGCCCGATTCAGAGGCCGGGCAGAAGATCAGGCCGACGAGGTGGGGTGACAGGGTAAGTGGTACGGGCTGCGGCGCTGCTTGGGAGAACATCACGCCGGTCATGTCGATTCGTGTGGTGGGACCCGGAGCCTCACGCAATTCGAAGTTCTCGACAAAGAGTGCGGAAACAATCTGCATGCAGCGGATCGTAGCTACTGGCTCCAACGGAACACCCAAGAGACGATCTCTCCGCGCTGACCAGCAATAACCGATACGCCGACAAGGACGCCCAGGCCCGAACCAACCCACCCGATCTTGGTTGAAAGCCCGACGGATGGATTCCAGGCTGCGTAGATCAAGCCGGTGAGAATCTGTGGCTTTGAGATGCCGAACATGAAGCCGATTGTTGGGAAAGATGGCCCTACGGTTCGCGAAGTGCACCGGTGAGGATCGGCCCGGATCCGACGCCGACGCATGGACGCCACCACTGAGCGATCATCACACCCACCGCTGCCGAGATCCCGGCGGCTGCGGTGGGTGACTGGGTCTTGTCACCGATGCCCTTGAGCCACGGGGCGTGATCTTGCTGGAGAAGATCGGGCACGCCAAGCATGACGACTGCCGCGATCAGGAGTGGACGCCCTTGATGAATGCATCGATCATGATGTACTCAAAGCCGGCTGAGCGTCTGCTCAGGCTTGGGACTCGGTGATCAACGCACCAACAGCGGCCGAGATCTCGTTGTATTTACCTTCGCCGATCTTGTCGTAACGCACGTTGCCGCCGGCATCGATGAGGAAGAGGGGAAGCCAGAATCGGCGTTCTTGCCACGAACGGAAGTTCAGCTTCTCGCTGTCGATTGCAATTGGCCACACCACACCGTTTTCTTCAGCGGCACGAGCAACAGAATCGGGGTCGCGCTCGAAATCGAACTCGGGGGCGTGATCGCCGATGATCTTGAAGTTCTCGCCTGCATACGTGTCGTGGAGTTCACGCAGATGGGGTCACGTGGCCTCGCAGTGGTGGCATCCGAACGTCCAGAACTGAACAGCGCGGACCGTGCCGTTAAACGCATCGAACGAAGCGGCGTCGGTCTGTAGCCATTGCTGAGCGGGAAGGAACTCAGGGCGCGGTCCGCGGTTGGGGAGTGCGGGAACGTTGGGGTCGTTGATCTCGGTGGGTGTTTGAGCAGCCGTTTCGGTTTCGGCGGACGAGGCATTGGCGACACGGGTTGCGCTCGACGTGAATTGGGTTGAAGGCGAAGCGTTGAGATCGGTGGGGGAGTCGTCGACATTGTCGTCGTCTTCACCCGAAGTGTGGACAAGACCGCCGACCCCGGCGCCAAAGATGCCAAGCGAGACAAGTGAAATGACTTGGCGCCGATCTATGTCCGTCAGTGTCGCAGTTCTCGTTGATCGACGGCGGGAACGGGTGCGAACGGTTCTCGAAACTGGACGGGTTTACATCAGACGGTGCGGAACTCGGACGATCACACGAAACGAACCATCGACCGGCACGATTCCGAACGATCGCGAGTCCGCCGTCCCGACTTCGTGATTGTCAGACAGCACGGTCATCTGTGAGCCAACGACCGAGGCCACTCGCTTCACGAGCCAGAAGTCAACGCGTTTGGGGTGCTCGAAGCATCGGAGTTCGCCGACTCGAGCGGTGCGGGTTGCCCGCCCGATCAGTCCCTGCCCTGCGGTCAGGGTGGGTTCCATCGAACGATCTGCCACGACGAATCGACGCATCCGTCGGACAGGTGGACGTTGTGGCACCTCGGGAGTGTAGGTTTTGTTGTGTCATCGATGGGCACCCTGTCGGGGTCCATTCCCAAACTTCCCCCAAGGAGAACCACATGTTTGGCAAGCTGTTTGCTTCCGCCACCGTCGCCCACGCTCACTGCGATTTGTACTGCGGCGTGTACGACCCGGCCCAAGCCAAGATCGAAGCCCTGTCGGTCCTCAAGACCGCCAAGAAGTACGCCGAGTCTGAGGACGAAGTGTTCCGCGCCCGTTGTATCTCCATCAAGGAGGCGCGCGCTGAAGAGACCAAGCACCACCTCATGGTGTTGTGGGCCGACTTCTTCGCCCCTGCGCACTTCGAAGCACACCCCAACCTGCACCAGCTTTTCTGGGACGCCATCCACCAGGCCGGCGAAGCCAAGAAGACCATGGACCCCGCTGCGGGCGAGAAGCTCGTGTCGCTCATCGACGAGATCGCGGTGATCTTCTGGAGCACCGAGAAGTCACAAGCCATGGGTGTCTACCCTCCCGCTTGATTCGGTCCAGCTTCGCCGGCTACTTACTTACCGTCGGACGAGGTCCTGGTGAAACTCGGTTCTCGGTGCCGTGCACTCGGCGAATCATGTTCCCGTATCACTGAATTCGATTCTCGAGCCCGCCGTTTCCAGCTTGGAACGGCGGGTTCGCTCGTTTTCAAGGGCGGTAGGGTTGCGTCCTCATGTCGGACCAGAGGGTTGACGGGCGGTCCACGCGTGTGCAGATTCTCGATGCTGCGCGTCAGTGCTTTGCGCAGGCTGGCTACAGCGCGACCTCGCTGAACGACATCGCAGCCGAAGTCGGGATTCGCCGGCCAAGCCTGCTT
>JBLFZD010000153.1:0-8200 GCA_047610085.1 Ilumatobacter sp. | reverse complement strand
TCACTGGAATCTGGTGGACGACGAAAATGATCGCTCCCGCCACACCGGCCACCGAGAACAGGCCGAGGCCGAGCATCATGTAGCCGATCTGACTGACGATGTGGAACGACAGGATGCGCTTGATGTCGTCTTGGGCAAGTGCTCCCATCACCCCGACGATCATCGTGAGGCCAGCGATCACCAGGATCAAGGGGCCGAGGTCGTCCATGTCCATCAGCGTGTTGAAGCGAATCATCACGTACACGCCGATTTTGGTGAGGAGTCCAGCGAATACTGCGGTGATCGTGGTGGGTGCGGTGGGGTAGCTGTCGGGCAGCCAAGAGAACAGCGGGAACATCGCCGCCTTGGTTCCGAACACCACAAGGAACCACAAACCGATTCCCCAACGCAGGCCGTTGTCAAGCTCGGGAATCCGTTCCGCCAGCAGTGCGAAGTTCACCGTGCCGGTAGCGGCGTAGACAAACGCGACACCGAACAAGAAGAGCGTGGAGGCAAAGAGGTTGATCACCACGTAGGTCATGCCCGAGCGGACCTGACCGGCGCGGCCTTGGTGCGTGAGTAGGACATAACTCGCAACGAGCATCAACTCGAACGCAACGAACAGCGTAAACAGGTCGCCGGTGAGGATCGACAATGCCACTCCGCCGGTAAGCACGAGCAGCATCGGCCCCGCAACCGTCGGGTCGGCGCCAGAGGAGCTGCGGCGTTGGCCGATCGCAAACGCCTCGACAAGCGCAATCGTCACCATTGCAACGGCGAGCACGAGCACCGCAAACATGTCGGCCACCAGCACGATGCCGAGTTCTGGTGACCATCCGCCGACACGCACGACGACCGATCCGGAAGATTCGACGTGGATGAGCAGCACAATCGCCAGACCACTCAGCAGCGTCAGCGTGCCCAAGGCAATCGTGTCACGGAGCGCAGACCGCTGACGGACACCGAGCGCCATCATCGAGGCGAACAGCGGAATCGCAACGATCAGACCGACGACGGCACTCATACGTCGTCCCCGGGGGTCGTGGCAATTCGCCGGTCTTCGAGGTCGTCCTCGACCAAGTCATTGCCGCTCAACTGTTGCTGTCGACGGGCGAGCGCGAGCAGGAACAGCGTCAGTCCGAATGAAATAACGATCGCGGTGAGAGACAACGCCTGCGGCAGCGGGTTCGCCGCCTTGGCCCCGTCGAGCTGGTCAGCCAACGGGGGTTCCCCAGAAAGACCACCGGCGGTGATGAGCGCCAGCACGACGGCGTGCCCAAGCATCGCGAAACCAAGCACGATTCTGCTGAGCACCCGCGAGGTGACCAGGTAGGTACCCACGGCGGTCAGTGCGCCGACGGCGAGCATCAACCAGCCGTTCATCGAGCACCCTCACGTTGTTCATGATCGCAAAGCTTGCGATCGTCATCGGGCCCGGTCGTCTCGGTCGCGAGGGCGGTCAACATGGCGCCGATGAGGCCCACAACGATCGCCGTGACACCAAGGTCGAAGACAAGGGCTGTCCCCGCCTTGACCTTGCCCAGCACGGCGATGTCGACCGACCAGACATACTGATCAAGAAACACATCGCCGGCGACGAGCGGGAGCAGCGCAACCAAGCCGACGATCATTCCGCCAACAGACATCAGCCGAACCGGATGCGCCAAAATCGAGAGCCCGACCGAATGCCTCAAGGCAAGGATCGCGCCCAGCACGAGCCCGGCTGCGAACCCGCCACCGGGCTGGTTATGCCCAGCAAAGAACAGCATGACGGCGACAACAATCGCAAGCGGGCTGGCGAGCCGGATTCCATCGCGAACGACGAGCGACCTTGACGCGATCACGATGCCGCCTCTGCTGATTCCGAATCGGCAGTGTCGCTGGAACCCGATCGGGACAACGCGATAATTCCGACGGCGACCGCCACCAGAACGACCACTTCGCCGAACGTATCGAGCGCTCGAATGTCGGTCAGGATGACGTTCACAATGTTATTGCCGCCACCGGTCTCCGAGCCGTCTTCAATCAATTGGTCGACCGGCGGCACTCCACCGCCACCACCTGCGCTTGCGGCAAGGCCAACCGTGACCGCCAAGCCCATGCCGACAGACACGACGATTCGAATTGAGCGCCAGATCTGGCCAACCGGTGGGAAGTCGCGGCTGAGGTGCCCGAGTCCGACAACAAAGCCCACCACCACGACGGTTTCGACCAGCAACTGTGTGAGTGCAAGGTCGGGTGACCCCTGAGCCACGAAAATACCGGCCATCCCGAAGCCAACCGATCCGAGCCCGAGCGCCGCACCCAGGCGCCCGCTAATTCGGACCGTGCCGATTGCTCCCGCCACGATTAACAATGCCAACGCAGGGATGATCGCTCGATCGTTCCACTCGATCGCATCCAAGTCCACGGCACCAACGAAGGGGATCGCAGCCAGCGCTGCCACAACCACCGTGGTCACCATGTACACCGGCAGCGAACCGTGCTGCATTCGTCCAGCAACGCGTCGGGCCATTCGCAGCGTGGCGTCGACGAGCCCATCGGCGACATCGGCACCGAGAGGGCGCGGTACCGAGAACGACCGCCGGAAAACACCAAATCCTGCCACGGCGCCCGCGATGACGATCGCCACCGAGATGAAGAAGGCCGCTTTCAAGCCCGGCCACCGAATGAGCGAGTACACCTCGGTCTTCGGATCCAACAGAACCGCTGCCTCACGGACGAGCGAACCGACCCAACCAAGCGCCACAAACCCGACCAACGACAGCGCCGCGAGGAATGCGGTGACTACGGTGATTGCCGGCCGGCGGGGACCGACCACGGTCTCGACGCCACTCTCCGACGGACCGAACACCGTCAAAATAAAACGAGTCGTATATGCAACGGTCAACACCGAGCCGCCGATGATCCCGCCCAGCACGATGACCCGTTCCAGGCCAGCCAGACCGAGTCCCGCTTCGATCGCTGCTTCCTTCGCCGGAAACCCAAGGAGCGGAGGCACCCCTGCCATCGATGCGCCTGAAAGAACGGCGACCCAAAACGCAACCGGCATCGACCGGCGCAGCCCGCCCAGCTCGCGCACATTGCGCGTCCCGGTTCGGACATCGATCTCGCCGACCACCATGAACAGCGCCGCTTTGAAGACAGCGTGGGCAACAAGGATCGACAGTGCGGCGAACGTGGCCTTGGGCGAGCCGACCGCGAGCAACGTGATCATCAGGCCAAGTTGCGACACCGTGCCCCACGCGAGGATCAGCTTGGCATCAACATGACGAAGCGCCCCGATTGCTCCCCAGACCATTGATACCAGGCCGAGCCCAACACCGAGTGGCGTCCACATGGCCGTGTCGCCCAGCGCCGGAGCGAGGAGCGCCACAACGATCACGCCCGCTTTCACCATCGTTGCCGAGTGCAAGTAGGCGCTGACCGGCGTGGGAGCAGCCATCGCTCCGGGAAGCCATACGTGGAACGGAACCTGGGCCGACTTGGTCGCAGCAGCAAGCAACACCAGGACTCCCGCCAGGGCGGCCGTGGAGCCCATCGTCGGCTCGAGGTCTCGCAGTGCAATACCGGTGTCTCCGTCAGCGATAAGAATCATGCCGGCAAGGAGCGCAAGGCCGCCCGACGCAGTGATGAGCAGCGCTCGCCGAGCGGACCGCTGAACCGATGGATCCTGATGAGCATGTCCGACGAGGAGAAACGACGTGATCGACGTGAGCTCCCAAAAGATGAACAACGTCCAGATCGAGTCGGACCAGACAAGTCCGAGCATCGACGCCGAAAATGCCGACAGCGTCGCCGCAAACCGAGGAAGCCCGGCGGACGTCGCCTTGAAGTACCCCGCGGCATAGATAAAGACGAGGACACCGATGCCCGCAACAACGAAGCCCAAGAGCGCTGACAGCGCATCAATCCGGAGTGCGAGCACCAGGTTGAGGCCTTCGACCCACTCGACACTGGTGGTCAGAGACGTCCGTCCAGACAGCCACATCGCGCTGACGACCGTGGCAAACAGCGCCGGAGCGGCGGCGATCCCGAACACAGCTCGGCCAATGGGCTGAGCCCTCGCGCTGCACTGACGGACCATCGCAGCAATGCCGACGACATGGGCGCCGAGCACCAGCCAGAGAAGCATTGAGAGGCATGTTAGGTACCGGGGTTGACTTCGACAACACGCTGAATGTGACGCGCGACCGAAGTGAGTGATCAGCGCATCCCCCGTTCGAGATTCTGTCCTTTTACCCGATCGACGGGCACATGCGCTGCGTTCGATTTATCAACTGGTTCGATTCAGTAGCTACGATCGGCATCTCATGTTGGTCGATCCAGAACTCGCCGTTCCGCCGTGGACGTTCCTCACCAATCACGCTCACGTACTCATCGCAATCAGCCGCGAACCTGAACTGCGCCAACGCGATATCGCGCATGTGGTGGGGATCACGCCGGGCGCGGTTGTGCGGATCCTGCACGACCTCGAAGAAAACGGCTACGTCGCGGCCGAACGAATCGGTCGGCGCAACCGATATTCCGTCAACGCATCGATCACCTTGCGACACCCCCTCGAGGCCAATCACTCCGTTGGTGAGCTCATCAATTCACTCGCCGACTGAGGTGGCGCGCCGTCAGTCCTTGGCTTCGTCTCGCGACAACTCGTCCAAACCATCTTGGGGAACCTTCACCCGGAGGTGAACAGCGCGTCCCACCAGATGGGTACCGACTGGCGAAGTGAGTAGTTGCAGAATCACGACCAGCACCAGGGTGACCACCGCTTCAAACGTGCGAATTCGAAGTCCGGCGCCCAGCGCAACAAGCACCAACCCAAGCGTTGGGCTTTTTGCTGCCGCATGCATACGGGAGTACGGGTCGCGGAATTTGTGCACACCGATCGCAGCGAGCAATGCGAACAGCGCGCCAGAAATGAGCGCCACGCCGCCGATCAAATCAAGGACGTCACCCATCTCAGCTTCCCCGCCGCTCGATAAAACGAGCGAGGATCGCGGTGCCGACGAACCCACCAAGCGCAACGACCAACACCGTGCTCTCGACGATTCCGCTGCCGGCTCGCGCCGACGCGATCGTCACGCCGATCACCACGGTCGACACGAACCCGTCAACCGAAATCACCCGGTCGACCAGCGCCGGACCGCGCAACATACGGGCAACAAAGAGCACAGCGGCGAGCGCGGTGATCACCAGTGCAGCAGTGTTCACGCTTCAACCTCCGGAGTCTTTGGATCGCGAAGATGCGGTTCGTGGGCAACCACGTCCAACAGGGCCCGTTCGTAATCCTCGTGGGTACCGAAAGCGTGCATTGCGAGCGCTTCGAGTTCGAGGATTTCGTGGCGAACGGACTCGACGTCCTGGGTGTACATACCGTGGACGTACAGCGTTGCGCCGGCGGTGAGTTCGCTCTCGTTCGGCCCGCCATCGCCGACGTCGTGCCGCCTCACATCTATTGTCATAGTACCCGGCGTCAGCGTGATCGAGTTGGCCACCAGGTTCACCACTGCGTCGGAACCGCCCCGAATCGGCACCGCGATGATGCCCGTATACGTGCCATCGCCAGGTGTGAGGATCTCATACGCCAAGCGCAGGTTCGAGACGAACAGCTGCCAGAGGAGCGTCGTGAAGTAGCGAAATGCCCACCACGGCCGGAAGTGAGTCGGGCGCAACGATGCCGAGTCGAGGCGAGCAAACAGTACGACCCCCGTCGCGACGGCAAGACCGCCGAGCACGTTTGCCCAACTGATGTTGCCCCACAAGAACACCCACAGCGAGGCCAGCCACAGGACCATCATGGGAACGTGGAGTGCCCGCCGCATCAGCGTTCACCACCCAACACTGCATCGATATAGAGCCGCGGGTTCATCAAGTCGCTGCCGGCACGCTCAGCCAGTTCGTAGATCGGGCCGGCGAAAATGACGTAGGCGATCGACAAGAAAACGGTGACGCCTGTCGCAAACACCATGAGTGGTGGGCCACCATGAGTGCGGCCCTCGTCGAGCGGCGGAGCCGACTCGGGATCGCCCCAGAACACCCCCGCCCAGATCTTGGTCATTGAGAACAGCGTGAGGAAGCTCACCAGCAAAGCCACCGCCACAATCAACCATTGCTCGGCTGAGATACCCGCTCCGATCAACGAGAACTTGCCGGCAAATCCGGACGACGGAGGCAGACCGGCAAGCGACAGCGCAGGCACAGCGAAGAACATCGCGATAATCGGCGCGCTCCGGACGATGCCGCCGACCTTCGAGATCCGACTCGAACCAGCATGACGGTCGATGAGCCCGGCAACGAGGAACAGATTCGTCTTCACCAGAATCGTCTGCGCGATGTAGAAGACCACAGCGGCGAGCCCCGCCACGGTGAACAAGCCGAGGCCGAAGATCATGTAGCCAATCTGGCCGATGATGTGGAACGACAGCAGCCGCTTCAGATCGTCTTGGGCCAGTGCGCCCAGCACACCGAACACCATGGTGCAACCACCGATGATCAACAGTGCGGTGCCCTGCTGAGAGTCGGGCGGGAACATCAGCGTCTGGGTTCGAATGATTGCGTAGACGCCGACCTTTGTAAGGAGTCCTGCGAAGATCGCAGTCACCGGGCCGGGAGCGGTCGGATAACTGTCGGGCAGCCAGAAGAACAGCGGGAACAGACCCGCCTTGATGCCAAACACGAGGATCAACAGCAGCGAGAAACCGGTGCGAACGCCACTCGATAGTTCGGGCATCCGTTCAGCGAGATCAGCCATGTTGACCGTGCCCGTAGCGGCGTACAACAGCGCAAGCGCGGTGATGAAGACCGCCGAAAACACCAGGCTGATGACGACGTAGGTCATGCCAGACCGGACTTGATCTGGCCGGCCGCCAAGTGTCAGCAACACGTAACTGGCCGCGAGCATCATCTCGAACGCAACGAACAGGTTGAACATATCGCCGGTGATAAAACTCGCTGAGATACCCGATGCGAGCACCAGATAGATCGGCGTAAAGCCAACGTGCTCGCTCTCGACACCCCGCTGACCGATCGCGTAGATCAAAACGACGAGGAGCATCAGCGATGAGGTGACCAGCATGATCGCCGACAAGCGGTCGACCACATAGGTGATGCTCAGCGGCGCAGCCCAGCCACCGGCATCCATCTTCACGATGTCGTGTTCGTCAACCTCGATCAGCAGCGCAATCGATATGCCCACAACCGACGACAACGCCAACAACGCGATGATGCGTTGCAGAACGCGCGACCGGCCGGCCACGACCGTGAGTGCCGCAGCGAACAACGGAATGACGATCGGCAACGGAACGAGCGCGCTGTTCACGAGTCGTCTCCCGCTGAGTCGTTCTGGCGTTCGAGGTCTGCAGATTCCACGTCGACGACGTCACTGTCGCGCCGGCTCGCAGCGATGAGACGATCCTCGAGGTCATCAGCCACCACATCGTCGTGGGTGAGTTGCCAACTGCGATACGCCATGGCCAGGAGGAACGCGGTAACGCCAAAGGTGATGACGATCGCCGTGAGTGCCAGCGCCTGCGGAAGCGGGTCGGCAAAGTCTTCTTTGTCTCCCTTGCCAATGACGGGCGGCAAGCCGCCGCCCCCACCACTCGTCAGCAACAAAATGTTCGTGCCGTGGCCGATCAGGCCCAATCCGATCACAATGCGCGTGAGCCGTCGTTGGAGGAGCAACCACATACCGAGGCCAAACAAAACAGCAGCGGTAAAGGCGAGCAGCACACTCACGAGCCACCACCCCCACTGGCCTCAGACGCGTCATCGAGATCATCGTTGGTCAGCCACATACGGGCCGGCAGATGTTGCGAGAGATCCCGATACTCATCGCGCACCGACGCAGACGGAACAGTCGGCGCCTCGACGCGGTTCAATTCATCGTCAAGGTCCTCGCCAAAGGCCTCAAAGATCATCAACACGAGACCGATCACGATCGCATACACGCCGACATCGAACGGCAGTGCCGAGGTCACCTTGACGTCACCGAGGAGCGGTGGGTGCAACTTGAGCGTTCCGTGCTCAAGAATCGCACCGCCCAACAGCATGGGGAAGATGGCCGTGCCAACCGAAAGAGCGAGCCCCAAGCCCAGGATCGTCCAGGGCTGCAGGCGGAATGAACGGCGAACCGCTCCAACGCCGCCAGCGACGTAGCGAAGCGAGATCGCTGCAGCCGCAGCGAGCCCCCCGACGAACCCACCGCCGGGTTGGTTGTGGC
>JBLFZD010000152.1:0-8242 GCA_047610085.1 Ilumatobacter sp. | reverse complement strand
GCAACGGTCACGAGTTCGTGGTCGACGGAGCGTTGAAGGCATGAGCTTGCTGCCCGATGAACTGCTCGCTGCCGGTTTACGTTGCGGCGAACTCTTGAAAGAGCGTGGCGAGACTGTTGCGGTGGCCGAGGGAAGTGGTGGCGGGTTGGTTTCTGCGGCGCTGCTCGCCGTACCCGGTGCCTCGGCGTACTACCTCGGCGGCAGTGTGATCTACACCCGCAACGCGCTCGACGGGATGCTCACTGGGCCGGTCGAGCGCCCCCGCAAGCTCCGGGGAGCATCGGAACCGTGGGCGACGCACCTCGCTCGGGCCACCCGAGTTCATCTTCGAGCGACGTGGGGCATTGGTGAAGGTGGAGCGACCGGCCCGTCGGGCAATCCGTATGGAGACCCACCAGGGCATGCGTGGGTTGCGGTCAGTGGCCCGACCGAAACAGCGCGGCACGTGCTGACCGGCGACGACGATCGGCTGGCCAACATGGTGGCTTTCTCCACAGCGGCGCTCGAGTTGCTTGCTGAACAACTCGTTAGCTGATGATGGCGCCGGTGTCGACGACTTTGAATGCGGTGCCGGGGATACCCTTCAACTGATTGAGATCGTCGTCGTCCCAACCTTGGTGATGCGACGCCCGGAAGAACCAGTTGGATCCGTTGTCGGCAACGATCACGCCATCGCGTTGCATCGCCGTCGCGATGCAGCCGCGTTGGGTCTGGCTCATCGTTATTCGGATCGCGTGGTCGACCTCACCCGCTGTGACTTCCTTATAACGCGCCAGCCAAGGGAAGATCGCAAGGCCGGCAGCATCGGCGTTGGTCCGCCCGACGGGCGGAGCGCATTCGAACGGAGGTCGAACAGGGCACCCGAACGGGCTGTTCAGCCGGTCCCGGTCTGGCGGGCGACGTGTAGTTCGAAGAGTTCGCACGTTTCGCGTTCCAACGCAATCACGTGACGATCGCGGTTATCGGCGCCAGGCCGCGCGTCCAACTCTCGCATCGCGCGGTACCGGGTGCTCGAGTCATGCTGCACTCACCGCACACAGCCGTCAGTCATGGCCCGGGGAGCGATCTGGCGCTCGAAGCTGCAGGTCTGGCCTGGCTTCGGATTGAGGCGGAGCGGGTGCTCGCCCGCCACACGGGCCACGATGTGGAACATGTTCGAGTTGCCACCGAGCGGGCACTGGTGTGGGCGGCTGTCGAAGCGGGCATCTTTGGCATTGCCGATGTGGGGTCCAAACCAGTGGAGGCATTCAGCCACGAGCTCAAAGCCAGTCGACCGTTGCGGCCCGGCATCGATGTGTAGGCGATCCGCCGAGCGCTGCAGCACGTCAGCGAGCGGCGAATCGAGCGTATTGCAGACCACCCCGAGCACCTCCAAGACGCCTCTTTGCGTTCGTGTTCAACGACGGACAGGTAAGGGAGAGACACCGCGGCAGCACGCGCGACATCGGCGAGCGTTCGGTGTTGCTCTGGGCGCTCCTCATGCAGCACATTGCGGATCACGTCTTTGAGCCTGGGCTTCGGCGCAAGCTCCCAAAGCTCAGGATTGGAGGCAAACGGGAGCACGTTGCTCAGCGCGAAACAGTAGTTCAGGTCGATCAGCCAACGTCGGCGATCATGTCGCGCCGCAGCGTCATCCATCGGTGTTCGGCCTTGTTTGCGGTGAGCGCGAGGGCTCGGTTGTAGGCCGCGACGGCATCCTCGTTCCGGTCGAGCTTCACGAGCAGAGCCGCCCGTGAGGAATGCAGGTACGAGTAGCCGTCGAGTTGTTCGACAAGTTCGTCCATGAGCGCGAGCCCTGTGGCTGGACCTTCGCTCCACGCAAGTGCAGCGGCTTGATTGAGTCGGAGGACAGGGGAGTCGTGCAGCGTGATGAGGGCTCCGTAGAGCCCGGCGATGCGGGCCCAGGGCGTCTCTTCGACCGACGGTGACCGAGCGTGGATGCCTGCGATCGAGCCCATCAGCCGGTACGGCCCGATCCCGGTGAGTGCGGCGCTTCGCCCGAGATGTGCGAGTCCTCGCTCGATTTTGCCCGCATCCCAGGCAGAGCGGTCTTGATCTTCGAGGAGGATCGGGAGTCCGTGGTCGTCGGTGCGCGCCCATCGGCGAGAGTCGGTCAGGAGAATCAATCCAGCCAGCCCATGCACCTCGCCGTCGTCTGGCGCCAGGTTGCAGAGGAACTCGGACAACCAGATCGCTTCATCGCACAGCGATCCGCGCACGAGCTTCGGGCCAACCGAACTGGCATAGCCCTCGTTAAAGACGGCATAGATCACGCCACACACCGCCGTCAGACGCTCGGGCAGCCGTTGCCGGTCGGGGACCTCGAACGGTACGCCAGCGGCGGCAATCTTCGACTTAGCCCGGCTGAGCCGCTTCTTCATTGTCTCGCTTGGAACCATGAACGAATGCGCGATCTGGCCGGTCGTCAGACCGCACACGTACCGCAGGGTCAGAGCGACTTGTGCTTCGGAATCGAGCGATGGGTGAGCACATCCAGCAATGAGTCCCAGTTGATCGTCGCCAAGCGAATCGAGAGGACGCTCGGGTGGGTCAGCAACGTCGGCAGCAAGCCGAGGAAGACGTTCCTTCAACCGTCGCTGACGTCGTATTTGATCGATTGCCTTACGTCGGGCTGTGGTGAGTAACCAGGCGCCAGGGCGTCGCGGAGATCCATCGGCTCGCCATCGGATCGAGGCCTCCGCAATCGCTTCAGACACGGCATCCTCTGCGAGTTGCAGGCTTCCGGTTTCTCTCAGAAGCGTCGCAACGAGTGGAGCCCACTCGGTACGAAACGCATGATCGACGGGAGACGGCCGGGCCCGCATCGCTGGTTATTGGCTGGGAAGTTCCATGATCGGCCGAATCTCGACCGACCCGTAGGGAGCGCTTGGAATCTTCGACGCCCACTCGATGGCATCGTCGAGGTTGTCTGCCTCGATGAGGTAAAACCCGCCGAGGGTTTCCTTGGTCTCGGCGAACGGACCGTCAGCGGTGACCGTCTTGCCGTCGCGCACGCGCACAGTCGTGGCGGTCTCGACGGGGTTGAGCGCGTCGCCGCCGAGGTGCTTCCCAGCAGCTTCGAGCTCGTTGGTGAATGCGAACCACTGCTGCATTTCAGTGTTCATCTCTGGTGTACCGAATTCGGGGCTGTTGCCGGGGGTGTCGTACAGGAGGAGTGCGTATTTCAGGGTGATGTCCCTTTGTAGGTGAGTCGGGTATCTCCCGATTCAACTACACGACGAACGGCTCTGACGGCGAGGGACACCTCACCTCGAATTTCTTCCAAGGCGTGTCGGCTACTGCTCAGCGTGTGCCAAGCGGACCGGGGTCGTCCGGATCGTGGAGCACAGCACCGGTCAGGCGATCCAGCGCTCCGACCACACGGCCGACCCCGTCCGCCGCGGCCGCTCGGGCCCGCGCTCGGTCGAGGATTTCCTGCCAGCGCGCCTGCTCGGTCTCGGACAATCGCCCCGTGAGCGACTTGTACGCCAAAAGGTTCTGCTCGGCCTTGTCGGTGAGTGTCTGCGCTTCAGAGTTGTAGTGATCGTCGACCATCACATCAAGTTCGTCGCTGCTCATCACCGGAACGATTCGTCCAGCGATGCGCGCCATGTTGCGGTACGAACCCTGGAGGAGAAATGGGGGAGCGGTGCGGTCGTCATCGGCGGTGGCTGCCGATGCGATGTACGCGGCGTTCACCTTCAGCAGCACATCCTGAGCGCGTTGCAACATCGTGACCGCACGGACCGTCGCATCGAGTTCGGCGCCGTCCCAGGCATGTTCTAAACCGCTGGTCTCTACTGGCTTGCGGCCCGAGGCCATCTGCAACACCGAGCCGAGGTCGTCGAGCAACTTCGAAGCGTGCGGAGCGACGGTGGGGCACGAGGTGAGCGAGTTCTCGATGTATGAGCGAGCGAACGCATCGCCGTGCTCGCCTGAGACATCGCCGAGGTTAAACACGTCTGCACGGTTCACGAGCATGTCGGGCATCTCGAAGCGGCCGCCGCCTGTGGTGTAGGGGTTGCCGGCCATGACGACGCAGAACCGCTTCCCGCGAAGGTCGAACGTGGTTGGTTCACCGTCGACGACGCCTTCGATTCGTCGCGTCGCGTCGGCGAGCGGGATGAACCGCGACAACAGCATGGGCGACGTGTGCTGAATGTCGTCGAGGTACAACATGACGTTGCGTCCGAGCTGGAACGCCAGGTTGATCTTCTCCACCTCGGCGCGGGCAGCAGCGTTCGGAGCATCGGCCGGGTCGAGGCTCGTGGTGTCGTTGCCGAGAGCCGGGCCATTGACCTTCACGATGAGGAGGCCGAGCCGGTCGGCAATCCACTCCATGAGCGTTGTTTTGCCGTAGCCGGGAGGCGATACGACTACGAGGAGACCCTGGCGGGCAACATCGCTTGGGTCGACAGTGCCGAGCTGGCGACCAAGATTCGGACCGAACAGTGGCAGCAGGGCTGTGTCGATGAGGGTGTTCCGCACGAAGCCGGCCATCACCTGTGGGCGGTGCTCGTGGAGCTTCACTCGCGCGCTTTGGTGATCGACGACGGTGCGTCGAGCGGTCGAGTACTCGGGCCAGCGGTGTTGCATTTCGGCGAACAAAGCGCCCGCACCTTCAGCGAGTTCGTCGGTGCGGGTGACGAGTTCGCCGTCGACCACCCGGGGATGGTCAGCGACCAGACCGGTCACCGTGATGGCGCCGCCCTGGTTGGCGGTGCGCACCACAGCGTCTGGCGTGGCGAGTATTGCGGCGGCTTCAGCGATATCGAAGGACCGATCCGCGCGTGCCTTGTCAGCGTGAACGTAGGCAGCCACCCAGTCTTGGGCGAGCACAAAACGCTCGACGGCATCGGGCTCAGCGGCAAGGGCCAATTTGAGTTCGGCGACACCGTCGGCTCCGAGGTCGCCGATGAGTTCGGCCACCAAAGAAACAGCGGTGGACGAGGCAATGACCTCAGGCCCGATGGCGAGCTCGTCGACGATGTAGTTCGCTGCTCGCTCGAAGTGGGTCTGACCGAACACGGCCCGATGAGACTCGGGGGCGGTCGACAAGGCAACGAACTGTTCGATCTCGTGTCGGGCTTCTTCGGCAAGTCGTTCGGCTGGGCCTGTGGCTCCGAGCCGTTGAGCTGCGGTTTCTGCTGCCTTCGACTTCGCAACCCATCCGGCAACCTGCGGGGCGGTGAGTTCCGACATCCACAGACGAGCGAGCCCTCGCACCAGACCGGTGAATCGCAGAAGCGGCTCCGCCTCGAGTGATGGCATCACCATGGTCAAGATGCGTGCCGCGTCCTGGTCGTGCACGCCGCGCTGATAGCCGTCACCGTGGCGACGCTCAGCCTCGGCTTGGCACAACTCGTTCATTCGAGCGGGGTTCGCCGTGGCGGTCAGTAACTCTTGCAACCCTCCCGGTCGTGCGGTCATCGACTCCAAGACCGCCCACGCCAGATATTCGCTCCGGCAAACGTCGGGTGTCTCGGATGGGAAGGAGCGACCGAGCAGGTCGGCGTATTCGCCGAGGTCGTCGCTAACGTCGATCGCGAAATCGCTGCCGGTGATCGTTGCAGCAATGGTGTCGTTGCCTCGCTCGTCACGCCGAGCGGACAGCACCATTTCAAAGGGTTGTGCGTTCTGAGCGAGACGGACCCCGCCGAGAACCACCGCACCGTCGTCGGACACGAGAGCGGCCTTGTCGCGGATGCGACGGCGGGCCTCCTCCATGGCGTTGCGGAGGCCGCTGCGCACCTCTGCGGCGCGGCCGGCGTCATCGAGCATCTCAAGCTCGTCGGCGAGTTCACGCACCCGCGACGTGAGTTGATCGGTGGCGAAGAACGCGGCGACCTCTTTGTCGTCGCCGAACTCACTTGCTCGACGGGTCACCGTGTCGAGCAATCGGGTGGCGGCGTCGACGATGCGTGTCGCTCGTCGGTTCCGTTCATCGAGTAGGGCGGTGCGACGTTCGCCAACAACTTCGTGAGCGGTCGAGCGTACTTCGGCAATCGAAGCGCTGTACTCGGGGTTGTCGCCGTAGCGAGACTCCAGTCGCTCGATCGTGACGAGAAGGCGAGCAAGAACGGCGTCGCACTCATCGGGTGAGTTCGCTCCGGCTACCGACCCATTCAGCGTCTGTTCAACCAAGGCGAGTTCGGCGTCGAATGCGGCTTCGGCCTCAACGGCGCCAAGGTTCCGACGCTTCGAGTCGAGCTGTGCCTGCACCCGATTGGCCGAGCCGGTGACGTCGGAGACGCTGCGCACGATCGTGGTGCGGATCGTCGGGTCGCCGCCCTCGAGTGCTGACACGGTGTCAACGACGGCATCGAGATCATTGCCGAGACCTTCGAGTTGGTCGGCAATCTCGTCGAGTTCCGCAGACGTGGCGGCGTCGCCAACCGCTGCTTCGGCGCTTGCGATATTTGATGACAGCGTCGAAAACGCGCCGGGGCGAGAGAGCACGTCGACAGCTCGCTCGGACAGCTCGCTCACACCAGCATCGAGTTCGCCGATCAGCGACTCGACGCGTTCGGTGTCGATCGCCTCGGTGTCGGCAACGACCGACATTTCGCCACGGGCACGACGCAGTTGCCCGAGCGCGCCGACAACCTGGTCCGGTGTTGACGCTGTGGAGATTCCATTGAGAACCTGACGAACGTCGGCTTCGGCGGTGGCGAGCGTTGCGCGGGCTGACGACCGTCTGCGTTCCACCAGTTTGTGCTCGTCGAGCAATTGCCCAGCGGTGTTGAGGACCTCTGTCGCTGCGGCATATAAACCGTCGGCCTCCTCGTCGACGAACCACAGGTGCTGGTCCATCGACCGGCGGGTCGCAGTAGCGAGGCCCTCCCATGAGCGGGCTGTGGGCTTGTCGTCCTGGCTCAGTCGCACGATGTCGTACACATCGCCGAGACCGGCCACGAGCGAGGCGTTGCCAACGCGCTGCATCCATGGGTGCTCGTCGGACGCGTCAGGAGCGAACTCGGAGTCGGCGAATGGTGTGCTCCACCACTGGATTGGATGGATCTTCGCAGCGTCATCGTCTTGGCCCTGGTCGCGGAACAGGATCATGGATCCGTCGGCGAACGTCGAGAATCCGTGACACGCGATGACTTGGGCAACCTCGCGGCGAACGAGGTTGTACGGCATCAAGAGATAGTCGCCGCTGGTGCGACGATGGAAGACATAAAGAACGTCCTCGCCGTTGGGAGCTGCGATGAGTTCTTCGAACTGGAGGCCCTCGACGTCGACGTCGAAGACCCGCGTACCCGTTGACGTCAGATGGAAACCACCTGGGAAGACGAGTCCTTCCCCGCCGGGAAGGAGCCGTGATGCAACGCCAGCAGCATCGACACGCTGACCGGTTCGGTTGCGCCGCGAGAACACGTAGGTGCGTGGTTCCTCTTCGTACAAATTGACGCGGATCAGCAAGATGTCACCGACCGTCAGATGGTCGACGGTGACGTCCGCGAGTGACTGGCCTGCGTTTGAGACGGACTCGTCGATTTCGGGATGCGAGCCCCCTTCGCCTGTCTCAACGCGGAGTTGCAGCCGGCCGCGGCGGAACCCAACGAACACTTCGTCCTTGACCGACACGGCGGGATAGGCGCCAGCGCGCTGGTCTTCGCGGGCAGCCGTTGACCAGTTCTGATCGTGTGCCGACGGCCACGAGTAGTCACGGTCACCACGTGCATCGACGAACGAGGCCATCCGTTCCGGTCCGTCCCCGGTGATTGTCCACCGGAACACTCGGACATCGTCAAGTCGGTCACCGACCTGGAACACCGCAAGCAATTGATTTTGGGTCGTCCGCAGATCGGCAAATCTGGTCTTGCCAAAGAAACGGACGAGCTTGTCGAACTCGTTTCGGAAGCGGGGGTCCGCCAGGAAGTTACGCGGATCGTCGGACGCCAGTGGCGACAGCGTTGGTTGATCTGTCGCGACGTTCGTCGCTCGGTAGAGCGCGAACACCTGCTCGGGCTGCTTCACGCTCAGGTCGGTATCGATGTTGAAGCCGAGCACCAACACGTCACCAATTCGCACGATGTCTCGGGGCAGACAGGCGAGGTCGGTTGCGAGACGATCAGCACCCGTCAGAGCCAGGCCGATGGACCCAAACGCGGCCACACGTGTTTCGTCGATCGACTGAGCGATTCGCTCGATTTCCGCGGTTTGGCCGGCGACGCGACGACGCAACAGGTCATACGACCCGCCGCGCAGCGTTTGCTCGGCTTGTCCTGTTTCGGTG
>JBLFZD010000151.1:0-8247 GCA_047610085.1 Ilumatobacter sp. | reverse complement strand
TACGACTGGCGTCCCATCGCCGAGGCAAACGCCGCTCCGGCGAGTGCCATCGACCTGGTGACGATCCAGCTACGCGGGAACCCTTCCCATGAGGATCCCCCCGGGTATCCAATCCACTGCGCTGAGGCTCCATCATGCAGAGTGACACCGGCAGCGCGGAAACTGAACCCAAGCGCAGGAAGACCCCCTGCTTGCAACTTGCTGGCGTGCGCTGTGCCGCACAACACCAGCTCAGGTCCATCAGCATTGCGGTAGTCGGCCCACATCGGCTCGTCTGAGTACGGGACTCCGGGAACGAACGTTTCGGCGAGCCGCTTGCGATACACCCCGTTCAAAGTGAGGCGGTGCGACGGAACAAGGTCGACCACGAGCAGCCAAATGATTGCGACGATCGGAACCCAGATGCCTCGAAACACGCGCTCGAGGTTGGCCTGATCATCGGCGACCTTGCCAGCGAGGAGCAGCAGTCCGATTCCGAGTGCCACGCCGCCAAGACGGCTCCACCGCCTCGTTAACTCCGAAGTGAGCAACTTCCGAACTGCAGCGATCAGACCGACCGCTGACAGCAATCCCAACAAACCTGCGTTGACCTCGGCTGAACCGTTCCGCAAGAGCGACAAAACCGGGCGGCCAAAACGAATGCCAATGGGCAACGCCACCAACAGAACGATCAATACCAATCCGATGGTGACGGCAACAGTGATGATTCCGCCTGCGGTTCGTCGCACGTCAGCATCCGACGAGGAACGGCTCACCACGAACACGACCAACGCGACAGCCACGGGAATCAGCCCCGGCAGCAGCAGCCGCGGCGCGAGCATGTCGATCAACTCGAGCGGGGTTCCCTTGGCATTCGAGAAGAACGGCAGCACGGCCCAGCTCCGAGTGAGCCGACCGACGAGCCAACCAACTAGTGCTGCTGCAGAGACCACCGACCCGAAGACCACCACCGTTCGCGCCACGACACCGATCACTCCGCCGACAATCGATCCCACCCCGTTGTCGAGGTAACGCCGTTTGGTCCGGACGTGGTCGAACCACGGGTCATCCGGTTCGAAGAGATCGACCTGGCCGCGGCCGTAGCTCGATGCACGCCATCCTCCAGCGGCAAACCCTCCACCAGAGACAGCATGAAGCCATCGAGCTTTCTGGAAAGTCCCAGCGCGGGTCAGTTCTCGGAACACGCCGAGCATCACCGCTGCGGAACGAATACCGCCGCCCGATGCCGTGATCCCGAGGACCTCGCCCGGCACAGCGCCGGCCACGTCGTCGGCCCGCCGGGTCGAAACGGGTGGCATGCCAAGCGCCTCGTCGGCCATGCCGAGGAGCTTGCGCATGACGGGTCGAATGATCGGCGCGAGGCCGGGCCCAACCACCAGACCGACCACACCGGTGAGCGCAACCAAGTAGGCGACCCACTTCCACCAAGCCACAATCACGACGCTGTGCGTGATGAACGAGGCGGGATTCGCCGCATCGATCCAAATGAGCTGTGCGCCGGTTTCGATGAAGTCGAGTACACCTGCAGCGACCGCCACGTAGGGCATGAACCGCCAGACACCGCGGTGGCCGCGGCGCCGCTCCGGTGCCCAATGTCGGTGACCGGCGCGCATCAGGAGGAACCCGATGACAGCGAACGAGGACAGAAACACCATGTCGATCCATAGCGCCGCTCGCGCATCGTGAAGCACAACCTCGCTCCATTGAAGCATTCCGTCCGACTCAGCACCGGGCGGATACATGAACCAACCGCCCTCAGCCGGCAATCCAGCAGCTGCCTGCGCCCACCTTTCCGGCGTCCCGGAGAAGTAGTGACGGGTGAGATAGTCGGAGGGGACGAGCGCACCAACGGCGAAGAACGGCAGCAGCGGGATCAAGACGGCCAGCCCCCACCAGCGACTGGGCCCACGTTCGTCGGTCACCGACCTGACGCTAGACGAGACGTTGCACGGCAGACGACGACGGGTTGGCGAGGCCTCGCATGCCTCGAGCGCTCGACTCAGCCAACGCGAGTCAGCGTGAACAGCACGGCCGACTCCGGGTGAAGCACCGGCGGCTGGACGCCATGGAACGCAATTTGACGCCCGGTCAGTATCACTCCCTCGCCAAGCCAGGTCGGCTGCACACGGGCGGCTCCCCAGGCCTCGAACGGAATCGGGAGGTGCTTGACGACATACGACGCATCGAGATCGAGCCCAGGCATGCGCAGCGGCGGCGGGGTCTGGCTCTGCGCAGTCTGCAGCTGAGCGAACGACACGATCGCTTGCGAACGATCTTTCGAGTACACCCCGTGGGCATTGAACGCTGGGTCGGTCGTGAAGCGGACCGTGTCGCCACCGTGCAAGAGCTCACGATGCTCTTTGTGCATTGCGATCACCGCCCGCAATGCACTGCGGTCGTCGTCTCTGATTTTCGTGACATCCCACTCGATGCCGAGATGCCCAAAGAGTGCGGTCGCCGCTCGAAACGAAAGCGACTGCGTCCGAGCAGTCGTGTGTGACGTTCGAGGCCCGATGTGGGCACCCATCACCTCTGGCGGGATCAGCATCGACGCTCCGCGCTGAATCATCTGGCGTTCGAGCGCGTCGTTGCAATCGCTGGTCCAGACGCGTTCAGTGCGACGCAGAATCTCGTGATCAATGCGCGCTCCACCGCTGGCACAGGACTCGATCTCAACCCCTGGGTGTTTCCCGCGAAGTTCGTCGATCAGGCGGTACAGCGCGTGAGTCTGGGCGCGAGTTCCCGCAGCCCCGTCAGCGCCGCTGCCTTGGATGTGATCGCGGTTCATGTCCCACTTCACGTATGAGATGTCATGATCTCGAAGCAGTGCGTCCAAATGCCCTTCGATGAAGGCATACGCATCGGGGTTGGCAAGGTCAAGCACCAGCTGTTGGCGACCGAGCACCGAGTCGTAGCCAACGGTGGTGAGCGCCCATTCAGGATGCGCCCGAAACACGTCGCTGTCCGGGTTCACCATCTCGGGCTCGACCCAGATCCCGAACTGCATACCGAGCCCTGTGACGTGGAGGATGAGGGGTTCGAGGCCACTGGGATACACCGCTTCGGAGACCCACCAGTCTCCGAGGCCCTTCGTGTCATCGCGTCGCGAACCGAACCATCCGTCATCGAGTACGAACCGCTCGATACCGAGGTCGGCGGCCGAATCGGCAAGCGCCTTCAGCGTGTCGGTCTGATGATCGAAGTACACCGCCTCCCACGTGTTCAACAGCACGGGCCTCGGTGTGGTCGGGTGCACCGCCAAGCTTCGAACAGCCTCGTGAAACTGCCAGGTCGCGGGTGTGAGCCCTTCGGGTGAATACACGCCGATGACGTCAGGCGTGGTGTACGACTCGCCAGCTTCGAGCACGACTTCACCGGGGTGCAGGAGTTCACCACCCTGGAGGTATCTTCGACCATCGGGAAGCCGCTCAGCAAACAGCGTGTGGTTCCCACTCCATGCCACGTGGGCGCCGTATACCTCGCCGTCCCACTCGTCGAAGCCGTGCCCACCGACGAACACCAGTGACGGGGACTCGTGCGAGGTACGGCCGCGCCGGTTCTCGATGAGGACATCACCCTGGTCCCAGTCGCGACGTTGCGGGTGGAACTCGCGTGACCAGCGCCCCTCGAACGTAAGGATCTCGTTGGCATGCTGCGGTATGGGAAGCGTGACGGTGAGCGCGTCGAGCGAGTACCTGCGGTCGGCGGTGTTGGTAAGCGTGACCGAGACGCGCACGACGTCGTCAAGCGTGATTGTGCTGTTCATCGCCAATCCGGCCACCTCATCGACGGCGTCGACCACGAGGGTTTGGCCAACCACTGCATGCATGGTGGTGGCGAATCGAGGAGCCCAGGCCCGCCCGCCGCCCCGTCGCCCGCTGAGGCCCGGTCGTCCGACGAATCCGGACCCATGCTCGGGCACGATCGAGATCGGCGCAACCACATCAAAGGTGCCGTACACCAGAGGCCGATAGAGGGCGCTGGCAAATGTGTCGACGTCGAGTTGGTCGCCGAGTGACTGCCCCCAGTAGAGCACCGTTGGTGCGCCGCTCGACACGTCGACGATGACATCGACCCGGCCAGCAGCGTGGTCTTTGGATAAGCGAACAATCGACGACATCAGATTCCCCCAGAACAGCCCTGACAATACCGTCCACGACGCCTGAGTCGATCAACCCTTGTTGGAGTCAGCGCGCTACGCCGTCAAACAGTTCCGTTGCGTGCCGCAGAGCGCTCTGGCCGACCTGTTGACCGATGACCCGACCAGCTCGATCATCAGACGGAATGTGGATCCCACCCCAGATTCGCGACCGGCCTGCCTCGTTGGCTGCATCGCGGTAAGTTGCCCACGTCAAGGTGATCGGCTCGCTCGGACCGTCCTCGTGGAGGAACGATCCCGCCTCAATCTTGTGCGATAGCAAGCCGCCCGGGAAGAAGTCCGATCCCGTGAAGCCCGAGAGTACTTCGGCACCAGCCCGGCTGAACACGCTGTGACCCGACACATACGAGGCGAACGCCGGGGTCACAAAGGTTGCCCGTTGATACGGCACCCAATCGATAGCGAGCATCCAGCCCACCCCAGACACCTCGTTCTCGGCATCCTCTGGCGACCCAAGCCAGGTCCGAATCGCCACCCCGCCAACGGGCAGCCCCTCGTGGAGTTCACCCGTTGCCGATGACCCCACGGTGACAACTTCCACCAGTCCGTCCTCAAGGGGCAAGCTTCGGGCTCCCTCTTGCCCAGCCATCCAACGAATCATCGAAATAGGCCGGACCGAGTCGTAGAACGCCTTGTTACCCCAAGCGGCAATCGCGGCGTCGTGGAGCGCACCGTTCAACACAAGTCCGAGTTGCACGTCCCAACGAAGTCGATCGATCTCGTCACGTGCATCAGACACCGCGTTAGCCAGCGAGTTCCAATGCCCAGGCGGGGTCTCCGACGTGGGACCGTCAGCCCAATACTCGGCGATCGCTCGGTAATAATCGGCGGCATCGACGATGTTGGCGTCGTAGGCCGCCCCGGTTTCGGGATTCGTGTCAATCCCGCCGGTTTCGTCGTAGTCGAAGGTCCGCACGTCGGTCGACGACGGCCCGATGTCGATCGTGGTGACGCCAACTCCGAGCTGCGCCGAAGCCCGGAGCACGTCGACAGCTTCGGACCGATACTGATCAGCAGTCGCAGTGTCACCGATTCGAGGAGGAGCACCGGGGTCGAGCGGGGGCTGTTCACCGACCTCGATCGCAAACGGGGTGACGCTCCCCCAATTCGACCCAATAAACGTCTGCTCGCCGCCTGGCAGTGGAACACCGTTCTGCGACACGTTTGCATCGAGCAGCAACGGCTGCCAACGGTCCGGATCAATCAGAGTCGCGCCCGGATCTCCCACCACAAGTTCGTCGTTCACGGGTCGGTAGGCGGCGTCTTGGTACGCCTCGCGTTCGAGCGAACCATCGTCAATCGTTGCCGCGATAATTTCATCGGCGACAGACACACCAAAGGCAGCAGCGCTTGCTGGGTACTGTGCGCCGAAGTCCGCCTGGACACCGCATGCCGACGAGAGGGTGTTGTTGAGCGCAAGCTTCGTCTCCGGTCGAGCCAGGCTGAGTTCGTATCGATGCGTCAGGAATCGGTGAGCAGCGAACGCAAGCGCTTCGTCTCGAGCTGCCTCCACGTCGCTCGCCGTGCGAACTGCGTCCACGAACACAGGGAGCCCCGCGGACTCCGCTGACTCGTACGCCCGCCAAATATCCCACAGCGCGGCAGACAGGTGATAGAGGTTTCGGGCGTGCACGGTCGGCGCCGGGAAGTCGAGGCGAATGGCGTCGAGCGCTGCGTCGTTCCACAGCCGATACATCGACGCGGCATCACCGGGCGAACATTGGCCACCTTCGGCAACTGCCGATTCGCTCCTCACGGGAGCCGGCGAAATCGGGTCGGTCGAGTCTCCGTCGCTGCCTTCGCTTCCGCACGCTGCCACCACGAGTGCTACCGCCATCAGCGCTGCCGTTACCTGCATCCGAATCACGGCAGAAGTCTGCCCTCCGTGTGGCTTGAACCGGGCCATACGCTTGCGACATGGAGTTCCCACTCTTTGAGGAGGTAGACGAGGTGGTGCGGTCAATGGCACCCGACGGACTCGGCACGTTGCAGACGCGTCGCCATCGCCGCGGCATCAAAGTCTGGTTCGGTCCGGCCGCTCCAGTGAAGGAGCACTACGAAGCTCAGTTCATTCCGCGTCGCCATGTTGACGGAGCTGACGGCGCGGTCTTCGAAGTCGGCTTCCACTCTGAACATCGCGATGAAGTGACGAACGAGAAGACACTCGCCGCCTTGCTGACCGAGAGAAAGACCTGGCAGAAAGAGCTTGGACCCCAAGCCGAGCACGGACCTTTTCTTGGGAATTCAAGCTGGCGGCGGATCAGCGAGGTGTGGTTTGACGCCGACCCCGATGACCCGGCCTTGGGATTCGAAATCGCCAGCCGACTCGTCGACTACCTGGACCTTCTCGAACCTATCCTCCGGTCTCGATAGTCCATCCGTTCGAATTGTGCAATGTTCGAAATCTGCCAGGCCGAAAGCGAACGAGGCCGAAAGCGAACGAGCGGCTCACCCCGGGTGCTTCTCGTCGAATTCATCCGCAACGCTTCGGGCCATCTCGTCGTCGGATTCATCGTTGGCCGACACCGCAGACAGGTTCGGAGCCTCGTCGTGAAGCTCGGTGACGTCGTCGACCGGCTCAGGATCAGGGCGATTCCGCAGCATGAAGAACAGATTAAGGCCGACCACAATGGCCGCAAGTGCAACCCACTGATTCCAACGGAACGGTCCGACATCGTTTGCGGGATCCACGCGCAAGCCTTCAACCCAGAACCGGCCAACGCCATAAAACGCGATGAACAGGCCCATCAGCGAGCCACCGCGAGGACGGAATCGACGGTCGATCATCAACAGCACGACGACCGTTGCCGCACTCCACAACGATTCGTACAAGAACGTGGGGTGGAAGGTCGTGCCGACGGCAAAGAGCTCACCGGTCGCCGGGTCGTCGACCAAGTGCTTGGCATCGATTTCGAGCGCCCACGGCAGATCCGTTGCCCGGCCATAGAGCTCTTGGTTGAAGTAGTTCCCCCAACGCCCAATGGCTTGCGCTAGGGGAATAGCCGGAGCGGCGCAGGTGGCGGTCACGGCAATCGCGAGACCCCGCTCGCGCGCAACATAGAGACCAACCGGAATGCCAAGCAGAAGACCACCAGGAATACCGAGGCCACCTTCCCAGATCTTCGGGATGTCGCTGTAGTTATTTGCGAAGCGATCCCAGTCGGTGGCGACGTGATAGAGACGCGCACCGATAACACCAGCGACCACGGCCCAAATGGCAATCGAACTGGCATCGTCAGGCGTGCCGACACCGCGCTGCTCGAATCGTTTGCCGCACAGCCAAACGCCAGCGATCACGCCGAGCCCGATGGCGAGCCCGTAGATGTTCAGGCTGAGCGGGCCGATGTCGAATGAGTTAAACGACGGGCTGGGGATACTGGCAACGAACAGCATCACGCTCTCGCGTTCGTGACGAACGTCAACGACCGCTCGTTGATCAAGTCGCGGTCGAAGTCTTGGGTGGCCACGTGATAGCTCCGTGTCAGCGTGACGAAATCAACATCGCCGCCGTACGTCGCGGCAAGGTGGGTGCTGTCAGCCGGGGGCACAACGTGGTCGTCGGTGGACGAGAACAAGAGCAGCGGAACGGTGATCTCTCCAAACCGGCCAGTGATGGGGTGCAGGCCGTCATTCATCAGCGAAATCAGCGCCGCCACCGGGGTGCCGTCGTACCCAATTTCACTGACATCGGGGTCGGCGATGTCGGAACCGATTCCGGGGATCACCGAGGTGCCATCTGCGATCAGTTCGGTCAGCATCTCGACGACATCGTCGGCCTGCGGCCGCGTGACAGGGTTGACGCAGATGAGCCCGGCAAGCTTGCCATCGCCCTGGCGCTGCAAACCGGTCCACAGCGTCAGCGTGCCGCCCATGCTGAGGCCCAGCACCACGATCGTGTCGACGCGCTCAGCCAGTCGGTCGTACGCAACGGCAGCTTCACCGGACCAATCGGACCAATCGGTGGTGAGCATGTCGGCAACCGTCGTGCCATGACCGGGCAACCGAGGCTGCTCGACGTGGAACCCCGCCTGCGCCATCACCCGTGCCTGCAATGTCATCGACGACGGGTTGCCCGTGAAGCCGTGGAT
>JBLFZD010000150.1:0-8259 GCA_047610085.1 Ilumatobacter sp. | reverse complement strand
TGAGCAGACCGATCCGCAGGCGCTGGCGGTGGGTGTCTGGCGATTCGGCGATTCTGTAGACCCGTGGCGCGACGGGTTTGAGGCTGCCGCAGTTCATCTGCCAACGGCGCTGTTGGATCGTGTTGCCCGCTTCGGTCAGGTTGTCGACGCTCAGCAGTCCCTCTTGGCCCGCTGCGATGTCAGTGAGTTCGGTGGTTGCCACGTCCATTCACTGGGTCATGGCGTGCGAAAAGGGGCAAACCGAGGTTTGTGGTCAATTTGATGCGGTCCGGATCGCATCAAATTGACCACAAACGGAGGGGGCGCGGGCCAGGCGCTGGGCTGAGTACTGCTACATCGGGCGGTGGCGGGGTGGGTGGCCGAGGATTTCCTCGATCACGGCTTCGGCCTCGGCCTTGCGATCTCCGGTGACGAAAATACGGGCCATTGGCTCGCGGCTGTGGAGGAGCAAATTGAGGTTGAAGTCTTCGGCCACCACTGCGGGGATGCCGTTCTCGATCAACAGATCGGTGATCATTTGACCCTGCCAAGCGGGCACCCATCCGGCCTCGACGGTCTTGTCGTAGCTCGGTGGGGGCAGAGGGTCGCGCCCAAGAATCCAGTCTTTCAACTCACCGAACGTCTTCGGAACCGCCATGGTTCCAGTCAATCAGCTTGATGCAGCAACGACGATGGCCGCGACCAGTTCATCGAGGTCGCCGCGAGCGTTTCCGACGCTGATTCGGATGTGGTTGGTCGGTGCGCCCGTATCGACGTTGAACGGAGCGCCAGGAGCAACCCCGACTCCGTTCAGCGCGAGGGCCACGACGGCCCGCTGCTCGTTCGCGACGGGGATCCACAGGTTGAGACCCTCAGCATCGCGCATCTCGATGCCGTGAGCTCGAAGCCCCATCACGATGTGTTTGCGGCGGGCGGCGTATGAGGCAGCAGCGTGTTCGACGAGCTGATCGGTCGCCGGGTCCTGCAACAGGGTCAGCAGCATGTGTTGCACAAGCCGGCTGGTCCACGACGGACCGAGACGGCGGCGGTCGACGATGGCCGCAATCGGATCGCGAGCACCTCCGACTGCGGCAATTCGCAGGTCCGGACCGTGCGATTTCGAGAAGCTGTGAATATGCACCACGCGATCCGGCCGGTGTATGCCGAGCGACAGCAGCGGGCCGCTCATCAGGTCGCCAGCGTGATGATCTTCAACGATCCATGTGTCGGGGGAGTGTGCTTGAAAGAGGCGACCGAGCTCGTTGATCCGTTGTGTCGTCATCGCGGTCCCGGTCGGGTTCTGTGCCCGCGGTTGAAGGATTGCCAGTACCGGCAACGATGAGAGCGCGTCAGCGAGGTGGTCGGGGCGAGCTCCGTCCTTATCGAGACCGACACCGATGATCGAAGCACCAGCCTGCTCGAGCATGTCGAGAATCGGCGGGAAGGTTGGATCTTCAACGACGACGACATCGCCGAATGTGACGAGAGCTCGGATGAGTCGATCGAGCGCGTCGAGCGCACCGTCGACCACGGTCATCGCTTCAGCATCGAAGGGCCAACGTGTGTGAAGCACCGCCTCGAGTTCCTCGAGTACTGGACGGTCGATGTACGACGTGATCTCGATGTCGTTGGGGAGCGCCTTGATCATCGAACCCAGGGGCGGGAGGAGATCGATGTCGGGGGTGCCGGTGCTCAGATCGATGATGCCCGACCCGGGAACCGCTGGCACTTTCCAGAAGCGGCCGCTCATCTCGGCCCTTGCCGCTCGCACGACGGTGCCATTGCGTCGGGCGGTGGCGATCACGCCGTGCTGACCGAGAGTGCGCCAGGACTCCGAGATGGTGTTTGAGCTGACGTCGAGTTCTTTCGCGAGGGCACGGACGGTTGGGAGGCGGTCGCCGGGTTCGAGCTCGCCGCTTCGAACCAGTGATCCAATCGCGTTGGCGATCCCGGACGCGGTTCGTTCGGTGCAGGCAGCGCCGATTCGTTCCTCGATGGAGCGAGTGTCGGCAGGGTTGGGTGGTGCTGAAGTCGGTGATTCGATTTCTTTTGTATATAACAAAAATGGACTTGTGGCGACAGAGGTAATGCAAATACTCTTAATAGTCATGACTTCTTCACGTGATCTGGCAGATCGGTATCGGGCGGTTTTCCCGTCGTGGCTGGGCCCCCTGTACGCGGAGCCGATCTCGATCGACCATGGTGAGGGCAGCTATGTTTGGGACATTGAGGGAAACCGATACCTCGACTTCTTCGGTGGCGTGCTGACCACGATGATCGGGCACAACCAGCCCGACGTCACCGCAGCGGTGCAAACCCAAGCGGCCAAGGTCATGCACTCGTCGACGCTGTACTTGAACGACGAGATGATCAGCCTCGCCGAGGAGATTGCGGCCGTCTCGGGCATCCCGGATGCCCGCGTGTTCTTCACCGCGTCGGGGTCGGAAGCCAACGACACCGCACTCCTCCTGGCCACGTCCTATCGCAAGTCGAACCAGGTGTTGGCGATGCGCAACAGCTATCACGGTCGGTCGTTCACGACCCAGGCGATTACGTCGCATTCGTCGTGGCGGTCGAGCAGCGTCTCAGGCCTCGATGTCAGCTTCGTCCAAGGCGGTTACCGACTGCGTAGCCCCTTCCGCGAACTCGATGACGATGCCTACACCCAGGCATGTTGCGATGATCTCCAGCAAATTCTCGACATGACCTCGGCCGGCGACGTTGCGTGCCTTATCGCTGAGCCGATTCAGGGTGTTGGTGGCTTCGCGATCCCGCCGGACGGGTTTTTCGGGCAGATGCACAAGCTGCTCGAAACCTCGGGCATCTTGTTCATCAGTGATGAAGTGCAGACCGGATGGGGCCGCACGGGTGAACACTTTTGGGGGTACCAGGCCCATGGGGTCACGCCCGACATCTTGACCTTCGCCAAGGGGGTTGGGAACGGCGTCGGGCTCGCCGGCTTGGTCGCTCGTGCCGATGTGATGGACACGATTAAGGCGACTTCATTCTCAACCTTTGGCGGCAACCCGCTCGCTGCAGCTGCTGGACGTGCAACGCTGAAGCATGTGCTCGACAATGACCTGCAGGGAAACGCGAAGGTGATGGGCGAACGGTTCCATGCTGGCATCGCTGCGGTTGCACAGGATGTGTCGTGGATTGCCGAGGTGCGCGGTCGCGGCCTGATGCTCGCTATCGAGACCGTTCAGGACGACAGCCTCCACCCCGATCCGGCCAAGGCCGTTGCGTTGGCCGAAGCCTGCAAGGCAGACGGTCTGCTGGTCGGTAAGGGTGGTCTGTATGGCAATGTCGTTCGTATCGCTCCCATGCTCAACGTCACCGCAACCGAGATCGATGAGGGGATCAAGATCTTGGTGAACGCGATTCGAGCGATCGACAACTGATGACTCGACGTCGCTGGCCTCGCTTGCGGCGTTCTTCACACATGGACACACCGCCGTCACATTGCGGCAATCATCGGTCGCCACAATCGGCGATCACCAAATAGAGGGGGATCTATGACCAACATTAAGGCTGCGCTGTTCCAGACCGATTGGACCGGCGACAAAGAATCGATGATCGTCAAGCATGAGCAGGCGGCGCGCGATGCCGCAGCGCAGGGCGCCCAGGTCATGTGCTTTCAAGAGTTGTTCTACGGCCCGTACTTCTGTCAGGTGCAAGACGCGCAGTACTACGAGTACACCGAGTACATCCCCGATGGGCCGACCACTCAACGATTCATGAAGCTTGCTGCCGAGCTGAACATGGTGTTGGTGCTGCCGATGTACGAGATCGAGCAGCCCGGCGTGTACTACAACACCGCAGCGGTGATCGATGCTGATGGCACCTACCTCGGCAAGTACCGCAAGCAGCACATCCCGCAGGTCAAGGGCTTCTGGGAGAAGTTCTACTTCAAGCCTGGCGACGGTGGCTACCCGGTGTTCGACACCGCTGTCGGCAAGGTCGGCGTGTACATCTGCTACGACCGGCACTTTCCCGAGGGTTGGCGTGCGCTTGGCCTCAACGGCGCAGAAATCGTGTTCAACCCGTCGGCAACGCATCGCGGACTTTCGGAGTATCTCTGGAGCATCGAGCAGCCCGCTGCAGCGTGCGCCAACATCTATTACGTCGGAGCGATCAATCGCGTTGGCGTTGAAGAGCTTGGTGAGAACGACTTCTACGGTCAGAGCTATTTCGCGAATCCCCGCGGCCAGTACGTCGGTGAGAAGGGCCACGCCTACGAACCCGAACTGATCGTGCGTGACCTCGACATGGACGTCTTTCAGGAAGTTCGCGACGGCTGGCAGTTCTATCGGGATCGTCGGCCGGAGTCATACGGCGACCTCGTCAACTGACGTCGTCCACGAAATGCACCGAAGCCACTAACGAGAGGACTCAACCATGACAACCACACTCATCTCCGGCGGCACCGTCGTGTCGGCCATTGGTCGGCGCGAGGCTGACGTTCTGATCGACGGCGAGTCGATTGCGGCGATCCTCGCGCCGGGGCACGCTGAGGCCTATGGAATCACACCCGACTCGGTGATTGATGCGACGGGGAAATACGTCGTGCCCGGTGGCGTCGATGCCCACGTCCATATGTCGCTGCCGTTCGGTGGCACGGTGTCCGCCGACGACTTCGATACCGGCTCGCGCGCCGCAGCGTGGGGAGGCGTGACCACGATCATCGACTTTGCGTCGCAGACGGTCGGGCTCGACGTACGTGAAACCCTCGCGGCTCGACACGCGGAAGCCGCCGGCGAGTGCCACGTTGACTACGCCTTCCACCAGATCATTGGTGACGTGAACGAGGAGTCGCTCGAGGCAATGACCTACCTCGTCGAGAATGAAGGCGTCACGAGCTTTAAAATGTTCATGGCGTACCCGGGTGTCTTTTACTCTGACGACGGCCAGATTCTCCGAGCGATGCAGAACGCTTCGGAGTCGGGGGCGTTGATGATGATGCACGCCGAGAACGGCATTGCGATCGACGTGCTGGTCGCCCAGTCGTTGGCTCGTGGCGACAGTGACCCGAAGTACCACTCGTACAGTCGGCCCGAGGAACTGGAGTCGGAGGCGACCCACCGTGCGATCAAGCTCGCTCGCGTCGCCGGCAACGTACCGCTCTACATCGTGCACATGTCGGCGTCGGAAGCGCTTGAAGAGGTGTCGCGTGCTCAGCACATGGGCCTCAACGTCTTTGCTGAAACCTGTCCGCAGTACCTTTACCTGTCGATCGAGGACCATCTCGCACAGCCCGGGTTTGAGGGAGCGAAGTGGGTGTGTTCGACGCCGCTGCGAACGAAGCATGAGCATCATCAGAAGGATCTGTGGAAGGGCCTGCGGATGAACGAGTTGGCGGTGGTGTCAACCGACCATTGCCCGTTCTGCATGAAGGATCAAAAAGAACTCGGTATCGGTGACTTCTCGAAAATTCCGAACGGCATGGGCGGTGTTGAGCACCGCATGGAAATGATTTATCAGGGTGTGGTGATGGGCGAGATGACCCTCGAACGCTGGGTCGAGACCTGCTGCACCACGCCGGCGCGCATGTTTGGCCTCGAAAAGAAGGGTGTTCTTGAGCCTGGCGCCGACGCCGATGTTCTTGTGTGGGATCCCAACACCAAGACCAAGATCGGGATCAACGATAAACACCACATGGCGATGGATCACTCGTCCTACGAGGGGTTCGAAGTCGACGGCAAGGTCGACACGGTGATCTCTCGTGGACGCGTCGTCGTGCTGAACGACACCTACGTAGGCGCCAAAGGCCACGGCCAGTTCGTCAAGCGCAGCCTCAATCGGTACATCCACTGAGCGGTGGCGGTCCATGCGGCTGCTTCCGCACGTCATCAGACTCAATTTTCCTCCATCTTTGAAAGTCACCACAACATATGAATCGCATCTCACATTGGATTGACGGCAAGGTCGTCGAGTCGACCTCTGGACGATCGGCAGCGGTGTATGACCCTGCCACTGGTCAGCAGTCCGGCGCTGTTGATCTTGCCTCGGTTGAAGAAGTCGACATCGCTATAGCGGCGGCCAAAGCCGCATTTCCCGGATGGCGATCAACGTCGCTGTCGAAGCGTGCCGAAGTGCTGTTCCGGATGCGTGAACTCGTTGATGCAAACCGCAAGGAACTTGCCTCGTTGCTCACCGCCGAGCACGGCAAAGTGTTGTCCGACTCGATGGGTGAAGTGGCTCGCGGGCTCGAGAACATCGAGTTTGCGTGTGGGATCCCGCAGCTGATCAAAGGTGATTACTCCGAGCAGGCAGCAACCGGCATTGACGTCTATTCGATCCGTCAGCCCCTCGGAGTCGTGGCGGGTATCACACCGTTCAACTTCCCCGCGATGGTGCCGATGTGGATGTTCGCCAATGCGCTTGCATGTGGCAACACCTTCGTCTTGAAGCCAAGTGAAAAGGACCCGTCGGTGACCATGTTCATCGCGGAGCTGTTGAGTAAGGCGGGGCTGCCCGACGGATGTTTCAACATCGTGCAGGGCGACAAGGTGTCGGTTGATCGGATTCTCGAACACGAAGACGTGTCGGCAGTGAGCTTCGTCGGGTCGACCCCGATCGCGAAGTACATCTACGAAACCGGCACGGCGAACGGCAAGCGCGTTCAGGCGCTTGGCGGTGCAAAGAACCATATGCTCGTGCTCAACGACGCTGACGTTGGTATGGCTGCCGACGCAGCGGTTGGTGCGGCCTACGGTTCGGCCGGTGAACGTTGCATGGCAATCAGTGTGGTGCTCGCTGCAGATGGCATCGCCGACGAGTTGGTGGCCGAGATTGCCAAGCGGATTCCTGATATCTCGGTTGGTCCGGGCTATGAACCTGGCAATGAGATGGGTCCGCTCATCACCGCCGAATCACGCGATCGCGTGAAGAGCTACATCGACGGTGCCCCGGGTGACGGCGCAACGATCGTGGTCGATGGCCGCGACAACATTCCGGCCGACGGATATTTCGTCAACCCAACGCTGCTCGACAACCTCACGACTGACATGGCGTGTTACACCGACGAGATCTTTGGCCCGGTGCTCGGTGTGATGCGAGTGAGTGGCTACCAGGAAGGTCTCGACACGATCAACGCCAACCCATACGCCAACGGCACGGCGATCTTCACCCGTGACGGTGGGGCAGCCCGACAGTTCCAGTTCGACGTTCAAGTCGGCATGGTGGGCATCAACGTTCCGGTGCCCGTCCCGGTGAGTTACTACAGCTTCGGTGGCTGGAAGGCGAGCCTGTTCGGTGATACCCACATGTACGGCCCCGAAGGCATTAATTTTTACACCCAAGCCAAGGTGGTGACAAGCCGCTGGCCAAACCCGGCCACCAGCTCCGTCGACCTGGGCTTCCCGGAAACTCGATAAGGAGCTACTGAACGTGGACATCGGAGTCGTACTACAAACCACACCTCCCGCAGCGCGGGTCGTCGATTTGGCAAAGCGAGCGGAGAGTTACGGGTTCAGCCATGTTTGGACGTTCGACTCGCACATCCTCTGGGAAGAGCCCTACGTCATCTACTCCCAGATTCTGAACGAGACGCGCAAGATCGTCGTGGGGCCGATGGTGACGAATCCGGCCACTCGCGACTGGACCGTCACGGCATCCACGTACGCGACGCTCAACGAGATGTATGGCAACCGCACGGTCTGCGGAATCGGGCGTGGTGACTCCGCCGTTCGAGTCACGAATGGCAAACCGACGACGCTGGCCACGTTGCGTGAATCGGTCAACGTGATTCGCGAGCTGGGCAACGGTCGCAGCGTTGAATACAACGGTTCGACCATCACGCTTCCGTGGGCGGCCAAGAGTGAGCTTGAGGTGTGGGGAGCTGGCTACGGTCCCAAGGCGCTCAAGATGATTGGTGAGACCTGCGACGGGTTCATCCTGCAGCTGGCTGACCCACAAATCGTTGCGTGGATGATCGACGCGGTCCGCAGCGCAGCCTCCGACGTTGGACGCAACCCTGACGACATCACCATGTGTATCGCGGCACCGGCCTACGTGACCGACGGAAGCGACGCCGGGCTTGAGTATGCGCGGGATCAAACCCGCTGGTTCGGTGGCATGGTCGGCAACCACGTGGCCGACATCGTCGATCGCTACGGAGCCGATGCGGGGGTGCCCCAGGCGCTCACTGACTACATCAAAGGCCGCCAGGCATACGACTACAACCAACACGGCAGCGCGTCGAGCGAGCACGTTGATTTCGTTCCCGATGAAGTGATCGACCGCTTCTGCCTCCTCGGTCCGGTCGAGGCGCAACTCGAA
>JBLFZD010000149.1:0-8262 GCA_047610085.1 Ilumatobacter sp. | reverse complement strand
GGCACATCGACCAGGGTGATCGCCGCGGGCGGCGAGCCGTCGACATAGGCGACCGTGTCGGGTGAGTCCCGGATGAGTTCCGCCTCGGCCCCAAACGAAAGCACAAGACGTTGCGTCTCGGTTCCGTCGCTCACGCGCCGATCCCCAAACCGGCGAGCCTGAACAGGGGACTCGAATCGGTAGTCGATACCGCGCCTGAGCAGGGTCACCAAGATCGGGTACGTATACGGGTGGCCGAGGTACATCGCATCCTGGTCGATGAGCACGGGACCATCAAGCTCCACCAATTCGAGTTGCCGCAGCATCTCTTGGGTCGCAATCTGGTCCTGGAGGTAGACGTCGGCTCGGGGAACTTGAATCGAGCGAGGCAAGTTCGCAGCCGTTACGACGACGAGAACAACCGCCAAGATACCGGTCGCGATGTTTGATTTGCGGCCTCCCCACAGCTCGGAGCCGAGACGCACCAGGAGGCAGAGCCCGCCAAGTAAAAGGAACGCACCAATCGACCAGAGCCACCGGTAGTTGCTTGCGAGGAGCCCGAATGCGCCAGTAGCGGGGATCATCGTGGCATTCAGGATGCCTGCGGCGAGTGTGGCCCCAGCGACCGCGAGACCTGCTGCGGCGCAACGATGGCCATGGCGTGCGGCGATGAAAAACCCAATCAGTACCGAGAGGGAGATCACCGCCACGATCACCACCTGGCCAGCGGTACCGACCGATGATTCCGGATCAAACTCGCCGTAACCAGGGCGCAGAAATTGTTGCGGTGAGGCAATGACGCCGGCAACGATTCGAAGCGCAGTCCCACGCGAAGGCGGTAACCCCTCACCACCAGATGTCAGCACGTTCACAAAGTTTCCCGAGCCGGCGAACTGCTCGAATGTGGTCTGGCTCCACAGCACCGCGGCGACAACGCCACTGATGACGAATGGGATGCCGGACTGACGATCACTCACACCGTTCGATCGGCGAAATGTGAGAACCTGACCAACGATCATCGGGATGCCCAGTGCAGCAACCAGGATCGGATAACTCAGATGCGTCTGCACCGCCAGGCTGGCGAAGACCACGGCTGGCACCAGCGCCCATCGATCGCCGCACGTCACACCCCAAGCGGCGACCAGTACGCAGAGATAGGGAAACAGCAGAAATTGATGCTGTTGCGGCGTGATCAGCATTTCGGATCCCAGTGACCATGAGAGGACCGCAACGGCCACCATTGCCGCCAAAACGTAACGCTGACCCGCAAGCCTGCGGATGAGCCAGGCCATCGTCACGATTGCGGCGATGTGCACGGCCACCACACCGATCGCCGACCCTCCCATCGGAGTGAAACGAGTGAAGGGGGCCAGCAGGTCGAGTTGCATGGGTCCCAGGTTGTTCACCGGTTTGCCGACGTCAAGTGAGCCCGCAGACCACGCCCCGAGTAGCGGGTGGTTGCTCGTCCCGACATCGAGCGACCGAGCGGTGAAGTAGGCGTCATCGCGGATTGGGACCCAGGTGCTCGCCGCTGCGCGCACTGCAGCCAACACGAAGGGCACGATTGCGAGCAACACCGGAACGGCGTCGAACAGAATCCGCTTCGCACGATCCACCGCTGCGACGTCGGCGCCGCTATCGGTCTCTTTCTCGTCCGCAGGCGGCAATTCCTCGGTCGGCATACGAGCCGCAACTCTAGTCGACGGTCCATCCGGACTCGCAGGAATCGACGGCGTCCGCATTTCCGACGATTCGGGCGGCTAGTACTAGTGCATGTCATCATCGAGCCCCGGAGTTCCAACGGGCAACACGTTCGACAAATACGCAACGACGAATCCGATCGAGCGACGGATGATGGACAAATTCATCGCGACGCTCGACCTGTTTGTCGGCGATGCTCCGCCGGCGCGGGTCCTCGAGGTTGGGCTCGGTGAGGGCGTCATCACGCGTCGATTGCAGAACCGGTTCCCTTCGGTTCCCATCGTTGGGATCGACCTTCCTGACGAGTCGCTCGCCGAACGATGGCAAAAAAACGACATCGGCTCGGCATTCGCAGACGCAACATCGTTACCGTTTCCCGATAACGCCTTTGACCTCGTGTTGGCCATCGAGGTATTCGAGCACTTCGACGATCCAGCTGCTGCCCTTCGCGAGATTGCCCGGGTATGTTCCGGAAGGCTTGTGGCTTCGGTGCCGCTGGAACCCATCTGGCGGATCGGCAACATCGCCAGGGGCCGCTACCTGGGTTCGCTCGGCAACACCCCGGGTCACGTCAACCACTGGGGAAAGCGCGGATTCCGTAAATTTGTTGCCCAGAGGTTCACGATCGAGGACGTCGCAACACCGTTCCCGTGGACTATGGTCAGCGCCCGCCCGGTTACTTGATCCAAACCCGGATGACTTGAGGACTCTCATGAAACGGCCAATCAAGCTGATCATCCAGATTCCTTGCTTCAACGAGGAGTCGGTGCTTCCATTGACCATTGCCGACCTCCCGCGCGAAGTCGCCGGCATCGACATTGTCGAATGGCTCGTGGTCGACGACGGGAGCAGCGATCGCACCGCGGAGATCGCGACGAGTCTCGGAGTCGACCACGTGGTTTCGCACTCCCGAAACCGCGGGCTGGCCGCTGCGTTTATGACCGGTATCGACGCATGTTTGCGTGCCGGGGCCGACATCATTGTCAATACCGACGCCGATAACCAGTACGACGGTCGCTCGATTCCGGACCTGGTCGCCCCCGTCGTTGCAGGCACCGCAGCGATGGTGGTCGGCGAACGACCGATTGAAAGCATCGACGATTTTTCGCGAACGAAGAAGCTCCTTCAGCGGTTCGGGAGCAGTGTTGTCCGGCGTTTTTCAGGAACCGGTGTACGTGATGCGGCCAGCGGATTTCGCGCGTACAGCCGATCCGCCGCTATGCAGGTGCAAGTCTTCGGGAACTACTCGTACACAATGGAAACGATAATCCAGGCAGGGTGGAACGGAATCGCGATCGAATCGGTCCCGATCGCTGTGAACGCGAAAACGCGGGATTCACGACTGGTGAAGAGCATCCCGCAATACCTCTCGCGTTCCAGTCAGTCGATCGTGCGAGCATTCGCGCTGTACAAGCCGTTTCGCTTCTTCTTCACTGTGGGGCTGCTTCCATTCGTGCTCGGCGTCGGCCTCCTGCTGCGCTGGCTCGTGTTGTACCTCGTCAGCGACGAATACCTCAGCCGACTCCCGAGCCTGCTGACCGGAATCGGATTGATGCTGGTGGCTGCTCAGATCTGGAGCGTTGCGTTTCTCGCAGATCTGCAGGCGGCAAATCGCCGCGTCCTCCAAGAACTCCGATTGCGCAGCCTCGAACTCGAGTTCGCACAAACGAATGGTCCAGACGATGAGACTCCTCAGACACCGGGGTAGCCCGCAGGCACCCCTCCCAACGGAATCAACAGAATAGTGTGCATGGTATGAAGGTCGGGGTCCTCGTCGTCGCGTACAACGCTGAATCAACGCTGCACTGGGTGCTCGATCGGATTCCCGCAAACCTCCGCGAGAGCCTGGTTGAAGTGCTCGTGATGGACGACCACTCCACCGATTCCACTTTTGACGTCGCGCACGACTACGCCGGCGGGGAATTGCCGCTCACGATCATCCGCCATGACAAGAACCTCGGCTACGGCGGCAATCAGAAGGCGGGCTATCGCTACGCCATCGACCACGGCTGGGACGTTGTCGTCCTGCTCCACGGTGACGGCCAATACGCCCCTGAAAAGATGCCCGACATCATCGATCCGATCGTGAACGGCGAGGCCGACGCTGTCTTCGGATCGCGCATGCTTGATCGTGGAGGAGCGCGGCGAGGTGGCATGCCGATGTACAAGTTCGTCGGCAACCGGATCCTCACTACTGCGCAAAACGCGATCACCGGCGCTGGCCTGAGCGAATGGCACTCCGGGTACCGGGCCTACCGTACGTCTGCGCTCGACGAACTCGACTTCGTCGGAAACAGCGATGACTTCGACTTCGACACCGAGATCATTTTGCAGCTACTCGGTGCGCGCAAGAACATCGAAGAGATTCCGATTCCCACCTATTACGGCGACGAGATCAGCCGGGTCAATGGTGTCGCGTACGCAAAGAACATCATGATCGACACGGTTCGTCACCGTCTCGGTGAAGCGGGCTTCGGCAGAGGAGAGTTGGGACGCAAACAGGAGGCCTACGAGTACAAGCCGTCACCGAACAGCTCGCACGGCATCGTTCTCGAGTTGATTGATGATGCCAAGCCGCTGCGCATCCTCGATGTCGGGTGCGGACCCGGCTGGGTCGCTGCTGAGTTGCGTCGCCGAGGGCATCACGTCACCGGAGTTGATCTGATCGCCCACGAAGGTGTTCGCGATCGCACTGACGACTTCTTCGAAGCCGACGTCGAAGGTGGCCTCCCGGACGAAGTCGGAGACGGATTTGATGTCGTCATTGCCGCCGACGTCATCGAGCACGTCCGCAACCCGGACGCCTTGTTGGGCGACCTGGCAGGCCGAATGGCCAGCGACGGATCGATCCTCGCCAGTGTTCCGAACTTCGGGCATTGGTACCCCCGGGCCCGGACTGCTGCAGGTCTGTTCGACTACGACCAACGCGGCATCCTCGACCGCACTCATATGCGGTTCTTTACGCGTCGAAGCTTTCGTCGCACCGTTGCCCACACTGGCCTCGTCACGACCGCTGAGCGATATGCAGGACTTCCACTCGAGGTGCTGGGTGTCGGCGGCGTCATTGGCACGACAGTGGGGGTTGTCGACAAGGTCATTACACGGGTGTGGCCAACGATGTTCGCGTATCAGTTCGTGGTGCGCCTGGAGCCGGCCGATCACACCTGCTGAACCTACGCGGCGTCGATCACGTCCGACATCGAACAAACGCTGTCGCCCGCGAGGGAGTGGTCGCAATACGGCAGCGCCGCCGCCATACCACCGGTCAGCGGTTGGTAGTCAGCCGAGGCCGCTCGGGGATTCACCCACACCACGCTGTGCGCCAACAACGAGAGTCGTCGCATGTGGCGGGCGAGTTCGGCAGGATCGTCGTTGTCCCAACCGTCGGAGCAGATGACAACGATGGAACCTCGCACCGTTGTGCCCACCCGACCAGTTCGCTCGACTCTTGGCAGCGCGCGCTGTCGATGTGGCGATTGGCCCGATGTCGAAGGCCCACGCGGGAACGATCCGGGCGAAGGAGTTCTTGCGGTACCAACTCGTCGCCGTCGTCGGCCCCCACGATCCCCTCGCCAAGAAGAAGGCAACCGCAAAGTCGATGGGCCAACAGACGTGGCTGCTTGGGCCGTCTGCGGTCGATGCCGCAAGCGTTGCGTCTCAGCTCCTTCGGCGACATGTGGTCCCCGAGGCGAACCAGCGAATCTTCCAAAGCCACGCCGCAGCGTTGTCCGAGGCCCAGGCAGGGCACGGTGTAGCGCTTTGCGCTGCCCATTCGGTCTCGGCCGAGTTGGTCGACGGCACCTGGGCGATTTTCTCGCTGCGCCACGAGTTGCCGAGTCAACTGTCAAATGAGTTGATCCGATTTGTGTCAACGCCTCGCGCCATCCAAGCAATGCTGACCGGGAGCGGAAGCAACATTGCCCGGTTCCGCCCACGTGTGCACGTCACGCTCTGGAGTTGACGCAAGCGATCAGAGCAACACGGCAGCTGCAGCAACGACCGCACAGCAGCACGCGAGCCAGAATCCGACTGTTGCCTGCCAGGAATTGTTCAACTTCCGAATCGGTTGCTCGATCGCGACGTGGAGCAGTGCGGCCGCAGCGCATGACACGACAACTTTGAGCACCACGAGCTGCCAACGGTCGAGGCCTGATCGGTCCTCGCTGAGGATCAAGATCACGGGCCAGTGGACGACGTACCAGCTATAGCTCAGCCGTCCGAGTGCGACCGTGGGGCGGGTCGCAAGGAACGTCGTGAGTGGGCCAGCGGTCAGGAGCGACGCAACGAGCACAGCGCTGACGAGCGATACAGCCGCGTATCCGCCTCGCAAGAGCCACGGGGGGTCGTAGTCGGTCGTGAGGGCGAGTGCGACAAGGAGGATCGCTGCCACCGGACCGGCGACTGCGAGCAGCCGACGCCGCTGAGCGATCAGGTTCGGGCGGACATGAAGCAGCAAGGCCAACCCGCACCCGGCGAGCAGTTCGCTCCCGCGACTGTCCGTGCCGAACTCCAGCCGAAATTGCGGACCGCTGATGAAGACCTGGACGGCCAGCGACAGAATCCAACCTGCAGCAACAACTCTCGACAGAGTGCGGATCGGGCGCTCCGTCCGCCACGCCAGCACCACAGCGATTGTCAGCAGCACATAGAACTGCTCTTCCACGGCAAGCGACCAATAGGGCCCCAGCGGGCCAACGATCGTGCGCAGGAGTTCGTCCTCTCCCTGTGCAATGACGTTCCAGTTGTATAACCCGAAGATGGCGGCGATTGCATCGCCGGCCTGCATTCCCGGCCAGAAGCGCGGAGCCAGCATGATGGCCCAGAGCACAACAGCAAGCGACACGGGCACGAGACGTCGGATTCGGCGGGCCCAGAACGTTCCGGCATCGAGGCCACCCGGCGCTGACGATCGGCGAATCAGAAGCGTCGTCACCAGGTAGCCCGACAGCGTGAAGAACAGCGATACCCCCAGGAACCCACCGGGTGCTAGCCCGGGCAGGCTCGAGGTTGCACCGGCATGGAACAGGACAACACTCAGTACTGCCCAGGCGCGTAATCCGTCGAGTGCGGGGCGGTACTCGATGCTGATCGAGTCGTTCACGACTCATGCTCGTCGGGCTCGAAGCGGTACACCAGCAATGAGGAACCGACAATTAGCACGACGCCAAACATCGTCCAACCGCTCAGCCATTCGAATCGGAGGGGCCATCCAGCACCGGGAAATGGACGGTCGGTGCGCACGATCCATGTCACCGCTATGGCGGTCCCCACGACCACCGCGCCACCGACCCAACCAACGATCCGCGGTCGGCGGACAGAGATCGCGATTGCCCACACGGCCAGAACGGGCAAGGTCCACACCCAGCCGACGAACAAGCCAGCGCCAACGACGGTCAGCACTGCAGCGACCGCTTCGTGCCGACGAGATACGGCCGCCGGGACGATCTTCTGTTCGGGTATCGAATCAGCGGACATGTCGACGTGGGATTCGGCCCACTCGGACGCTTCGAGCCGCGCCTCGGCATCCTCGGTTGGCCGTCTGCGTCGGGAGAGAACCAGCACGAGGCAGGCGAGCACGGATGCAGCGGAGAGGGCGAAGGCAATGTTCAGGCCACTCTGGGCGGTCCAGCGGATCTCCGCTCGAGTAGGCGAGTTGGTGGGTTCGATCCACCAGCCGTTTGCATTGCCATCGATCAGCAGAGGGGGGCCGGCATCGGCACCTCCGATAGTGGCAGTCCACGCTGTGTTGAAGCCTTCACCGTGCACCAGCCAGCAGCCATCGGGGCACGGCGGGATCTCGACGACACGGTGGCGTGACGACGTCTCGACCACGATCGCGGCGGTCGGGTCGACGCGGCCTTGGCCAGTGACAACCTGGGGTGTTGAGATGACGACACGATCAACGTTGAACCCGGTTGCGGCACTCGGTGTCGCGATGACCTCGTGTGTTCCGGACGCGATCGACCCGATGGGTTCACAGAGCTGGGCCGTCACCGCTCGGCCAGAGAGCACGTCGGAACTTGTTGCATCGAAGCGGAGTCCAACGCCGATTCCATCAATCGCTACCAAACCGAACGAGCAGCCGGACGCGATCACGTCTCTCGGCGCCAAGCGTGGCGACTCGCCATCGAACAGAATCTCTGACAGCGCAGCGGGAAGCACGGTCGGCTCGTTGAAGCGCCGGTTCTGGGTCAACCGCTCCTCAAGCTGCACGATTTCAAACCGAAGCCGGTCCAACTGAAAGGGGCGGGGGAGGTCGACAACAGCGTCAGCGCCTGGTGGGAGATCGATGTCGAAGGATCCATCGCGATCGGTGATCCTGAGCAGTGTGATCGGTGAGTGGTCGCCGCCGGGCTGAGCGATCGTGATTTCGGTGGTCGTCCCGCCACCCGAAAACGTGACCTCCTCACCGAGCCCTTCGTCAAAGTTCGTCGTCCAAGCGGTCTGGTCGTTGCCGTCGAACGCTGCGGCGCCCCGAGCTTCTGGCGCTCCAAGAAGGTGTGACGACGCGACCGCTTCGTCGCCAAGAAGTTGCGCGAGCGGGCCGCTGGCGTAACGGGAGTCGAGCCGGACTTCGACGTT
>JBLFZD010000148.1:0-8274 GCA_047610085.1 Ilumatobacter sp. | reverse complement strand
CCGTAGCTAGTGAGAATGGTCGGGGAGTTGTGGCCACTCAGCTTCGCCACGACTGATATCGGCGATCGTTGCGAGCGTGTACCCATCGAGGTGCGAACGCATGTGTGCGCCTGCCTGGTCCCAGATTGCCAGGAGCACGCACTGCCCCTCGTGGTCGCACGAACCGTCCTGGTGCGGCTTGCCGAAATCCCCCAGCGTGATCGGCCCATCAACAGCTGACACGATCTCGGACAACCGGACTTCCGCGGCCGGGCGATTGAGGATGTATCCGCCGCCGACTCCGCGCTTTGAGCGGACAAGGCCCGCACCTTTGAGTGCGAGCAGAATCTGTTCGAGGTATGGCTGAGGAAGCCCGGTGCGCTCGGCGATGTCCCGCACCGAGGTGGGCGTAGGGGGTCTGTCCGGATTGGTGCGCAACGTGAGTGACAGGAGAGCACGACAGGCATAGTCGCCGCGGGTAGAGATGCGCACGCCATGAGACTACGCCGTCCGTAGACTGTGACCGAATGAGCCCGATCATCCCGGACTATGCAGGTGCCAATGTACGCGGGATCATTCCGGCGATCCTTGGCCCGACGTCATGGGCCAACACCCTCCCGAACTGGATGCCTGACGCCGTGCGGGCCGCCGATGCGGTCGTCATGCTGGTGATCGATGGTCTCGGTTGGGACCAACTCCAGGACCATGCGCACCTCGCCCCGACGATGATGTCGATGCAGGGTCAATCGATCCACACGGTCGCACCCACCACCACTGCAACGGCCCTGAGCTCGATCACCACGGGGCTCACCCCGGGAGAACATGGCCTCGTCGGGTATCGGATGGCACTCGGCGGCGAAGTGATGAACGTGCTCCGCTGGGCGGTCGGCGATCAGCAAGTTCGGCGCTCGCACCCACCGCGCGAGGTCCAACCGTTCGAGCCATTCCTTGGCGAAAGGGTTCCGGTGGTCGCACAAGGCGAGTTGCAGAAGTCGGGATTCAGTGAGGCCCACCTGCGCGGCTGTGACCCCGTTGGCTGGCGGTCGCCATCGAGCATCGCTGTCGAAGCCGCCGCTCAGGTCGCAGCAGGTGAGCGTTTCGTGTACTGCTACTACAACGGCGTCGACAAGATCGCCCACGAGCGTGGCTTCGGCCCCTTCTACGACGCCGAGCTGCGCTTCTCCGACTTGTTGGTCGCCGAACTGATCGGGGCGCTGCCGGCCGGTACCGCAGTGATCGTCACGGCCGACCACGGCCAAGTTGATGTGGGCAAACGGATACTGCATCCGTCTGATGAACTGTTGGGTCCGGTCGCGATGCAGTCGGGCGAAGGCCGCTTCCGCTGGCTGCACTGCCGCCCCGGCGACGTTGCAACGGTGGCCGACGCGGCGACGTCCGAATTCGGTGACGTGGCCTGGGTGGTCACCAAAGAACAGGTGCTCGATGAAGCATGGTTTGGCCCAACCGTGGCTCCACCGATTCAACGCAGACTCGGCGACGTTGCACTGTGTCCCTTCGAGCCAGTGAGTTTTCATGAGGATGGCGATTCGGGTCCGTTTGAGCTGGTCTGTCGACACGGTTCGCTGACCTCTGCCGAAGTAAACGTGCCACTCCTTGGTACATACGTCGGCTGACCTGCCAGACTCGGCCGTATGTCCGAAGAGTCCGTCCAACCTGAAGTCGTCGAACCGCCCGCCGTGACGACACCCGCCGTTGAAGCTCCCGAGCCCGAACCATCGGTCACCGAGCCAGCCAAGGTGATGCGGATTGGTTCGATGGTCAAACAACTTCTTGAGGAGGTGCGTGCAGCCGACCTCGATGAAGCCTCGCGTGAGCGCCTTGCTGAGGTGTACGAGCGATCGATCGTCGAGCTGTCTGGAGCGTTGTCGCCGGACCTCCAAGAAGAGCTTCGCACGCTCAGCCTCCCCTTCGACGACGAAGAGATCCCGAGCAGCGTCGAGCTCCGCGTTGCCAAAGCGCAGTTGGTCGGCTGGCTCGAAGGGCTGTTCCACGGTATTCAGGCGAGCCTGGTGGCCCAACAGTTCGTTGCTCAGCAGCAGCTCCAGCAGATGAAGCAGCTTCCCGGCCAGCCGCAGGGCCAACCTGGCCAGCCGCAGGGCCAACCCGGCCAGGCCGCCCCACCTCAGACCGGCACATACCTGTAACGACCATCGTTGATCGCTTTGGCGGCTGGCCCGAGGATCGACGACGTTAGTTGGTCAGGTCGCTTCGTCGCCGAGGCGCTTGATCACGGCCTTGGTCAGGTCGAGCGAGAATTCTGATTTCGACTTGATGAGCGGCGTCACGGCCCCGTCCGATGGCGAAGAGCTCGGTTTTTTGAGTCGCCGTAACGGTCGCTGTTCGCTTGCCAACCGACAACATTGCGATCTCTCCGAAGAAATCGCCACGCTTGAGCGTGGCGACATTCTTGCCGTGTCGTGAGACGCTCACGGTGCCATTGACGATCAGGCAGAATGCTGTCGCGCTGGAACCTTCGGTGATCCCGACCTTGCCTTCAGGCCAGACGACGATTCTGGCGAGTTCAGCGGTCAGGCCAGATAGCGCTGCGCCCGAGCTACGGCCACGGCGAGTTCAGGTCGCGGGTCACGGTGAGGTGGCCAGGCGCTATGGTCGAAACTCCAGGAATGTCGTCCAGAGATGGCAACCCACCCCATCGCGATCAAGCTCATCACCCCTCTCATCACCTGACAAAGAGTTCACATGGCCGACTCCTTCACCCACCTCCACGTCCACACCGAGTTCTCGATGCTTGATGGCGCCGCACGTCTCGACGATTTGGTCGCCAAGGCCGTCGAAGACGGCCAACCCGCCATCGGCATGACTGATCACGGCAACATGTACGGCACGCTGGACTTTTACAAGGAGTGCAACAAGCAGGGCATCAAGCCGATCATCGGCACCGAGGCCTACATGGCTCACGATCACCGTTCAGAGCGCCCGTCACGCCGTGGGCGAGTTGATGACTCCGGTGGTGAGACCGAGGCCGGCAAGAAGCTCTACTACCATCTGATTCTTCTCGCCGAGACCAACGAGGGATACAAGAACCTCATTCAGCTGTCGTCGCTTGCCTTCATGGAGGGCTACTACTACAAGCCCCGTATGGACTGGGAGTTGCTTGAGAAGTACTCGAAGGGTCTCATCGCCACCAGTGGTTGCCTCGGCGGCCACGTACTCCAGTCGCTTCTCAACGGTGATGAGAAGGGGGCGTTGGAAAAGGCGGCACGCCTGCAGGACATCTTTGGCCGGGACAACTTCTTCATCGAGGTGCAAGACCACGGCATTCCGGCCCAACGCGAGACCAACCCGAAGCTGCTTGAGATTGCGAGAAAAATCAAGGCACCGTTGCTGGCCACCAATGACAGCCACTACACCCACCAGCACGACCACGCCGCACACGATGCGTTGCTGTGCGTGCAGACCGGGTCGCTCATGTCGGACCCGAAGCGCTTCAAATTTGAAGGCAGTGAGCACTACCTGAAGTCCTCAGCGGAGATGCGGTACCTGTTCCGTGAGATCCCCACGGCGTGTGACAACTCGCTGTGGATTGCCGAACGTTCGAACGTCGAGATCGAATTCGGCAAGCCGCTGCTTCCGAACTTCCCGCTCCCCGACGGCTTCGCCGACGATGAGGCGTACCTGCGCTTCCTCACGCAGGAGGGGGCCGAGAAGCGCTGGGGTAAAGACGTTCCCGCCGCAGCGGTCGAGCGCCTCGCATACGAACTCCAGGTCATTTGCGACATGGGGTTTGCGTCGTACTTTCTCATCACCTGGGATCTCATCAAGCATGCCCGCGACAGCAACATCAGAGTCGGGCCCGGTCGTGGCTCGGCTGCGGGCTGCGCAGTGGCGTACACGCTGTGGATCACGGACCTCGACCCGATTGAGTACGACCTGCTGTTCGAACGGTTCCTCAACCCGAGCCGTATCTCGATGCCCGACATCGACATGGACTTCGAGACCCGCTACCGCGACGAGATGATCAGTTACGCCGCTCGGCGTTACGGACGCGAACACGTGGCCCAGATCGTCACGTTCGGTTCGATCAAGGCCCGCAACGCAGCAAAGGACGCCGCTCGGGTGCTCGGATTCCCGTACGGGATGGGCGACAAGATCGCGAAGGCGATGCCGCCGATGGTGATGGGTCGCGACACGCCTCTGAAGTACTGCTTTGAGGACATCCCGAAGTACCACGACGGGTACAAGGCAGCGGCCGACCTGCGAGCGATGTACGACACCGACCCGGACGTCAAGGCGGTCATCGACGTCGCTCGCGGCCTCGAAGGGCTCAAGCGCTCCGACGGCATTCACGCGGCGGCCGTGGTGATCACGAAGGACCCGGTCACCGAATACGTGCCGATCCAGCGCAAGCCGAAGGCGGGCACGAACCCCGAAGACGCACCGGTCGTCACGCAGTACGAAATGCACGGGGTTGAAGAGCTCGGGCTGCTCAAGATGGACTTCCTGGGACTGCGCAACCTCGATGTCATCTCCGACGCCGAAGCCATGATCAAAGAGCGCCACGATCCCACCTTCGACATCGAGCGGACGGCGCTCGATGACAAGAAGACCTACGAGCTGCTCTCCCGCGGAGACACAATCGGCATCTTCCAGCTCGAGTCACCGCCAATGCGTCAGCTGCTCAAGGCAATGGAACCCAAGACGTTCCCCCACATTGCCGCGGTGCTTGCGCTGTACCGGCCGGGGCCCATGTCGGTCAATATGCACTACGACTTTGCCGACCGCATGAACGGTCGTCAGGAAGTCGAGTACTTCCATGAAGATGCCAAGGAAGTCCTTGGCGACACGTACGGCCTGATGATCTATCAGGAGAGCGTGATGCGTGTCGCTCAGAAGTTTGCGGGGTACTCGCTCGCCGAGGCGGACAACCTCCGAAAGGCCATGGGCAAGAAGAGTCGCGAAGTCATGGCCGCCGCCCGTCAGGCGTTCGAAGACGGCGTCGTCAACGAGGGCTATGGCGACGAGATGGGCCCGATGTTGTTTGACATCATCGAGAAGTTTGCCGACTACGCGTTTAACAAGAGCCATACGTTCGGATACGGGCTGATCACGTATCAGACCGCATACATGAAGGCGCACTATCCGGTTGAGTACATCGCGTCGCTGCTCAGCAGCGTCAAGAACAACCTCGACAAAGCCGCGACCTATCTCGCCGACTGCCGGTCGATGGGCATCAAGGTGCTGCCGCCAGACGTCAACCGATCCCTCATGAACTTCGGTGCGCTCTCGCCCGACGAACTCCCTCCAGGCGTCAGTGTCTCGGTCGACAGTCCCGGAGCGATCACTTTCGGTTTGTCGGCGGTCCGTAACGTCGGCGAAGCGTTGGTGCAGGACCTGATCGACGAGCGCACCGAGAACGGCACGTTCGATAGCTTCCATGACTTCGTCGAGCGAGTGCCCGAATCGGTGCTGAACAAGCGAACGATCGAATCGTTGATCAAGGGCGGAGGGTTCGACACCCTGGGTCATGAGCGACGAGCGTTGCTCACGGTGTTCGAACACATCATCGATACCACCGTGAAGCGTCGCCGTGAAGCCGAGAAGGGCGTTATGTCGCTGTTCGGTGACTGGAACGATGATGCAGCCGGCACATCGAACGACGTGGTCGGCGATGTATTCAGTGATCGAACACCGATTCCTGACGACATGGAATTCGACAAATCAGACAAGCTCCGTTTCGAAAAAGAAATGCTCGGCCTCTATGTGTCCGATCACCCGCTGTTCGGTGTGGAGGGAGCGCTCAAGCGCAAGGTTGAACACAACCTGATCGACCTGCCGAATATGGAAGACGGAACCCCCGTTGTCGTCGGCGGTGTGATCACGAACCTGGCGCGTAAATTCACCAAGAAGGGTGACCAAATGGCGGTATTCGTGCTCGAAGACCTCGATGCCTCCATTGAAATCACTATTTTCCCGCGCACCTTGGCCGAGCAAGGGCACAAGCTCGAAGACGATCTGATCGTCTCGGTGAAAGGCCGCCTCGACCGTCGAGATGAGTCCCGTTTCGGCATCATCGGTCAAACAATTACGGTGCTCCAGGGCCTCGACGATGGGACGGCGCCCCCGCTGCGCTTGCGATTGCACGCATCGTCGCTCGACGAACTCAAGGTGCAGCGCTTGAAACGAATCGTCAAAGAACACCCAGGCGACTCGGTCGTGATGGTCGACATCGGCCAACAAAAGGTGCTCAAGTTGTCCGACGAGTTCCGTGTCGATCTCGACCGTGTGGTCGGAGAACTCCGAATGGCATTCGGTCACGACGCCGTCCTGCTGTAGAATCTCGTCAATGGCCTTGGAAGTAGTGACCAACGACGCGTCCGCGCTCGACGAAGAAAAACTTGAAGAACTGGCGGCGATGGATGAGTCATTCACCGCAGAGCAGCTGCTCAAGGCCCAAGAGGACTGGGTGCTGATCACCACAGCCCGCTTCGGCAACGCGTTGCAAGGGTTCACCTTCTCCACGCTTGAGCGAATTGGCGGCACTCCGTGCGTGTTGATTGGGCTGATGACGGTGAAGCGCACCACGAAGCGTGAACAAGTCCTGCGCGGTCTCATGGGTGAGGCGTATCACCGAGCGCTCATGGCCTTCCCGGATGAAGATGTCGTCGTCGGCTCTCGTTTCCTCAATGCTGATGCTCGTATCGCCCTGAAGGATCTCGATGGGCTGACCCCGGCGCCCGGCGAAGACGCCGTTGGTGAAGAGCGTGCGTGGGGTCGTCGCCTTGCCAAGCGTTTCAGCATCGATAAGAAGTACGAGGCAAAGACCTTCATTGCAAGTACGGGCGCCCAGGACGGTTACCTCGACTTCGAGTCGTCCGACCCAAGTAAGCTCGATAGTGATTTGGTTGAGATGATGAGCAAGGTGCCCGTTGCTCAAGGCGGCGCAATGGTCGTCTACGGCTGGACCATGGCTGAAGACCTCGTCAAGCTGGGGAAGCGCTGAGCGAGTTCTCGCACGTCGTCCGCAACCGGCGGATGACCCGGGCGTTCTCGCCCGATCCTATTGAGGTGGGGGTGCTCGAGCGAATGGTCGATCTGGCCTCGCGAGCACCCAGTGCAGGTAAAACCCAGGGCTGGAATGTCGTTGCGCTCGAAGGAGCCGAAACATCTCGGTACTGGGATATCACATTGCCAGTCGCCAAGCGTGAAACCTTCCGTTGGAAGCACCTGTTACAGGCTCCGCTGCTGTTGATTCCGCTCGCGGACCCAACGGCTTACGTCGAACGATACGCAGAGCCCGACAAGGCCAGGACCGGGCTCGGTGAGGGAGTTGATGCATGGCCAGCCCCGTACTGGACGATCGATACGTCAATGGCGGTGATGACGCTGCTGCACGCGGCCCAAGACGAGGGCCTCGGCGCATTGTTCTTTGGCGTGTTCCAACGCGAAACCGAGGTACGGGCCGAACTCGAGATTCCCGCGGGAATGCAGGTGATCGGCGCGATCGCGATCGGTCATCCGCTTGATGAGGAGGCGGGCCGGTCAGTGGGTCGTGCCCGCCGCAGCCCCGACGAGATCATTCATCGGGGGCGGTTTCGGGGGCCGGTTTCACGTTGACGCCAGTCAACGCCTGAACAAACTCTTCGGTGGTTGACGCCGGAGCAGCACACACGTGGTCTCGACAAACGTAGGCAAAGCCTGGTTTGCGGCCTTCCCACAGCGGTGAGTCGTAGGGCTCGCCCCATGCCAACACTGCGTCCGGACGCCAGACGGACTGAGCGACTCGCACGAACTCGGACATGTCGTGATCGCTGTCGCCGACGATGACGATCTCGGTGGTGCCCCGTCGCTTCAGATCGGTAGCCAGCAGGGCATTTGAGAACATCCCAACCTTGCCATCGACCTGCGACGTCAGGAGCGCCAGGATCCGGTCTGCATGGTTGGAATAGCGCTGCTCGCCGGTCAGTGCAGCAAGGCGGTACAGGGCCATTGCGCCCATTGAGTTGGCCGATGGCGTTGCGTTGTCGGCGATGTCTTTCTGACGCACAACGAGTTGTTCGCCATCCTCGGCCACGGTGAAAAGACCGCCACTGCTTGGGTCGAAGAACCAATCGAGCAGTGTGTCCGCGGTGGCGCGGGCTTCGTCGATCCAGCGGGACTGTCCGGTGGTCTCAGCGAGCCGGGTGAAGGCGTCAATCATCGCGGCGTGGTCAGCGGCCATCGCGTCGTGGCGTGCCGGGGGATTGCCATCGGCCTGCCAGGACCGGTACCAACGGCCGTTTCCACCCCGCATGTTGTCGATGAGGAACTCTGCGT
>JBLFZD010000147.1:0-8275 GCA_047610085.1 Ilumatobacter sp. | reverse complement strand
GGAGGCGCACCGATGAGGCGAGACACCGACATCTTCTCCATGTACTCGCTCATGTCGATGCGAACCATCGCCTTTTCATCATCGAACATGAACTCGGCGAGCGCACGGGCGAGTTCGGTCTTGCCGACGCCCGTCGGACCGAGGAACATGAATGAGCCGATTGGACGGTCAGGGTCGGAGAGCCCAGCGCGGCTGCGACGGATCGCGTTGGCGACCGACACGACGGCGGCCTCCTGGCCGATTACTCGCCGATGCAACAACTGTTCGAGCTGTACGAGCTTCGCGGTTTCGGATTCCATGAGTCGCGTCACCGGCACACCGGTGGCCTTGCCGACCACCTCGGCAATGTCTTCGGCGTCGACCTCTTCTTTCAGCATCGCGTCGTTTTCTTGGATTTTGGCGAGGTGCTGGGTGGCCTCCTCGATGCGTCGCTCAAGTTCGGGGATGCGGCCATAACGAATCTCAGCAGCGAGGTTCAAATCTGCCTCGCGGTCGAGGTGGGTACGTAACCCTTCGAGTTCTTCTTTGGTCTCCCGAATTGCATCAATCGCCTGCTTCTCTTGCTCCCACACCTGCCTCATCTCACCAACCTCGACGTTGAGCGTGGCGAGTTCATCGTGGAGCGCAGCAAGGCGCTCCTTGGATGCTGCGTCGGTTTCCTTGTCCAGCGCCACCTGTTCGATTTCGAGCTGCAAGATGCGACGCTGCACGACGTCGATCTCGGTCGGAAGGGAGTCGATCTCGATACGCAGCTTCGACGCAGCTTCGTCGACCAGGTCGATCGCCTTGTCGGGAAGGAAGCGTGAGGTGATGTAGCGGTCGGACAGCACCGCTGCGCTGATGAGCGCCGAGTCCTTAATACGCACGCCATGGTGCACTTCGTAGCGTTCCTTTAAACCGCGCAAGATGCCGATCGTGTCTTCGACCGACGGTTCACCCACGTAGACCTGCTGGAAGCGACGTTCGAGCGCCGGGTCCTTCTCGACGTACTTGCGATATTCATCAAGCGTGGTGGCGCCGATCATCCGCAGCTCACCACGAGCGAGCATCGGCTTGATCATATTGCCGGCGTCCATGGCACCTTCAGCACCACCGGCGCCAACGATGGTGTGGATCTCGTCGACAAAGGTGATCACTTCGCCGTCGGCGTCGGTGATCTCTTTGAGTACCGCCTTCAAACGTTCTTCAAACTCACCTCGGAACTTCGCGCCGGCCAGCATTGAAGCAATATCGAGCGAAATCAGTCGCTTGTTCTTCAGACCTTCGGGCACGTCGCCATCAGCGATGCGAGCGGCGAGCCCTTCGACAATCGCTGTTTTGCCAACGCCGGGCTCACCAATGAGCACGGGGTTGTTCTTGGTGCGACGAGACAGCACCTGGATCGCACGGCGAATTTCTTCGTCACGACCGATCACCGGGTCGATTTTTCCTTCACGCGCCACGGCAGTGAGATCCTGTCCGTACTTCTCAAGCGCTGCGAACTTCTCCTCGGGGTCCTGATCGGTGATGCGATGTGAACCGCGCACAGCCTGCAAGGCCTGCATCAACTCTTCAGAGCCAACATCGAGGCGATCGTTCATCGCCAGCAGGAGGTGATCGACCGACAGGTAGTCGTCTTTGAAGTCCTTCTGGTATCTCTCGGCGTTGGAGACCTTGTTGGTGAGCTCCTTGCTCATCCGAGGTTCCGCACCGCCATATGCGTTCGGCAGACGAGTGACCGCCGCATCGGACTCGTTGCGCACCATCAGTGGTGCCTGGCCGAGCTTGGCGAGCACCGCGGGCACAATCGTGCCTTCCTGGCGCATCATTGCGCTCAGGATGTGGTCGGGCGTGAGCTCAGGGTTCGACCGCGCCTTGGCATCGTCGATGGCAGCCGAGAAGGCCTCCTGAGTCTTGTGTGTCCACTTTTTCGGGTCGAATGCCATATTGCGTTTCCCTCCGCTCATTCGGTGACGTACTCGGACACCGATCCTCGCAGGTCACGGCTGCGTTTTTTAGCCTGACTCACCAATGCTGAGTGCAAGTATATCAACTTCCTCACCGGATGAGCGCGAGCAGCGTCGAGCCGGTCGTGGAGGGGGTCAGGCACAGCCCACACCCCGGCAACCGGGGACCTTCATCTCCGCAAATGTTGTGGGGTGTGCCTGACCCCCTCCACGACCGCAATACTGGGAGAGTGACCGAATCACCAGACGACGCGACGCCGCTGTCAATCCTCGACCTTGCGATCATCGGCCCGGGCCAGACCGCTGCCGAGGCCTTCGACAACAGCGTTGCGCTTGCGCAGCGCGCCGAAGCTCGCGGGTACCAGCGGGTCTGGTACGCCGAGCATCACAACATGTCATCGATCGCCTCGTCGTCGCCAAGTGTGCTCATCGCTCATATCGCAGCACACACCTCGACCATCCGGCTGGGTGCGGGTGGCGTCATGCTTCCCAACCACTCTCCCCTGACCATCGCCGAGCAGTACGGCACGCTCGCCACGTTGCACCCTGGCCGGATCGACCTCGGTTTGGGCCGTGCCCCTGGCAGCGACCAGGCCACAGCACGAGCGATGCGACGCGACGCCAAAGCGTCCGACCGCTTCCCCGAAGACGTTGTCGAACTGCAGGGCTACCTTCGGGGGGCGTCACGAGTACCCGGTGTTGAAGCCATCCCCGGCGCTGGAACAAACGTGCCGCTGTGGATCCTCGGCTCATCACTGTTCGGCGCTCAACTCGCTGCGATGCTCGGCCTGCCTTACGCATTTGCGTCGCACTTCGCTCCCGGCGCGTTGCTCCAAGCAATCGAGCTGTATCGCCGTGAATTCCGGCCGTCAGAGCAACTTGCTGAGCCGTGGGCGATGGCTGGCGTCAACGTGATTGCATCCGAGTCCGATGACGACGCACAGCACCAATTCGAGTTCGTTCGCCGGTGGCGTATCGCACGGTTCCTCGCTCGTGGACAAGAGTTGTCCGAGGACCAGGTCGACAAGCTGGTCGCATCACCGCAAGGTCAGCAAGTCGCCCAGATGATGCACTACTCGGCAGTCGGCACCGCAGACGAAGTCGCAAGTTATGTGCGCGAGTTTGCACATCACGCCAACGTCGACGAAGTCATCACGGCTCATTCATCGGCCACCATCGACGAACGTCTCCGTTCGGTCGACCTGCTGGCCGACGCGAACGACCCCGTCGTCGTCTGACCTCCGGCTCGCTCAGACCAGGAGCACCGCAGCGAGCGGGTCAGCAAGAGCGATCAGATCCTTGTACTCACGCACATCGCTCGTCATCGCCCTGAGTGCCGCCGCCAGAGCAACGGCTGATTCCTGATCGGCGAGCACCGACCTCATCGGTGCGATGTATGTACGGATAGTAAAGAGCACACAGTTTGTGTTCGGGAACCGCCGAAGAGTTTCGCGTTCAACGCGCACAAACAGGTCGACTGGTTGCGGGTCATTGGGCCTGGCCGGGCCGCTGCCATCGGGAGGCGTGTAACCGTCGGGCACGTCGATGATGCCCCACCCAAGCCGCCAAAACGACCGACCGGGCCGCAACCGGTTGAGAAAGCTGTCGACGCCCTGTTCGAGCTGGTTGTTCAACCGCGAAACCGGGGAGTGCACCTCGGACATGGTCAGCCCCAGCTTCGATGGCAGGTGCCACCGATTCGGAAAGCAGACCGATCCGCCGCCGAACACGAGTTGCCCGTCGCGTTCAACCATGACCAAGAGGTCTTCAGGCACAAGCCGGCTGACAGCTTCAAGAGGATGAAGCGTTGGATCGAGCGCTCGGTTCCGGTCGGGCGCATGGGTAGCCAAGTGATCGACAAGAGCGTCGGCGACTTCACTGCCCTCCGCTTCGATACCGTCGATCGCAGCGAACGCTGTGGCGTGGTGTGCGTCAAGAACGGTTGCCTTCTCGGCGATCCACCCGGCTGGCCCATCGGCGTCGGAGCCGAACTCGATCCAGTTCGCAAGATCGAGCGGTCGAGCGCCAAGACGCCACCGAAACTCACCGTCAACGACCCCGCCGCGTTCACGCCACGGCGAATACGGCAGTGTTTCGACCAATGGCACGTCCCCAGTTTACGCGAATGCCTGACCACCCGACTGCGTGGAAATGGTTGCGGAGGGTGCCTGACCCCCTCCCCGACCCCGTCCACGCCGGTTGCGGAGGGCGCCTGACCCCGTCCACGACCCCGTCCACGCCGGTTGCGGAGGGTGCCTGACCCCGTCCACGACCCCGGGCTGGCTTTTACGAGCCCCCAGTATCAGGGGTTCTGAGTGAATCTGGTCCCGGTTGCCGGGATTGAAAACACGGAGAACCGCGGGCGCACCTCGAATCTGCGCCATCGGGCACACGACCCCAACGAACCGCGATCCACCGAACAACGTGAGGTACCCCCTCGGTAGAATAATGGGTTGATGGCACGGCTGTCTCGACATCGGCCACCGCATGTGGCGCAGGGCACCTGGCGGTCAGGCGCGCTCCACGTGTGGGGCTGGAACGGTGTTGACACGGCGTCGATGGCATGGCTGTACTCCGGGTTTCGCAAGCTTGATTCCGACGGCACCCGCACCGGCTGGCACGATTCCCCCATCTCGTATGGCGCCGTCGCCCGCATCTCGATTGAGGTCCCGGATCGCCCCTCGCTCCACGCCGCATCGGTACAGCTCGACCCACTTGGAATCGCTGTGTGGTTGTCCGACCTCCCCGAAGAAGAGTTCCTGTCGCCGTCGATCGCCTGGTTTGCACGGATGGCCGAGCTTGCACGCCGCATCGTGTCCGCCGGCCGCATGTCGCCGGTCATTGTCGAGGAGGGCCCGTTCACCGTCGCTCGATGGGTGCCTGAGATCGACGATGAAGTCAACGCGGTGGTCACCCAACTCGACGAATCGAAGCCGCACATTTGCAACGCCGGGTCTGGCCACGGCACGCGAAAGATCTTCGAGCTGATGGTTGATGGCGTCGCCCGATCCTTCCTTGCTCAAGGCGGCTGGAAGGCAGAAATTGGACGGGGCCGCAAGGCCTCCACTCAGGTCATGCGTGCCACGTTCGGCGCACTCACCAAGCCCGACAATGTCGTCCGTGGCGGCACCAACGAGTTCGACGTCGCCCTCGCTCTACTCCGTGACGAACTCGACCGGCATCGCCGTCGCCTGTCGGGCGAACCCGTGGTCATCCCTCGGATCCGGTTGCTCATGTCGCAAGATCCGCACGATCCGTGGGAGGTCCGGCTCGAACTCGTCGATGACTCCGACACGATGCGTTGGTGCACCGCCGCCGATGTGTGGAGCGGCAACGGTCAGGCCATCGAGGTCGCCCGCGAGGCGCGTCATGTCCCCAAGCTCGCTGAGCTCCTCCACGAGGTGGTCGCTCGCGTGGCTCCGGTCGTTCCCGGACTGACCGACTGGGCGGTGGAACGCGAACCGACCGTGCTCGAACTCGACCTCGTCACCGCCGAAGACTTCATCGATATCGCCCCGTTCGAGTTGGAGAAGGCTGGCGTCGAACTCATCGGGCCTGAACGACTGATCCAGAACCGAGTGCGCGTCACCGGTGAAGCCACACCCACGCCAGCTGACGATCGCAAGAAGCAGTTCGGACGCGAGGCGTTGGTCGAGTGGAAGCTCGTGGTCGGCGACGAGGAGATCTCTGAGGCCGAACTCGAACGGGCTGCCGAAGCCGGCGCCACGCTGCTGCACACCGGCGATCGCTGGGTCCGCATCGACGCCGACGAGCTGCGTCGTAAGCGCGACAAAATGCGCGAACTCGAAAAGACGCGCAGCAGGGTGACGCCACTCCAGCTGTTACAGCTCGCCAACGACAACGAAGCGACCGACGAACGCCCAACCATCATCGTGCACACCGAGGGTGACATGGTGAACGGCATCGAGTTGGGTGTCGACGCCGACTCCGATGGTCCCAACTCGGGTGCAAATGCGCCCATCAGCGACACCGATTGGGTGCGCAGCCTGCTCCAAGGTCTCCCCGACGAGCGACTCGAGGAAGTGCATGAGTCAGCCGATTTCGTTGGCGAGTTGCGCCACTACCAACGCCGCGGGCTCGCCTGGATGCAGTTCCTCTCTCGACTCGGCCTCGGCGGTTGTCTTGCCGACGATATGGGTCTCGGAAAGACCGCCACCACGCTCGCTCACCTCGTCGAACGTCCCGGCCCCCACCTTGTTGTCTGCCCCCTTTCCGTCGTTCGTAACTGGCGTTCGGAATCGGAACGTTTCACCCCGAAGCTTGACGTCACGGTGCATCACGGACTGCAGCGCAACCGCCAACTCGCACTCCTCGCCAAAGCGGTTGAAGCCGCCTCCGTCGATGAACGCACCGACCCCGACGAGATGTTCTACATCGACCCCGATCTGCAGATCGTCATCACCACCTATGGGCTGCTGCCACGCGACGTCGAGCATCTCGGCGCGATCAATTGGTCGACCGTCGTCCTCGACGAAGCACAGATGGTGAAAAACCCGAACACGAAGGCCGCTCGAGCGGTTCGCGAGTTGCGCGCCGATCAGAAGATCGCGCTCACTGGCACACCGGTCGAAAACCGGCTCAGTGAACTGTGGGCAATCCTCGATGCTGTCAACCCCGGCGTACTCGGCGGCCTCGAACGATTCCGTAAAGACTTTGCCTCGCCCATCGAGCGCAATGGTGACGGTGCTGCCGACGCTGCCGGCCGCCTGCGTCGGATTACTGGCCCGTTCATCCTGCGGCGCACCAAGGCCGACAAACGTCTACTCCCCGACCTGCCCGACAAAATCGAACAGATCGCCTACGCCAAGCTCACCAAGGAACAGGCGGCCCTCTACCAGCAGGTCGTTGACCAACTACTCGTCGATGCCGAACAGTCCAAGGGTATGCGCCGCCGCGGCCTCGTCCTGGCCGCACTCATGCGACTCAAGCAGATCTGCAACCACCCGGCCCATGCCCTCAAGGACGGCTCCCGTCTCGCTGGCCGGTCCGGCAAGCTCACCCGCTTCGACGAATTGGTCACCGACCTCCTCGACCAAGGCGAGCGTGCGCTCGTTTTTACTCAGTTCCGCGAGATGGGCGAGCTACTTGTCCGCCACATCAATGAGCAGTTCGGCTTCGACGCTCCGTTCCTCCACGGCGGTGTATCACGAACCAAACGTGATCGGATGGTCGACGACTTCCAAGACGGCTCCGGCCCACCACTGCTGTTGATCTCGCTCAAGGCGGGCGGTACCGGCCTCAACCTCACCGCTGCCAGCCAAGTCATCCACTACGACCGCTGGTGGAACCCTGCGGTGGAGGACCAAGCAACCGACCGCGCCTGGCGCATTGGCCAGACCCAGACGGTGAACGTGCACAAGCTGGTATGCGAAGGGACCGTGGAAGAGAAGGTCAGCCAGGTCATTGACGACAAGCGCAAACTCGCCGAACAAGCGATCGGCACCGGTGAAGGCGAAGCCTGGATGTCAGAGATGACCACCGATGAACTTCGCGACTTGATCACCCTTGAGGTCGAGCAATGAGTCGACCACGCAAGCCCTACGGCGCGCAACACCCAGGCCGCCTCCCCGCCACGATGATGAAGGTGCTCGCTGCCGAGATGAGCGACCCGCAGAGGTTGAAGCGTGGCAAGCAGTACGCAAAAGACGGATCGGTCTCTGACATCATCGTCGAGTCGGGTGTGGTCACCTGCGAGATCCAAGGTTCACGAGCGACTCCGTACATCGCCTCGCTCGAAGTCACGCGCGGCAGCGGGATGCCGTTGCGGCGCGATGTCGCCGCGTCGTGCTCGTGCCCCGACGACGCCAACTACGACGGCCACGCGTGCAAACACGTCATCGCTACGATGTTTGTCCTCTCCGATGAACTTCTGATGGAGCCCGAACTCCTCGACGTGTGGCGGGGCAACGATGTCGACGCTGCCGAGCGTGGCGACAGCAACAACGGTGCCAGCGACGCGGATGACGCCGAGCGTGGCGAGGAGCCAGATCCACCCCGATCTGCCGGTCGGGCAATACGCAGCGTGTCGTCGTTCGATCCCGATGCCGATGACGACGAACATGCGAGCAGCCTCCGACGACGACCGAGCCGTTCGAGGAAAGAGCGCGATGACATCGATGACGTCGACGAGAGCCAGTCCGATGACGATGACGATGACGATGACGACGTTGATGAGATTCCGCGCCGGCGGCGTCACCTGCAACTGGTCCGCGACGGCATGGAGCAGGGCCGGGCGGAACGCCGCGAGCAGCACTCGCGTCGGGAGCGTGAACCCATCGTTGATCCGCTCGCCGATGTGCTTTCGATTC
>JBLFZD010000146.1:0-8321 GCA_047610085.1 Ilumatobacter sp. | reverse complement strand
AGCATTGTTCGATAAGTGCCTCGACGTCGGTGATCGTTGCTTCAGTCAGCGCCGGTAGTCCGTCGCCGCTGAAGAGTTCGCGCACCGTCTCGGCGGGGAGTCCAGAGAGGATGGCCCGCCCTGCCGCACCGGCATGCAGCGGCACCGGGCGTCCGAGTTCGATGACATATCGAAGCGGTTTGGATGACCGACCCTCGTAGAGGAAGACCGCCGAGTTCTCTTGCCATGTACACACATACGACGTCTCATCGAACTCGTCGACGAGGCTCGACAGTGCGGCGTTGGCAGCAGCTGGCAAGGTATCGAGTGCTGACAGCACGCGGCCGATCTTGAACAGGCGCACACCGGGGCTGTAGCTCCCGTTCTCAGCCGTAAGGATCCCGAGATCTGCGAGTTGTCTCAAGATTCGCCCGACCGCGCTCCGATCGATTCCCGTGGCACGGGCAAGGGCGCGCGGTCCAACGGGTTCGCCGGCTGCGACGATTGCTTCTGTGACCGCGGTCGCGCGTGCCAGCAGACTCTCGCTCACTCGATGCTCTGCGGTTTCGCCGGAATGCCACCCATCTCGACGTAACGGTAGCGCTCAGCGAGCAGAGGAGAGAGCGGCTGTCGGAGATCAGGCGGATAAGCGATCCACATCCGGAGCAGATGGCGCTGCAGCGCCGGATCATCGTGGTCCTCGAATGCTTCGCGGGCGTGCAACATGAGGTGATTATTGAGAAATTGCATGTCGCCTTCCTCGAAGGCCATCGCCATTGCTGCGCCGGGCCGGTTAGCGACCTCTTGGACGAACTCGAGGGCTTCGCTCTGGTCGGGGGACAGCGCCAAATCCGGTCCGTAGCGGTCAACCGATCGGAAGTAGGCCAGCGAGGTGAAGCGAGATGCGATCTTGTCGCCAGACCAACTGAACATCGGCAACTGGTACCACGGCTGCTCGCCGGCAGGTTCTTCGCCGCGCCAATCGAGGTTGAACGGTTCGTACAACACCTCGAGCAAATCGGGCCGCTCAGCGCGCACGACGTTGTGGATGGCGGTGGCGCTCACGATCTTGCTCTCGCCGCCGCGCAGCGCCGTGCGCAGACAGAATAACCCGAGTACATCAACGGGCAATTGATCGGCGTGGTAGTCGAGCTTGGCGTTTGTCTGGTACACCCGGACGTTCGGGTCGGCGAGCGACAGACCCTGATCGCGGACCTGTCCGAGGCGGTGCCCCTGCGAGTTCTGCGAGATCGGTGTTCCGAGGTGCATGCCGAAGGCCCAGTAGATCAACTCGCATTGTTCGGTCGTATACCGCTCCCGGGGCAGGCCGCGAACGACCGCCATGCCGGGGCCGTTACTGAGGAGTCTGACGACATCTGCCAACAGTTGTTCACAGGTGTCGAGTCGGAAGTCATGTCGTTCGAACGGCACGGTTAGTTGCCGTTCCTCCGCGGCAACGAGACGCTCGTCGATCTCGGCAACCATCGCGGGTTCGATCTGGACGATCCACGAGGTGTCGTCCTGGACATCAGCGCCACGCCAGACGTGCGGGCCGACGACAGGTGGCCGTGCGGTCACGACTGACCGCACAGAATCGTCGTTGATGCTCATGTTTGTCTCCCTTAGGATTTGGATTGGATCAGTGAGAGGCTACGGCCACGATAGACCCTCATATATAATGCACGATATGGAAGTGGTCTACGAGAGAAAGGGTAGCGACCGATGCTGATCAGGCGAATCGAGGCCATCCCGATCGAGGTGCCACTCCTCCAACCGCTCAAAATGGCGGTCGCTACTGTGCAGGCGCGCACCTGCGTCGTCGTCCGAATCACGACCGACGACGGAGTGGTCGGTCTCGGCGAGAGCGTGCTGGCCAGATACTTTTCCGGCGAGAGCCTCGCGTCGGCGACCGACCTCATCAACAACGTCTACGCCGCGCATCTGGAAGGCGAGGACCCGACGCGACTGGCACGTCACCGCGCGATGATGCGGCAAATCTCGGTCCACAACTCGGGCGCCCGAGCCGCGGTGGAAATGGCGTTGCACGACGTCGTGGCCAAGGCCGCCGGTCTGCCGTTGTACCAGTTCTACGGCGGTCGTTCGCGTGAGTCCGTACCGACGATTTGGCACGTCTCGGGTGGGACCCCCGAGGAAAAGGCGGCACAAGCCGCAGAAAAGGTGGCTGAGGGATACCCGATCGTCAAGGTGAAAGTCGGCGGCGACGTCGACCTCGATCTCGCCGCAACGTATGCGGTGCGCGATGCCGTCGGTCCGGACGTCTTGATCCTGCCCGATGCGAATCAGGGCTGGGACGTGGCCGATGCCCTGCGCTACTTGCGAGGCGTCGCCGACGCTCGACCCGGCTTCGTCGAGCAGCCGGTGTCGCGCCATGACATCATGGGCATGTCGCAGCTGGTTGCTGCGAGCCCGGTCACCATCGCCGGCGACGAGGGCATCTTCGACGCGGCTGATCTTCGTACGTATCTCGCGATGAATGCAGTGGGTGCCGTCGTCGCGAAGTTGATGAAGGCAGCTGGTCCGATCGGAGTACGCGAGATGTTCGCCGTGGCCGACGCCGCAGGTATCGGCGTGCACTTCGCCGGCATGGCAGGTCAGACCAGCATCAGCGCCGCCCACGGAGCGCACCTCGCGCTGGCGGTGCCGAATTTGCGGTTCGGTTCTGGCATCTCGCCGCAGTACCTGGCCAACGACGTGTGCACCGAGCGATTCCTGCCCAGGTCGGGTCACCTCTACCCGAGTGATGCGCCCGGTGTGGGTGTCGATATCGACGAGGCTGCTCTGTCTCGCTTCCGCGTCGACATCTGATGTCGCCTGGGTCGAAGCGCATCCCGTTCGGGTTGAGCCGCCGGGCAATTCGGTCACTGGTTGATGATGTCGCCGAATCGATATTTGGGGACGACGGTCGGGACCGGATCGGTCTCGGGTAATACGCCCCACCGACCGTAGGCCTCGTCAACATCGACCTCGATCGTGTTCAACACGCCGACCGCCCACCCCCGAAACAGCTCGGGGCCCTGCACCGGTACGGCGGCTTCGATCACGTCGTCGCGGACGTCGACCAATTCCGCCACCGTTCGATCGTCAACCACGAGCAAGTGGATTCCAACGCTGCTGGCAACCGGTCCGGTCGGTTCGCGCAACGGTGCCTCGATGGTCGCTTCGGCGAGGCCAGGCGGGAGTGCGTTCGGTGCCGAGCAGCCAAGGTCGCCGCCCGCCCCGACTCCGTCGTCACGGTCGGCGAACGGATCAATCGACATTTCACGGGCGATTGTTGCAAACTTCTCACCGGCGTTCAAACGGACCAGGGCAGTGTCGAAGTCTTCGACGTCGGCAAGCTGCATTTGATGAATACAGACCTCGGCATGGACGAGTGAATACTGCTGATATGCGGCGTCGATGTCGAAGCCGTCACCCTCGGTACGCACGAGCCGTTCGCCCACCGCGTCGCGCACCGTGTCGAGTTCTGCTTCGGCACGCAGGCGATCTCGGGTCTGATTGCGGGTTGTCAGGATCTCGTCGATGTCGCCGCGGGCCTCGATCGACGTGAGATTGTTGCTGAGTGCAGCCTCGACGGCAGCGTTCGACAATTCGACGTCGAGGTCGGTCAGTGCTCGACTGACGAACGCCTCGCGCAATATCAGCAAGACGGCGCTTCCCGCCCGCTCGTCGTCGTCGAGGTCGGCGACGTCAGCGTGCAACGCATCGAACGCATCGCGTGGGATCTCGACCCCGTCGACGGTGACAGCCGGGCCATCAGACCCCCCACATCCACCGATCACGGCGGCGCCGATGACGGCCCAGCAGGCGATCGCGATGTTGAAGGGCTGACGGGGCGTGGTCATGCCACGAATTCCACCACGTCGAACAGCCGGAAATTGCATCAGCTCAGCATGCCTCTGCAACCTTCATCACAAATCCGAGGAACGTGTAGTAGCCGACAAGTGCTGTCAACTCGACGACACCCGACGCGCCAAACGCCGATTCGGCGGCGGCGAATCGGCTGTCGGACACGTCGCTGTCGGCACACAACTCGCGGACGAAACCGACGATCAACTCATCGACTCCGATGAGTTGATCGTCGGCACCGTCACCGTCGAGGTAATCGATTGTTTCGTCGGACACTCCGGCCTCGCGCGCCAGCCCGACGTGGCTCGACCACTCGAATTCGCAGTCATGCACCTTTGCCGTGGTGATGATCGCAAGCTCGCGATCGTGGTCGCTGAGCTGACCCTCGTAGCGGATCTGATGGCCAAGCTCGGCGGCGGGCCGTGCCAGACCTGGCGCATGCAGGAGGACCTCGTAGGGGCGAATCATCTTGCCGCGGCTCTCGACAACCCAGTCGAAGACCTTCTGTTGCTGGGGGTCCAGACCGTCACGGGTCGAGAGCAACTTAATGCGCGCCATGGTTACTCGCGTCCGATCTTGAAGAGGCGAGCGGCGTTCCCACCCAGGATTCGCTCACGCGACTTTTCGGAGAGTCTGGCTTCGGCAAGAAATGCGAGTGGATCGGTCGGACCCATGTCGAAGGGGTAGTCGGTACCGAGCAATACGTTCTCGTCACTGAATTCGTCAACGAGGTACTCGACCATCTTTGGCTCGAAGACCGTGGTGTCGAAGTGCAGGTTGTGGAGATACTCGCTCGGCTTGCGCGTGATGTGGCGTCGCATCTCGGGGCGCATGTTGAACGCATGGTCGGTGCGTGCGAAGTAGAACGGCAAGTACCCGCCGCCGTGGACGACCACCATCTTGAAGTCAGGAAACCTTTCCCAGACACCACCGAGGATCATGCGCGAGATGGCAACGGTCGACGCGAGCGGCATACAAACGACGTTGATGAGGTAGTAGTCGTCCATCCGTTGGCCGTGCGTGAAGCCCTGGGGGTGCAAGATCGCGGTCATGTCCAGTTCGACCGCCTTCTCCCAGATCGGGTCGAACCGACGGTCGTCCAGGTCCTCGCCGTTGACGTCACCATTGATCTCGAATCCGTTGAAACCAAAATCGCGTTTGGCTTCTTCCATCACCTCGATCGCAATCTGCGGGTGGTCCATCGGCAGGTTGGCCACGGCCGCAAAACGGTCGGGGTAGGCGGCGACAATCTCGGCGAAGCGCTCATGCTGAATGCGGCACGCCTTAATGGCGTTCTCCGGGTCGAGCCAATAAAAGTATTGCGGCGGGACGACCGACAGCAGCTGCATGTCGATGCCCTGCTTGTCCATGTCTTCGATGCGCGCTTCGGGCTCGTGGTACTTGGCAACCTGATGGGGTTGCATCCGGAGCTCAGTGTTGTACCTGTTGCTCTCCGGTGGGCTGAAGAAGGAGCGTGGGTCCATCTCTGGTTTGAAATGGGGCTTGGCGACGGCTGCTGATTCTGCAACGGCGAGATGGGAGTGCACGTCAATACACAGGCACTGCGGCTTCTGTGCCGTCGTCGGTTTCCATTGCGGCCCGAGTTCCGGCCACCACTCGCCTCCGGGAACTTCTGGGCCTGTCTTGGGGTCGGTCATTCGTCCTCCGTCATGGTGTGGTTGGATTTAAGTTAGCTGGGCTCGTGCTCGGCGGAATCGTGGTGACGCCCGCTCGTAGGAGTTGTTCGATGTCGTCGGCGTCAAGCCCGGGCAGCTCGTCGAGTACCTCTCGGCTGTGCTGGCCAATGGTGGGCGGCGGTCGGCGAATCGAGGCAGGGGTTCCGAACATTTGGAATGGGATGCCGACAATCGGCACGGCGCCCACCGTTGGGTGGTCAACCTCAGCGACCATGTCGCGAGCACGGGTCTGGGGGCTGGCCAAGGCCTCGGCAACAGTGTTGATCGGCCCAGTGGGAATCCCGACCGGCTCGAGGGCCGCAGTCCACTCAGCGCGCGTTCGGCTGGCCAGCACGTCGGCGATCTTGCCATCGAGCAGATCACGATGCAGCACCCGGTCGCGGTTGCTACGGAAACGGTCGTCGACGGCCCACTCCGGCTGACCGAGAATCTCGGCGAACCTGACGAATTGATCGTCGTTGCCAACCGAAACGGCAAGTTCGCCGTCGGCTGTCGCGAACGTCCGGTACGGAACGATGTTGGGGTGGCCGTTGCCATATCGCGCAGCATCTTCGCCTGACGCCAGATGGTTCGCGGCAACGTTGGCCAACAATTGGATGCTGGTGTCGTGCAGCGACGACTCGGTGCGTTGCCCTCGGCCAGTACGTTGGCGGGCCTGCAACGCACCGAGCACCGAGATCGTGGCGAACATGCCGGTACAGATGTCGACGATGGCCACCCCGAGCTTCATCGATTGGCCGTCGGGTTCGCCGGTGATCGACATCAGCCCACTCTCGGCCTGCAAGATGAAGTCGTAGCCCGGCAGTCCGGCCTTGGGCCCGGTCGAGCCATACCCCGTGACCGTGCAGCGCACGACAGTCGGTGCGTGCTCGTCGAACCACTCGTCGGTGAACCCCCACCGTTCCAGGGTGCCGATCTTGAAGTTGTCGACGACGACGTCGGCGGTGGCGATGAGTTGGCGCAGCACATCGCGACCGGCCTCGTTGTCGAGATCGAGTGTGAGGCTGCGCTTGTTGCGGTTGACACCGAGGAAGTAGGCCGATTCGTCGCCGACGAAGGGTGGGCCCCAACTGCGCGTGTCGTCGCCCCGACCGGGCCGCTCGATTTTGATGACGTCTGCACCCATATCGCCCAACCACATCGTGCAGAGTGGCCCGGCGAGGACACGGGTGAGGTCGACCACCCGCACCCCTTCAAGGGCGCCGTCAACCTCCCCGTCAACTCCGGCGTCGACCATGCGCTAGCGCGCCGCGCGCGAGGACTCTGCTTGGTTGCGGCCAGAGTCGAAATCGTCGAGGTACGTATCGAGCGCGTCCTTGTTGCGCTCGCGGAACTGGTGGAAGTCAGCCGGTCGCTTCTCCAGGAACGCGTTCATTCCCTCAAGCGCCTCTTCGGTGCCCCAGATATTGGCGAGGAGTTCCATTCCGTGCTGCCACGAGGGATACAGCGAATCGGAGTCGTAGTTGAGACTGACCTTTGTCGCCCGGATCGTCTGTGAGCTGTACCCCTTAATGTCAGCAACGACTTCCTCGACTCGGGCGAGGAGGTCGGCGGCGGGAACTGCTTCGTTGGCCAGACCAATCGAGGCAGCTTCCTTGCCGGAGTATTTCTTGCAGAGGAAGATCATCTCCTTGGCGCGGCGCTCGCCGATCAGCTTGCCGATGTATTGCGTGGCACCCACGGTCGGGCAGGCGCCGACTCGGGCGCCGGTCTGTCCGAAGATCGAATCCTCGCTGGCGATCACGAGGTCGCACCACAGCATCAACTCGTGGCCTCCACCGACGCACGCGCCTTCCACCATGGCAATCACAGGAATGGGGAGATTGCGGCAGGTCATCGCGACCTTCTGCATGCGGTCGTTCCACATGGACGAGTTGGCCTTGTTGAGCTTCATCATGGCGTGGAAGTCGCCGCCCGCAGAGAAATGTCCGTCGACGCCGTAAATGACGGCCGCCACAATCGTCGGATCTTCGCGCGTCAGGTTCAGGGCATGAGCAATCTCATCGAGGGTCTGTTCACGAAAGGCATTGCGTACTTCGGGCCGGTTGATTCCGATCCAGGCAGCATCGTTGCGTCGCTCATAAACGATTTCGGTGTAGTTCAATTTTGGCTCCTTGACTGAGCTCGGCACCGAAATGCCGAACGGATGGACTGGGGGTTGGCGTGTTGCAGCGGGCTGCTACAGCACATGATACATAATATAGGATCGCATTGGACAGTCAGAGCCGACCAATACCGGCCCGTCGTCGCATAACTTCCATGACCGACGCGTTGTCGGCGTCGGCAAGGCCCCCATCGACGGCTTCGACCAGGGCGTCGCGCACTGCCTCGACCAATGCGTGGGACGCCCCGATTGATTCAGCATGGCCGTTGATCAGACGCGAGTCCTTAAGGCTCTGGCGAGCCCGCGAGGCCGGGGGCTCGTAGTCACCATCGATCATCCGGGTTCCCCAAATGTCCATCGCCTTGGAGTACGCGGCGCTGTCGCGTAGCACGTCGAACATTGGTGAGAGGTCGAGCCCGGCCTTCTCGGCCACGGCGAGACCTTCGGCGATCGCGGCTCGATTGATCGAGAGCACGTGGTTGACAACGATCTTGGCGCGCATCCCCGCGCCGACGGGGCCGACCCGGTAGACGTGTCGCCCGATCGGGTCGAGCAGTGCGACTGCGATCGCAACATCGGGTTCGCCACCACCGACCATGAAGATGATGTCTTTTGCCGCCGCCTGGGCAGCGTTGCCTGACACCGTGGCGTCGACGTAGCGCACGCCGGCGCCT
>JBLFZD010000145.1:0-8322 GCA_047610085.1 Ilumatobacter sp. | reverse complement strand
ATGACCTGCCAGGGCCGCGACTGCACGAGATCCGTGACGTAGTCCTCGCCAACATTCGGCGCACGTCGTAGGCAACGGAGAAAACTCGGCGCTCTTCGACGCCGTCGTTTGGTCTGTGTCATCGTGGAAACTGCACACGTCGGTGGTGCCCCAACTCGGACTCGAACCGAGACTGGACGGTGTTTGAGACCGTTGCCTCTGCCAATTGGGCTACTGGGGCTTTCGGCCCAAACGATATCGGTCCAGCGGTCCTGGCAGACGCGCGCATTGCGGTGTTCCCGAACGGCACGAGCAACGTACGCTCGGCGACGTGTCGAAACAGTCCACGAAGCGCAAGCTGATCAAGGTCTCATCTCGTCTGACGTCGTTGCGTTCCGAGTTGGTCGCTGTCGATGAGCAAACGCTGTATTTGCGTCAAGAGGCAGACGACTCCGAGACGCGAGCCTTGGTCGCTGAGAACACCGGTGTGGACCGTGAGGCCCGACAGGCCCGCGAACATGCCGACGCAAATGCGAAGCAACGAGAACGAGTAATTGTTGAGATAGCCCAACTTGAACAACGTCAAGACGAGCTTCTCGACCAGCTCACCAGCAGCGACTGATCGGTCGACGTGCGAGGCGATCCGCAGATTGGCGCTATAACTCTCTTATGCCCTTGCGAGTCGTGATTGCCGAAGATGAAGCCATCATTCGCATGGATCTTCGTGAAACGCTCGAAGAAGAGGGCTACCAGGTGGTCGGTGAGACCGGCCGAGGCGACACCGTCGTTGATCTGATCCGTGAGACCAAGCCTGACCTGGCGATTCTCGACATCAAGATGCCCGGTGGAGATGGTCTCGAAGCGGCTCGGACAATCAATGCTGAGCGGCTGTGTGGCGTGCTGATGCTCACTGCATTTAGCCAGCGCGAGGTCGTTGAAGAAGCTCGAGACGCGGGTGCGCTCGCATTTCTCGTGAAGCCGTTCCAGAAGAGCGACCTGATCCCGGCAATCGAAGTGGCGATGGGTCGCTTCCGCGAACTCGCAACGCTGTCGGGTGAGATCGATGCGTTGGGCGACCAACTCGAGTCACGCAAGATCGTCGACCGGGCCAAAGGTCTACTCATCGACGAACTGAAGATGACGGAGAACGATGCCTTCGCATTTATTCAGAAGTCGGCGATGAGCGAGCGCACCAAGATGCGTGACGTCGCTGATCGCATCCTCGACGGTTCGCTGCGTCCCGCAGCCGACTGACCGAATCCAACGAACGGAGCCCACTGTGGGTACCCACCTTCTGGTCGACGGGAACTCGTTGACCTACCGAGCGTTCTTCGCGCTCCCGACCGACATGGCAACCGCCAGCGGCCAGGTCACCAACGCTGTTTTTGGCTTCACATCGATGCTCGCCTACGTGCTCAATGAGCAACAGCCTGAAGGCATTCTCGTTGCGTTCGACCGGCCCGAGCCGACGTTTCGCCACGTTGCCGAGCCGACCTACAAGGCGCAGCGCGAAGCGGCTCCCGACATCCTGCGTCAGCAGATGGGCCTCGTACGCGAGGTGCTTGAAGCCGTCGGTATCCAAACGATCGATCAGGTTGGCTGGGAAGCCGATGACCTCATTGCGGCGTCGGTGGATCAGCTCACCACTCGAGGCAAGAGCGTCATCATCGTCACCGGCGACCGCGACAGCTACCAACTCGTCAACGACGCCACTGACGTGAAGGTGATGTACAACAAGCGCGGCGTGAGCGACTACGCCTTGTACGACGAGGCGGGGATCAAAGAAAAGACGGGCGTGACGCCGGAGATGTATGTGCAGTACGCAGCGCTCCGCGGCGACAACTCCGACAACCTGCCTGGGGTCCCCGGAGTGGGCGAGAAGACAGCTGCCAAGCTGATCAACAAGTACGGCGGTCTCGACGGGATCTTCGAGAACGTTGATGAGCAAACACCAAAGCTGAAACAGAACCTCACCGAGAATGAGGCTCTGGCTCGCAAGAACTATGACCTGATGATTCTTCGACATGATGCGCCGGTCGACACCGTTGACTTCGACGACCTCGTCCCGAAGCCGAACGGTGCCGAGATGAAGCGCCTGTTCGAGTTCCTCGAATTCAAGGCACTGTCTGGCCGGATCACCGGGGCGATCAATGGCATGGGAGCCGAAGTTGATCTTGGGCCTCAGGACGAGCAGCAGCAACTTGTTGCCGAGATCACCGAGATCGAAACAGCGCCCGAGGCCGCTGCGGTGATCGCCGGCGTGCACGCACTCGACGTTTCGGCCACCTGGACCGGTGACCCGGGTCGGAGTGACCTCGCTGGTTTGGCCGTGGTCACCGACTCTGAATCCGCAGAGGTCGCCTGGATTCCGGCAGCCCTGCTGGCTGATGCGGCGGTGCAAGACGAGTTGGCGGCACACACCGACGTGCGGGGCCACCGGATCAAGCCGCTCATGCGATCGTTGCTCGGACTGGGATGTTCGCTCAACGGAATCGCGCTCGACACGGCGATCGCGGCATACCTAATCGACCCTGCTGAGGCTCGCTACGAGTTGCCAGATCTGATCGAGAAGTACACGTCGTTCGCTCGCCCCGACGATGACGGAGCGAGCAGTGGGCAACTCGACCTCGATGGCACATCGATGTCGAACGCCGAGTTGGCGGGCCGTGATGCGCTCGCTGTCCACCATTTGGTTGATCCCATTCGGGCCAGTCTTGACGCGCAAGGTATGGCCGAGCTGTACGAGACAATCGAGAACCCGCTGGTGATGGTGCTCGCAAAGATGGAGCACATTGGCATCGCTGTCGATGTTGAGGAACTCGAAGCGCTCAACACCAAGCTCACCAACGAGGTTGAGTCGCTTGTGGCCCAGTTGCGTGCCGAGGCCGACATGCCCGATCTCAACCTCAACTCGCCGAAGCAGCTTCGCGAATTGCTCTACGACACCAGGGGCCTGACCCCGATCAAGAAGACGAAGACGGGTCCGTCGACCGACGCCGCCACGCTCGAAAAGCTCGAACATGAGTGGCCCGAGTTCCTCGGCCCGCTGCGTCGTCACCGCGAAGTCGAGAAGCTGCGCGGCACGTATGGCAAGGGATTGTTGCAGGAGGTCGCGTCCGACGGACGTATTCATGCGACGTTCAACCAGACCGTTGCGCGCACCGGTCGCTTGTCGTCCGATCGGCCGAACCTGCACAACATTCCGGTCCGATCCGAAGAGGGACGCCTGTTTCGCCGGGCGTTCGTTGCCTCGCCGGGAACCGAGCTGTTGGTCGCCGACTACAACCAGATCGAGCTGCGCTGCATCGCTCACCTCGCTCAGGACCCGGGTTTGCTCGAAGCGTTCAACACCGGGCAAGACATTCACAACGCCACGGCATCGCGGGTGTTCTCCGTCGACCCGGATTCGGTCACCGTTGATCAACGGTCGAAGGCCAAGATGGTCTCCTACGGTCTTGCCTACGGCATGGAGGCCTATGGCTTGGCGCAGCGACTCAACATCCCGGTCGACGAAGCAGCGCCGATCCTTGAGGCGTACTTCGTGGCGTTCCCGAACGTGAAGGCCTACATGGAGAGCACGGTCGAGGAAGCTCGTGAACGTGGCTACACCGAAACGTTGTTCGGTCGCCGCCGTCCGATACCCGAACTGCTGAACTCGAACTTCCGGGTGCGTCAGGCGGGGGAGCGCCAGGCGATGAACGCCGGTATCCAGGGTCTGGCGGCCGACATCTTCAAGGTTGCGCTTGTGCGTATCGACGAAGCGCTCAGCAAGCCCGGCGTTGAGAGTGAACTGATTCTGCAAGTGCACGATGAAGTGCTCGTCGAGGTCCCGCCGTCCGAGAAGGACACCATCGGCAAACTCGTAATCGACATCATGCACGACGCCGCCGAGCTCGACGTGCCCCTCGAAGTCAACGTGTCGTGGGGCGACACGTGGGCTGCTGCAAAGGGCTGACTCCGACATGCCGCCCGAGCCTCAGCCCGTCCTGTCATATACGCGTGAGGTTGTTGCGGTCCGTGGGCGCAACAACCTCACGCGTTGCCAGCTGGAGTCTCGGAGGGGGTCCGTCTCGGAGGGGGTCAGGCACACTCCGCACCCGTTGCCGGGGAAGAGTTTATGACCGAACGTGACCACTGGTTTGAGGACCTCGCCGACCACATGGGCGAGGCGTACTTGCGCTACTCGTTCACCAAAGGCACCGCACAAGAGGTTGACCACATCGTCGAGGCGCTCGGTCTACAACCGGGTGATCGAGTACTCGATGTTGGGTGCGGCCCCGGTCGGCACGCGTACGACTTGGCCGACCGAGGGATCATCGTTCACGGCGTCGACATCAGCGAACGGTTTATCGAGATCGCTCGGGTCAGGGCTCCCGAAGATGCCACGTTCGAGAGGCTCGATGCTCGCACGCTCGCATTCGATGCCGAGTTCGATGCGGTCGTCTGCCTCTGCCAAGGGGCTTTTGGGTTGATGACCGCGAACGGTGAGGACGCCGTTGTGGTCGAAGGTATGGCGAAGGCGTTGCGCCCCGGCGGGAGGATGGCATTGAGCGCGTTCAGCTCGTACTTCGTGGTTCGGCACTGGGAAGGAGCTGACTTCGATGCCGACACAGGTGTGAACCACGAGCGCACAGAAATCAAGTCCGAGACAGGGAAGTCGAAGACCGTCGACCTCTGGACCGGCTGCTACACCCCACGCGAGCTTCGGCTGCTGATGGCAGCGCACGGCTTGAGGGCCGACAGCATCAGCAGTGTTGAGCCGGGCGCCTACGGCTTCGACCCCGCCACAGCTGATACCGCCGAGTTTCTGGTTCTTGCGACAAAATGTGCCGAGGAGTGAAGCTGGCCGAGACAATGGATCGCTGGGTTCATTGGCCTCTATGAATGCCGTTGAGTAATTGAGAAACTTTCTCGACACCGATCGCCTTGCGGTCAGTGGTGTGCTGGTGTCTGGCCCGAAGAACACGAAAGAGCTTGCACAAGTCACCAGCTTGGATACCCAGCGGGTCCTCGAAGCCGTTGGTGCGTTGAAGACCGCGTTGATTGTGACCAGCGATGATGAGCGGGACCACCTCGCTGCCGATGTCCTTCGCGATATCGGACACGATCTCGTCGACCCGGACCTGCCCAATGGAGCCCGTGATCGGTTTCGGGATGACCGACGACGAACGAGAGGTGCTCAGTCGGTTTTTTGAGGGACGAACGCTCACCTCGGTTCCGACTTCCCGGGCGAAGCGTCTGATCGTGCTTGAGCGTTTGGCTCTCGAGTTCGACGTGGGTAAAACGTATCCCGAGCGTGAGGTCAACTTGATTCTCGGTGGGTTCAATCCAGATTGGTCGACGTTGCGCCGGCACCTGATCGACGAGGGTTTCCTGGATCGCGAACAGAACGTTTACTGGCGCAGTGGCGGACGAGTATCGGGCGTCTACCGGGGCTGATCGGTTGCGGAGAGTTTGTGCGCCGCAGGACACTCACCGTATGGGCCGTGTCCATTCGGGCGGGGTTCCGAAACGGGCCTGGTATCGTTCATCGCTGCGATCTCGACCGAGACGCACGACTGCTCCCATGAGCAGCCGTTCACCGATCCGTTTCTGAAAGAAATACCTTGACTGACATCGCTACCCCTGCCGCTGAAGAGATCGAGCCGAACCCCGAGGCCACGCCCGCTGCTTCGCCCGAGTCCCAGTTCGGAACCTTCGACGAAGAAGGCAAATACACCCCCCGAGAGATCATCTCTGATGACCTCGGCATGACGTTCGAAGAAGCCATCGCCGGCACGATGGTCGAAGTCGAAGATGGCCAAATGGTCAACGGCACCGTCGTCAAGATCGATAAGGACGAAGTCCTCCTCGACATCGGCTACAAGAGCGAGGGTGTTATCCCGAGCCGTGAGCTGAGCATCCGCAACGATGTCGACCCGTCAGAGGTCGTCAGCATCGGTGAAGTCATCGAAGCCCTCGTGCTCACCAAGGAAGACAAGGAAGGGCGTCTCGTCCTCTCCAAGAAGCGTGCGCAGTACGAGCGTGCCTGGGGCGACATCGAGGCGAAGAAGGAAGCCGACGAAGTCGTTTCCGGTCCCGTCATCGAAGTCGTCAAGGGTGGCCTCATCGTCGACATCGGCCTGCGTGGCTTCCTGCCCGCATCGCTCGTCGAGCTGCGCCGTGTCCGGGACCTCGCTCCGTACATCGGTACCCAGGTTCACGCCAAGATCATCGAACTCGACAAGAACCGCAACAACGTGGTCTTGTCCCGTCGCGCCTACCTCGAAGAGAACCAGAAAGAGACCCGCGACCAGTTCCTCAACAACCTCAAGGTTGGCGAAGTTCGCGAAGGAACCGTGTCGAGCGTTGTGTCGTTCGGTGCGTTCGTCGACCTCGGTGGCATGGACGGACTCATCCACGTGTCCGAGCTTTCTTGGAAGCATGTTGATCACCCCGGCTCGGTTGTCGCTGTTGGCGACCCCGTCAAGGTGCAGGTCCTCGACGTCGACTTCAGCCGTGAGCGCATCAGCCTCTCGCTGAAGGCAACGCAACAGGATCCGTGGCAGGAATTCGCCGAAGGCCACCAGGTTGGGCAGCTCGTCTACGGCCGAGTCACCAAGCTGGTTCAGTTCGGTGCGTTCGTTCAGGTCGGAGACGGCATCGAAGGCCTCGTCCATATTTCGGAAATGTCGGCACATCACGTCGATAGCCCCGAGCAGGTCGTCACGCCGGGCGAAGAGCTGTGGGTCAAGATCATCGATCTCGATCTCGCACGTCGCCGTATCAGCCTCTCGATCAAGCAGGCCGCCGAGGGCGGCGAGCTCGCAGCTGAGTACCGCGAGCACTTCGAGATCGATGCCGCGGGTAACTACGTGCAGGGCGAAGCATCGGCTGAGGCCGAAGCTGCCTGGACCGAGTACTACGGCGACGACGCAGCAGCAGCTGAGGCTCCGGCTGAGGAAGCAGCTCCGGCTGAGGAAGCAGCTCCGGCTGAGGAAGCAGCAGCAGCCGTTGAAGCTCCCGCTGAAGAGGCTCCGGCTGAGGAAGCAGCAGCAGCCGTTGAAGCTCCCGCTGAAGAGGCTCCGGCTGAGGAAGCAGCAGCAGCCGTTGAAGCTCCCGCTGAAGAGGCTCCGGCCGCAGAGTGATCAAAGCGCTCCCGAATGGGAGCGCATCTGATTGAAAATGATGCCCGGCTCTTCGGAGTCGGGCATCATTCGTTTTCATGATCGTCGTGGGACTCACCGGAGGTATCGGAGCAGGAAAGTCGACGGTCTCAAAGCTGCTCGCTGAGCGAGGTGCGGCGATCGTGGACGCCGACCAAATTGCTCGCGATCTTCAGGCCCCGGGCACCCCGGTCGTCGCTGCCATGGCTCAACGATTCGGCGGCCAAATCCTTGATGCGGACGGCGCGCTGATCCGCCCCGAAGTTGCCAAGATCGTATTCAGCGATGCAGAGGCCCTGAAGGATCTAAACGGGATCGTGCACCCCGCCATGCAGGGCGAGATCCAGCGCCAGATCAACCTGAACGCCGACACGGACCAACTCGTGGTGCTCGACTTCCCGTTGCTTGGAGAAAACCCGCGCAAAGGTCTTGCAGCCACCATTGTGGTCGACGTCGCCTACGACCTTGCCGTGGAGCGGGCTGTCGGTCGTGGCATGGATGCCGACGACGTGCGCAACCGCATCAACAGCCAGATCAGCCGGGAGAAGCGCCTCGCGACGGCGACGCACGTCATCGACAACGGTGGCGATCTTGTCGACCTCGTTGCTCAGATCGATCGGCTCTGGGCGCAACTGGACGAATTGTCACCAACGGTTGCGGGTGACGTTGGGGAATCAGCCGCAGAAAGCGAGCAGCCGCCAGTCGCGGCCATCGAACCGGCGGAACGAACGACATGGGTGTTTGGCTACGGCTCACTCGTGAGCCCCACTGCGATGTCTCGCACGATTTCACGCGTGGCCGAGCCGGGTACGGACTTCTTCGAAGCGGACCTTGCGGGCTTCGGCCGACGTTGGAACTACGGGGTCATGCACATCACCGCCGCGTGGAAGCTTGATGACGGCACCGATGTCGATGAAGGTGTCATCGTCGCTCTTGGGCTTGAGGTTTCGGACGGCGAATCGGTGAACGGTGTGATCGCCAGCGTCACCGACGAGGAACTCACGCAGCTTGATCGTCGCGAACGCAACTACGACCAAGTCGACGTGACCCACCTCATCACGACCGAAGCCCCGGGGGTAAACAAGGTCGTCGTCTACGTGCCGCGGTCTGCCTCGATCGAGGCTTACCAGATTGCTCGGAACGAAGGCAGGGCCGGGATTCGACGTACGTATTGGGATTTGGTTGACGATGCTTTTGG
>JBLFZD010000144.1:0-8345 GCA_047610085.1 Ilumatobacter sp. | reverse complement strand
GTGCTCATGCCCCACCCGCGGTTGGTCTCGTCGACAAAGGGGCCAGCAGCGTTGACGATGGTCCTTGCGGTGGTCTGGAACTCTTCACCCGAGTCGACATCGCGCAGTTGTGCAACCCAGCGGTCGCCATGTCGTGTGGCAGATACCAGCTCGACGTAGTTAGCTGCGGCGGCTCCCGCTTCGATCGCGGACCGCACGAAGCTGAACACGAACCGAGCGTCGTTGTCAATCAGGATGCCGTCGCGGTATTCGATGCCACCGCCCACCCGGCTGGTGTTGATCGCCGGCTCTTCCTTCTCAATTTTCTCGCGTGAGAGGAGACGCGGCCATCTCGTGCCGAACTGACCAATGATCCAGTAGCCGAGGGCTCCGAACGCAGCGAACCACGGCTTGTAGGGGCCCCTCTCGTCGAGTGCGGCGTAGAAGCCGATCTCCTTAATATTCGCGCGATAGGACCGCATCAACCGGTTGCGAGATTGGCAGAGCTTGAACACCAGCCACAGCTCATAGTTCTCGAGGTACTTGAAGCCACCCCACACGAGGTTCGACGATGCCTGGCTCGTGAAGTTGGCGAAGTCGCCACGGTCAACCAACGCCACGCTTGCCCCGCGGCCTGCCAGGGATGCAGCGGTGACAGCGCCGTTGATGCCGCCTCCAATGATGAGGGTGTCGAACGAGCCGTCTCGGATGCGATCGATGTGCGTGGTGCGCAGCGCCATAGCTCGGATTCTACGCCGGCGTTGGCGTCACGTCGCTTGCGGCACCGTGGCCAATGACCAGGGCGTCGGTTCGTGGCAGTCCGCCAAGATCAGCGGACGGCAATAACGGAGACGATGATCGCAATAAGCGCGACTGCGGCGGGGGCCAGATTGACCGCCCATTTCGGATAACCCTTGTACGCCGGCGCCATCATGACCAAGGCACACAGCGATCCAGCGATGACACCTCCGAGGTGCCCGCCAATCGAAATGTTCGGCCACAGGAACGTGAAGGCAAGGTTGATCAGGAGAAGTCGTCCGATGCCGGTGGAAAAGGGATTGATGCCCTGGTGCCACATGCCAACCGCTGCAGCGCCAAGGAGCCCGAACACAGCCCCAGAGGCCCCTGCGGCGAGTCCGGCGGGCTGCAAGAGCATTGCGCCAGCCGAACCGCCGAGCATCGATGCGAAGTAGATCGATGCGAACTTCACGCGGCCGAGTGCTGGCTCGAGCATGTTGCCGAGCATGAACAAGATGTACATGTTAAAAGCGAGGTGGATCAGCCCGTAGTGAAGAAAGCCGCTTGTGATGAGGCGGTACCACTCGTTGCCCTGAGTGATGATCGAAACGCCATCTCTGCCGCGGAGGATTCCGGACTCGCCACTCAGCGGCGGGGCCCAGAGACCGAATCGGAGGTGGGCTTCAGACCCGGACTGACCGAGCATCTCGGGAAGACCATACAGCAGGCCGAGGCCCAGAAACGCTGCAATGTTGAGCCCGATGAGGACGTAGGTGACAATAGCCAGCTTGCCAGCCTGCCAGTACTTGGCGCGGGTTTTGATGTCTGGACGCGCTGCCTTGATGCAGTCCTTGCAGTTGCTCCCGACGCTGACCTGTTCGAGGCAATCTGGACAAGCGGGCCTGCCGCATCGGGTGCAACGCCGTCCGACGGGCCGATCGGGGTGGCGGTAGCACACCTGCGTGTTGCCTGCACCGGTTGGTGGTGGAGCCGGTGGGGCCGTTGGCGGAGTGCTACCGGGAGACGGCGGAGGAGTCGGGAGCGTCGATCGGCGCGGATGGTCACCGGAGTTGGGCGAAGGCAGCGGAAGCGGCACAGCTCCCAGGGTACCGATCCGTTGATGACGGAAACTCCACGAGCGGATTACTCAGGTTGGCGAGGACAACATGGCTCACCAGGTCTGGTCGGCGGTCATGGTGACCGTATTGCCTGGACTGGGAAGCGCGAGCAGGTTGCCTTGCAACATGTCGCAGCCGGCTGCTCGTAGTCGTTGTAGCTGTTCCAATCCGCTCACTCGTTCAGCCACGACGACCATTTCAAGTGCGTGCGCCAAGAGGACCACAGCGCGGACGAGTCGGACGTCAGCCTCGGACGACCCAGCCGGGAGCGTGAGCGAGCCGTCGAGCTTGAGCACATCGGCGCCGACATCGGTGAGAACGGCGAGGGCCTTCGCTCCTGTACCGAAATTGTCAATAGCGATCTGGACGCCAAATTGGCGCAGCGCCCGGATCGATCGGACGACTTCTGTCTCGCTGCCGAGCAGCGGTGACTCGCGAGCCTCGAGGACGAGCTGGGCTGGTTCAAGCTGGCGATACGTGAGACGCTCGGTGAGCGACTTGACAAACGAGGCCGAGGCAAGCTGCACGCGCGAGACGTTGACGTGGATAGCGAAGGTGTTGTCGACAAGGCCCTCGGCACGCCACTTTGCAAGGTCCGCCATCGATCGCTCCAGCACGAATTCGCCGAGTCGACCTATCGATCCGGACTCTTCCGCGACGGCGATGACGGTCGAGGCATCGACGAGGCCGAGTGTCGGATGCCGCCATCGCACGAGAGCTTCGGCGCCAAGCGGTTTCCGCGTGACCGCAGAGAAGATCGCCTGGTATTCCACATCGATTTCACCGGCTGTGATGGCATGAGAGAGCTCCCCAGCCATTTCGATCCGCCGGCGTGCTTTGGAACGCATCTGGGACGTGAACAGCGTGGAACACTTCCGGCCGTTTTGCTTCGACTGGTACATCGCTGTGTCGGCGTTGCTGATCAGCATCGAAGCCGCATCATCGTCGTCAAGATTCATCACGTCGGTATCGGTCAGCGCGATGCCGACACTCACCGAAACCTCAAGGTCAAGTTCGCCAATTTGGAGATGCCCGCTCAGGGCTCGCTGCGCACGATCAGCCAAACCGATGGCACTGACGGCATCGTTGACGCCGGTCGCAACAAAAAGAAATTCATCGCCACCGATACGAGCAATAGCGTCGGCTGGTCGCACGGCCTTACTGAGGCGGCGAGCCGTGGAGACGAGGAATCGGTCACCCGCGGCATGTCCGAAAACATCGTTGACGTATTTGAGGCGATCGAGGTCAAGGAAAACCGCAGCCACATGGCCAGGCTGATCTCGCTGCTTTCCAATTGCCTCGGCCAACTGCTGCAAGAGTTGTTGTCGGTTGGCAAGCCCAGTCAGGGGGTCGTGGGTGGCGCGGTGAACGAGTTTCGCCATCTGTTGGCTGGCCTCGGTGATGTCGTGGAGCATGATTGCCACGTCACCGCCGTGCGCGTCGGTGCGGGATGCGCTCGCTGTGGCGCGCAGGAGAAGAGGCGATCCGTCAAGTGCCCGGTGGTCAACCTTGCCGTGCCAGACGTTCTTGCCGGATCGGAAAAGCTCGGAAGGGACATGATCGAGAAACGAGCGCAATACGCCCTCGGCAGGCGAGCCGGGCGTCACCTCGTGAGATGAGCGTGCCCCGATGAGGTTGAGCATCGGTGTGCTGAGATCGCGAATGGTTCCATCGAGAGCGACGAGCGCAACGGCGGTCCCGTCGTCGGTAAGGAGCCGTCGGACCGATTCAGCAAACAGTTCGTTGGCCGTCGGCTTGAACGGGTGAGGAGCATCTGACGCCCGGGCACCAAGTAGCGGGGGAGGAAGCAGGCCGGGTGGCGGCGCGGCCGGAAGAACGGCATGGCCGTTGTCTGATTCCCAGCCCGCTGAATTGTTGCTCATCAAATTATCCCGTCCTCCAAGTCCGCCGGTGCGGACCTCATATGCCGCCGTGATCTGCGTCAGCGCGTCGACAACCCGGTGGAACTGGTCGCCGCCGCTGCAACGCTTCCGATCACGTCGAGCATTTGTACTGCAGGAGTTCCTTCGGCAAGTTCAAGCTGTTGGTTGAGCGCGAACACGGTCAACGTGAATGTTTGTGTCGTTCCTGGGTCGGGGCACGGACCGGTGTAGCCGACGTCACCGAAAAAGTTAAGCCCTCGTACTGCTCCCAGCGGAACCTCGGCTTCGCCAAGCTTGTCCGCTGTCGGGTCGATGCCAGACATCACCCAGTGGATGAACGGTCGGCCATTGCTGAGGTTCGACTCGTCGACGAGTGAAACGGCAATTTCTGCGGTCCCCTCAGGGATGCCAGCCCAGGAGATCGACGGCGAAGCGTTCGCTCCATCGCAGGTGTATCGACGGTCGATCGGCGCGCCGTCGGCCCATGGGGTGAAGAGCCGCAAGCCGTCGGGAGCGATCTCGAGAAGGTCGTCACCTGATTCATCGTCTGGCACAGAAGGAGGCGGAGCGGTGGTGTCGACTGCGGGGTCATCAAGGGGGACCGTCTCGATCGGAGTGGTCTCGACCGGTGGCAGCGTGGTTGAGGTGACGGGGTCTTGCAGCGTGGTGCCATCTCCGGTATCGCACGCAACCAAAAGGCCTGCAGCGGCGCAGACCACAGCGATCGAGCGGCGGGTTGGACGAGTGGAGCTGACATTACTCACGGAAGGCAAGGGTAGAGGATCAGCGGGGCGGCGCGACGACCGACGTCGATAGCCTCGCACTGTGTCCGACACGCAGTTGCCCCTCACGATCCTGACCGTGCACGCTCACCCCGACGACGAAGCGTCGAAGGGTGCGCCAACCCTTGCCAGATACAAGGCGGACGGGGTACGTACGGTGCTCGTATGTTGCACCGGCGGGGAAGAGGGCGACCTACAGAACCCATCGCTTCGCGAAAAAGGCCAGCCCTTCCACGGAATGACCCCGGACGAAGAAAAAGTGCTCGTTGCTGCGTTGCGTCAGCCGGAGCTGGCAGCATCGGCAGAGGTCATCGGCTTCGACGAGGTTGTCATGTTGGGTTATCGCGACTCGGGAATGGCCGAAACCGAGCCCAACGAACATCCCGATTGTTTTCATCAAGCAGACCTCGATGAGGCTGTTGGTAGGTTGGTTTCACTCATCCGCCGGGTGAAGTCGCAGGTCATCATCACGTATGGCGACGATCAAAAGGGCTACCCCCATCCCGACCACCTGAGAGTGCACGACATCTCGGTGCTTGCGTTTGATCGTGCCGGAGACCCGGCGTGGTACCCGGAGCTCGGCGAGCCATTCCAACCGCTCAAGATGTACTACTCGGTGTGGGCGAAGGCCCGGATTCTGGCTGTTCACGAGGCAATGCTGCGGATCACCGGCGATTCACCGTTTACGGAGGAGTGGCGAGAGCGCCCTGGGCAAGACCATCGAATTACAACCAAAGTGGACGTCGCCGAGTACCAATGGGCGCGCACGGGTTCGCTGCGAGCGCATGCGACCCAAGTCGACCCGAGTGCTGGTTTCTGGTTTGGGTTGACCGATGAGCAGTACGCCGAGGCGTACCCGTGGGAGGACTGGATACTTGCTCGGAGCGAAGTTGGGTCCATTCCCGATACTGATGTGGAACGCGATCTCTTCGCTGGCATCTGCGAGGATCGTCCGCTGTGAGCTCGATTCAGTACCGCGTTGTGGTGGCCAAGAAGGACGAACGAACCAATGGGCCCGAAGATGCCCACATCGTGATCACCGTTCCGGTGGTCGACGCAGCGGCCGACGGTTTTGACCCAACTGTTGCGTTCATGCGCGGCAAGCTCAAAGCAAGCGGGAACACCGGTGACGTTCTCGAGGCACTGAAGTCAGGAGTCGCGGCGACAGCGATTGCCAACATCGTTGCAACCATCGAGTAGCCCTGATCGTGCGGGCGTGGCGGTCAGGAGCGCATGACGTCGCGTAGTTGGCGGAATCCAATCAGCTTCGCGCCGGCGGCATCGAGTGCCATCTTCAACTCATTGCTTTTGACCAACTCAAGGTCGGCGATCCAGCCTGCGGCGTCGTCGCCAGCGAATGCGCGTACTTCGGGGGTGTCGACGGCTGGCTGCACATGGATCTCGGTGACGCCTCGTTGGAGTGCACCGATGGCATCGAACACGCGGGTTCTGCTACCGGCTCGCCAGTCATGGTCGAAGTGATCGGGGAAGACCACACCTTCGTCCGCTGCGAGTTGGCGGAACGGGAAACCAGCTTGGTCAGCGGAAATTGTCGACGGCAGCCGAATCGGCAGCCTGTACTCGAATGCCAACTCGAGGTACACGTCGAAGAATTCGGGTCGGAGCGTGATGGCCGACAGGTGCGGAGCAAGGTGGGTGACATCGACACCCCAGGCAAGGGCCCGTTCGACCTGGGCGCGTAACTCACGCAACACCTCGGCGGGGTCCGCGTGTTCCCACAGGTCGCTCAGTGTGCGCGGGAAACCGCCTTCGCCTGATTGCAGCGACGGCGCATGGGTGATGGGTCCCCATCGATAGCAACTGTGTTCCGAGTTCAGCGTGAGGTGAACACCGATGTCGTCGTCTGCGGCGACGTTGCTCGACGCGTGGCATGCCCACGGTGCTGGGACCATGAGTGATGCACACGTTGCATGGCCCTGGTGAAGCGCTTCAAAGACGCCGACATTGGAGGCGTGGCTTGCTCCGAGGTCGTCACACGAGATGATGACGAGCTTTGCGTCAGCAGGGTGCCCCAGGCGTTCGGCGAGCGAAATCTCCACGACGAGACGCTACCTGGCCCCGCTCCCGCAGGCCGACCAGATTCCGACGTCGTCGGCCTCGGCTGACCGCGCAGCGTCGATGAAGAGGTCGATGTGGGTGGTGTTCGGTTCGATGCTCAATGGTGTGGCGAAACCCTGGCGGATGACTTCATAGTTCACAAAGATGCCGTCCGCAGCTCGATATACGTAAGCGAGGAGCCGGCCGAAGTCATCGCGATTGACGATGTCGCGTTCGAGACGAATGGGGGTGCCAATCGGGAGCAACGACTTGGTGAATGTGGTGGCCTCGGGGCCAAAGCACTCGATCGGGGTGTTCGGCTTCTTGGTTTCTGGAGTATCGATCCCGGTGAGCCGAACGCGCTCCTCGCGCCCGTCGATGAGGACATCGATCGTGTCACCGTCGACGATGTACTCGACTTCGGCGTTGGCCTCGACGGCGCCCGGGGAAATCGTGGTGGCCGGTGACTCGGTCGGTGTCTTCGCTCGGTCGCATCCACCGATCAAGAGCGCGACAACAGCGGCCATCCACACAGGTGAGCAAGAACGCGGAGTCACCGGGACGTTCTAGCGGGACGCTTAGGAATGCGAACGTTCGTACGCATCGAGTTCTTCGGTTATCCGTCGGCGAGTGGGCGCGTTTGCGAACGATGCATCGAGTGCGTCGCGCTGCATTTTGAGTTGTGTGTCGTTGTCGACACCGAGGTCGGTGGATGCGATGTCAAGTTCGATGAGCAGATCGGTGTCGAACCAGCCCGGGTCGTCGGTATTGATGCAAACACGCAGGCCAGCTTCAAGCATCTCGGGCAGGGGGTGATCGGTGAGGTCATCGACGACCCCAAGCAGCAGGTTTGACGTTGGGCAGACCTCGCACATGATGCCGTTGTCGGCTAACCGCTTGGTGAGTTCGCGGTCCTCGAGGACGCGTACGCCATGTCCGATGCGTTCTGCGCGGAGGTCTTCGACGGCCTGGCGCACACTGTCCGCGCCGTCGGTTTCTCCGGCATGGGGGAGTGAATGGAGCCCGAGGGCGCGTGCTCGAGCGAAGTGCTCGGCGTAAGGAGCCGCAGGAAAGCCGACCTCGTAGCCGCCGAGGCCGATGCCGATGAGGCCGTCGGGCGTCGCCCCCGATTCGAGATAGTCGATGGTCTCGGTCTGGTCGGGCATCTCAAGGTCGCGAGGGATGTCGATGACCCAGCCGATGTCAACGCCAAGAGCCGCGGCGCGGCGGCGACCCTCATTGAGCTCGGATTGGTAGTGCTGGTGCGACATACCGCCCAAGAAGTGGCTGTAGGCGGTGGTAGTGAGTTCGACGTAACGCACGTTCTGGTCGGACAGGGTGTTCGCTATCGCTTCAGTCGCTGTGATGAGCGCTCCCTCGGCGTGCAGGAGCGAGAGACCGAACAGGTACTGGCGGCCAAAGTCCGGGAAGTCGTCGAAGGAGAAAGAGTCGGGGATCGGTCCGTTCCACACTTCGCTCCAATCAGCGTTGTGTTCGGATGCGAGCGCCTTGATCGTTTTGGCCGACATTGACCCCTCGAGGTGGCAATGCAGTTCCACCTTCGGAAGAGCGAGCAACCAAGACGAGAGATCCGCAATCATCAAACAAATCTACGCCAGTAAGCCTGAGTCGGGTATTTCGGCGCGGTAGGCCCGCGCCCAGATACCCGACGTCACGGAAATACCCGACTCAGAAATTGGGGCGATGCAGAAATTGGTGGGCTTACATTCGTTCAATGAGGGTGCCGGTGCCGAGGCCTCCGCCGCAGCACATGGAAACGAGGGCGT
>JBLFZD010000143.1:0-8354 GCA_047610085.1 Ilumatobacter sp. | reverse complement strand
CATGGCGCTGCACGAACTCGGCGTCGAGGCCGTGAGCTTCACCGGTAGTCAAGTTGGCATCATCACCGACACCGTTCACCGCAAGGCGAAGATCATTGAGGTCAAGGGCGATCGAGTCCGGGCCGCGATCGCCGAAGGCAAAGTTGCGGTCATCGCCGGCTTCCAGGGAGTGAGCACCGCCAAAGAAATCACCACCATGGGTCGCGGCGCTTCGGACCTCACCGCCTCAGCCCTGGCCGGCGCGATGAATGCCGACGCCTGTGAGATCTACACCGATGTCACCGGGGTATTCACCGCCGACCCGCGCATCGTGCCTCGGGCTCGCAAGCTGCAAAAAGTCCACTTCGATGAGATGCTCGAAATGGCTGGCGCCGGCTCGAAGGTGCTCGCCATGCGCTCGGTCGAATTTGCCCGCAACCATGATGTCCCCCTCCACGTCCGCTCCGCTTTCACCTGGGAGCAAGGCACGTGGGTCAGCAATGAGGAGCCCTCCGTGGAAGATCCGATTATCTCTGGTGTCGTGACCGACATGACCGAAGCCAAGGTCACCGTGCTTGGTGTGCCCGACACGCCCGGCGTGTCTGCCGCGCTCTTCGAGCCACTCGCCGAGGCCAGCGTGAACGTCGACATGATCGTGCAAAACACGTCAACCGAGGGCACCACCGATATCAGCTTCACCATGCCGATGGCCGACCTCGCCCAAGCGGAATCGATCGTGCAGCGCGTCGCTGAAGAAATCGGCGCCACCAAGGTCACCCATGACGACGACATCGCCAAGGTCTCGCTAGTGGGCGCTGGCATGAAGTCGTCACCCGGCATCGCCGCCAAAATGTTCCGTGTCCTCGCTGACAACGACGTGAACATCCAGATGATTTCCACGTCGACGATCCGCGTATCGATCATCATCCCGGCCGGCCAGATGGAATTGGCTGCACGGTCGCTGCACACAGCGTTCGGGCTCGACTCCAACACCGATTACAGCGCTCCGCTCCCCGAGCGCAAGTAAGACACCGGCACAAGCTGGCCCTGGTCGCGCCTCCCGCTCTGGCCTACTGTTGCGCGATGGCCGACACCGTGACCACTCCCGAGCCCGTGTTCTTCAATCCTCTGCAAGCGGGCTACACGCAAGATCCGTGGACTCACTACGCCGAGCTACGCGCCAATGAACCCGTGCATTTCTCACTGATCAACCAGTGGTTCCTGTTCAACTACGACGACGTCTCGGCGCTCTTACGTGACCCGTCGCTGAGCGTCGACGACGAGAACCTCGAAGAGTTCGACGTCGAACGCATGGCCGCATTCAACGAAGCGTTCGGCGGCGAGCGCAGCACTTCGATGCTCGGACGCGATGCGCCCGACCACACCCGCCTTCGCCGCTTGGTCAGCAAGGCGTTCACGCCATCGATCATCGCCGACCTTCGCCCACTGGTCGAACAGTTGGTCGACGATGCGCTCGACCTCATGGAGGAACGTGGAAGCGCCGAGGTCGTGAGCGAGCTCGCTTTCCCGCTCCCCTTCGATGTGATTTCGTCGATGCTCGGCATGCCCGACGCCGACAAGGATCAGGTTGCTCAGTGGTCATCCGCGCTCGTGAAGACACTCGACCCAATCATCTCGGACCAGGAGATCACTGCCGCCGCCGAGGCAGAGTTCTCAATGCGAGGGCTGCTCGAAGAGGTCATCGCGTGGAAGCGTGAGAACCCCGCCGACGACGTGCTCACCGCACTCATCCAGGCTGAGGAAGACGGAGACCGACTCACGACCGCCGAGCTGCGGGATCAGATCCAGCTGCTGTTCGTAGCCGGCCACGAAACTACGGTGAACTTGATTGGTACCGGTATTTACGAGCTCCTGAAGCGCCCCGAGCAGGCGGCGATCCTTCGCAACGATCCACTTCTCGATGCGAATGCCAGCGAAGAGCTCCTGCGTTTCGTGTCGCCTGTGCAGATTTCCCGTCGTATTGCGCTCACCGATATCGATATCGGCGGATGCCACATCGCCAAAGGCACCGCGATCATGCCGGTGCTCGCCTCGGCCAACCACGACCCCGCGAAGTGGGGTCCCGACGCGCACGAAATCGATGTCCGTCGCACCGGTGTCGGCCAGCACATGTCGTTTGGCGGCGGTTCGCACTATTGCCTCGGCGCATCGTTGGCAAAGCTTGAAGCCCAAGTAGCGATCGGCCGATTCCTGCGACGCTTCCCGAACGCCAGCATCAGCGGCGAGCCCGAATGGAACGGGCGCATCAACCTGCGGGGCCTCGACCGCCTCGACGTTTCTGTCGGCTGACCGCGAGGGTCACACGGTCCGCAGCCCGTTGAGCGAAGCATCGCCGCTCGCTTTCTCAATCGTTCGTGGTCCGTGTTAGCAATATTGACATGGCGATAATTACCGCAACGGCGAATGGCTCAACCTCAACGTTCGAGGTTGCCGACGGCACCAAGCTCGTCCTTGCGCTCGAAAACAATGGCATCGACATACTCCACAAGTGCGGTGGCTATGCGAAGTGCACCACCTGCAAGGTCCAGTTCGACGCTGGAGAACCCGCCTTGAAGACCGATGCTGAGACCGAACTTGCCGAGAACCGAGACCTTGGGAGTGCTCGACTGTCGTGCCAGATCCAAGCCGTTGGCGACATGACACTCACTGCAGCGATGACCGTGGCCTCAAGTGACTTCGACGAGCCAGGGTCGACCCCGGAAGCCGTCATCACTCCCTGACGTCATTGACATCTCTACACCCGGTCAGTGCCGAGGCGGACGGGAACAATTGGAATTCGTTCTAGCAGGGTGCTGGACTACAAGCTTGTGAACCTGGTGGCGAACGGCCCCACGTGCACGCGGATATCGAAGTCGTGTTTGAGCGCTTCGAGCTGTTGTAGCCAGTTTCTCGTGCCATGACCGGCAACGTTGCGGGAGTCGCCGTCCGGCACCTTGGGTGCAGCCGGTCGAGGTAAGAAGCTGAGCGTTATTGAGCACCCGTTTACCCACATATTGCATGATCACGAGCGGATTTGGCGCTGCAGGAGCCCGTCGCGAGGAGCGCTCCAATCCGGCGTTCTGGGGCAGTTGTCGATACGCGAGAGGTGTCTTCTCGGTGGTCCCGGCTCCGGTGGGTTCGCAGGTCAGCGACTGGGTCCGGCCTGGTCACCACCACTCGGTGATCGCCTGGTAGACGTCGGGGTGGTGGGCGAGCGCGTTGTGGGTGATTCCTGGGAACGTTCGCGTCGTCGCCCGCGGGAAGAGGTCACCATCGGGGGAACGACCCGATGCACTCGTCGAGGTGACGAGGACGTCACCGATCAGCGTGGCCAGCGGGTGCTCAGGGTCGGTGGTGACGGTGCCGGCGATCACGAGATGATCGGCTCGACGGAGGCGGTCCGGGCGGTGAGGGAAGATGCGTTGGCGAGCGCCGGGATCCCGCTCGATCCAATCCTCGTCGACGATCGCGCCGAAGCGGAGGTCCTTGATTCCCGCGCTGCGTTGGTCGAGCCCGAGCCCGACGAGTCGTGTCGCGGGGATCGGCAGCGCCCACAGGGCGGCGCTGGCGGAGTTGACGACAGCCTCGAGACCGGCGCCAGTGTTCGGCACCCCAATCAGTACGATTCGACGCACTTTGCTGGTCCAAGGCCGCCGGATCGGGAGCCACCGACCGAGCGGACGTTGGTGGCGCGCGTAGTGACATGCAGATCGCACGACGAGCCCGCCCATGCTGTGACCGATCAGGTTGACCTCGCGCACTCGCACGGGCCACGCCGACACGAGGTAGTTAAGGAGGTGAGCGAGCTCGCGCCCGTTGGCGGAGATGTGGCGGCCGGTGTTGTAGCGCACCGAGAGCACGGTCGTGTCGTGGTCGTCAGCGAGCAACGTGCCGTAGGTGGTCGATCGGTCGTTTGCGAAGCGCCAGATCGACTCGGTCGACATCAGGCCGTGAACGAGCACGCAGATGCGCGGGCCAACGTCGACACCAGATAGCGAGTCGCGCAGCGCGTGATGGTCGAGTGGCAGCACCGTGTCGCCCGCACGGATCGTCATCGGCGTGGACCAGCCAGAGTCGCGGTCGTCAAGTGTGTCCCCGAACAGCCCGTTGACGACCGCCACAAGATTCTCACTCCGCCGCGGAAAGGACGTCAGCACCCTCAACATCGCTCCCACGGTGGACGAATCACCGGGCTGATCAGCGAAAGAGTCGACAGCGCCCACGGCCGGAAACGGTAGCGGCGCATGCCCACCGCAACCGCTCGATGACGCGACTCACGATCCCGGCGTTCTGGGGCGCGCCAGCCTTGGTCCTGCGGTTCGGTGCTCGGCTTCAGCGCGAGTCTCCGACGCGGACAGGCTGACGGACCCACGATGCTCCGGTTCGTGCCAACCGTGACCGAGGCCCGGGTGGGTTCCACGATTGCCGCGGACCTTCGCCGGCGTGGGGTCGGCCCGATGCCCTTCGATGTACTCCATGCAGCATTTCATCGTTGGGCGGCATCCGTCTCGGCTCCTCCGATGGCGGGAACATTGGGGACTCGTTGGCAACGTCGTCGAGGCCGCACGCAGCGACAAGCTGCTCGGGATTGTCACGGACACTCGGTTCGACAGAGGGCAGGTCCACACCGCCGTGGAGCGAACGTTTCCGGTTCGCGGTTCCCGCTTGCACCATCGGGACGGTTCCCGCTCGCTCAGTCGAGAAGGTCCAGTTCGACGTTGAGCCCGTCTGCGGGGTCTTCCATTTCGTAGGTCTGCTGATCCATCCAGCCGGGCTCATCGTCGAAGTCGATGTCGATCGTGCCGGTTCCGAAGTCAGGGTTGCCGGTGTTGTCGTACTGCCCCGTTGTCGATGGGTCGACGTGATCGGGCCCGTAGTCGATCGGGTCGGGAGCTGGCGTGTGCCCGCCGGCCTCACCCAGCTCACCGTCGTCGTCTGGTCCAGCCGGTTGTTCGAGGTCGCCCTGTCCGAACTGTTGGTCGCCCTCGTCGCCATTCCACACCACGTCGTCGACCGGGTCGATGTCCCCGCTGCCGGCATCGCCTGACAGGGGCGGCAATTCGCCGACGTCAACCTCGACGACGCCGCCGTCAGGACCGGGGTCGCCGACGCCGCTCTCTCCCGTTCCCGCTTCCTGTGCTGCATCGTCGGCCTCGGCCTGCTTCTGTGCCTCACGGGCGTCGACCGCTTCGCGCAGCGGTGTCTTGGGCGCCGCCTCGTCCGCTGCGATCTCCTTGAGGATTTCGGCATCGTCCTCGCGCACCCGCGGGTGATCAGCGATCCAGTCGAAGACCTCGAAGTCGACCATTTCGGTCACTTCGCCGGTTTCTGGGTCGGTCCGAATTCCTCCTGGTTCCCCATCAACAAGCCAAGTAGTCGTCCCGTCGGAGCTCGTCTGGCGAAGGTTGCCGTTCTCATCGGTCTCACTTGTGTAGGTCAGGATCGGATTCTTGTCGACGCCGTATTCCTCCCATGCATGGCCGGGGCCCTCCGACTGCTCGGGCAGCTTCGAGTCGATACCCGTCGTGCGCGGGTCGAAGAACTCTGGGGTGTCGCGAACGCTGAAGTCGTGCGGGTCGGCGCCATTCGGCGACAACTCGTCGAGTGCATCCGGGTCGCGGGTCTCCCAGTCGGAGGCCGGCGCGATCTCCTCGCCGTCCGGGTCGGTCGGGTCGGTGTCGACCTCCCAGTCCCGCGGGTCTTGGCCACTGCCGTCGTCGCCGGCGACCCTGTCCTCGGTCGGCGAGGGAGCCTCGGCATCGTGGTCGATGCGTTCATCGGCGACCGGCCCGATCGACTCCCCAACGGCTTCAGTGTCTTCAGCCTCTGCGTCGGCGACGTTGCCGGCGTCATTGATGTTCGCGTTGCCATGGTCGCCGGACTCGGCCGGTTCCTGAGCGACGGAGTCTGCGTCCTTCGCCTCCTCGGTCTGCTTGTCATCGGTCTTCGTGTCGGTGATCTCATTGTCGGACATGGCGCTTCCTCCGGTAGTTGTTGTGCGAACACCAACACAACTCGAAGGCCACGCCGCCGGCATCGGGGCCATCCCCTACCCGCCAGCCCTTACCCCGGGGATGAGACGACGGGCGTCAGACATCCGGTGTCAGGCACCCCTTGTCCGTCAGGCCAATCTCCCTCCCCAACATCACTTCTTGTCAGATCACACTGGACGGCCAGAGAGCACCGCACACTCCTCCATTCCGGTGGGACCGATCAGACCGTTCGAGCGGCAAGACGCTCAGTCAGCGCACAGCCGGCACTACGAGCACGCTCGACGGTCCCATAGCGCTCGGGCAACACCCCGTGAGCAGTGTCCCAGACGTGCCGTTGAGGGCATGGACGCGAACGCGGCCGAGCCGGCGATATGGGTGGCACCCTCGGAGGCCGTCGCCGTCGAGCGTTATGGGGCAGTGCTGCCCGCCCTCAAGTGCCGCTATGCGCTCCTCTGCCCTTGAACGTTGGTGGATGATATGCGTGGGTCGTCCGTGCCAGTCGGGGTCGGAGCAGGTCGGACACCTCGGCGAAGCTACCGCTGCCGAGCGCTGTGCTCGGCAGCGATCGCGGTCACCGGCACCAGGATGCGGTAGGGCCAGCGCACCAGCCACGCCGGCCAGCGGCTGTGGCGTTCTTCCTCGGCGACCCGGGCCCGGAGGTGTTCCTTGGCGCCGAGGGTGCTCACCGGTCGTTCCGCGCACAGCTCGATCCGCTGGACGTGCTTGACATTCTTGTAGCCGTACTGCGCCGGGCTCACGAGGCGGAGTGGGGCGCCATGACGATGATCGAGCGGTTCGCCGTTGAGTCCCCAGGCAAGCAACACATCGTCGGCGAACAAATCGTCGGTGACGAAGACCGCCTGATGGCCGTCACTTCCCACGACGACGGCGAATGGCGTCTGGTCGAGCGGGCCCGATCGTCGAGTCCCACCAGGCACGCACCGGCACGCCGGTCCAGGTCTGGTCGCGAACGCTCCAGGTGGTGACGCAGTAGAAGTCGACTGTGCGATCGAGGGCCGCCTCGCTTCCGACGAGTTCGCTCACGGGAACGAGGCACTCGTCGCCGCCCGCCTTCCGGATCGTCAACGTCGGTCGGCCGGCACCTCGGGCGGTGGGCGACGTGGATCGTCGGCGAAGCGAGGGAACACGTCGAGCACTCGCTGCCCCGCCGGCAAACCCGAGCCGCGACGAGGCCAGTACCGGCGGACGTGTCGGAGGTAGCCACGCGCGCTCATCGTCGAACCTCGACGCCCGCGCCCAACCCGATCAGCGCACCGAGCGCGATGCAGAGCGGGCTGTACAGGCGTCGATTCCACCGTCGGAACTCGGGCGCGAGGTCTCCGACCGTGAGCGCTTCGGCGGCGAGACCCCCGACGCCCCGCACCAAGAGAACTCCGGCAGCGATCTTCGAACCTCGCCGAGTCAGGCCGACGATCGGTCCCTGCCCACCCACGGTCGCCAACATCGTGGCGATGGTGGCGGCACCGAGCAGCGCGGCGACCGCTGCGCACTCGGGCGGCCCCGGCATCGGACGCTTCCCGACGACCAGATCGGCGAGTTCATCGGAGGAGTCAGCGGGCCAGGTCGAGCCCGCCCCCCAGACTGCATGGACGAGACCGGCCGCGCCGACAACGGCTGCACCGATCAGGCCAGCGGACGTACGGACCATTTCCGTACGATTGCGTATGGACATGGTCCGTACCGTACCGTACGGACCCGATGGCCGACAACCCTGCACTGCACGCCAACACTCGCGTAGGTAAAGACGAGTGGCTGCGCGGCGCCATCGACCTGATTGCCGAGGAGGGTGTCGGCGGCCTGAAGGTCGAACCGCTCGCCCGCCGTCTCGGCATCACCAAGGGCAGCTTCTACTGGCACTTCGACGATCGGGCCGACCTCATTGCCCGGGCGCTCGATCTCTGGCTCCGGCTGGCCACGCTCGACGTCATCGAACGCCTTCGACCGATCGCCGACCCGGAGGCGCGCCTCCGAGCGCTGTTCACCGAGTCGTTCGGCGAACTGGTCGACGGTCCGATCGATGCGCTCCTGCTGGCCCAGGTGGACGATCCGACCGTCGGCCCGGTGATCCAGCGTGCCACCGCCGAACGAGTCGCGTTCCTCGAACAGACGTATCTCGAACTCGGCTTGTCACGCTTGCGGGCCGCCGCGCGGGCCCGGCTCGCCTACGCCGCGTACGTCGGGACGGGTCAGCTCGCCCGGGTGCTTCCACCCGATGCATCGCCCGATGGCAAGGAAGAGGCGGCGTTCGAACGCGAGCTCGAGATCCTGCTCAAGCCATGACCGGTCGTGGCCTGTCGTTCGGGGTCGAACCAACTGGGGCACCAAGTGCGTGATCTGGAGCGGGGTGACCGATCGAACGTG
>JBLFZD010000142.1:0-8357 GCA_047610085.1 Ilumatobacter sp. | reverse complement strand
AGCGCAAGGTATTCAAGGGCCTCGGAATCAGCGACGAGGAGGCCGAGCGCAAGTTCGGTTTCTTCCTCAACCCGTTCGACTACGGCGCTCCGCCGCACGGTGGCTTTGCCTTCGGCCTCGACCGCCTCGTGGCGATCCTCGCCGGCGAAGACAACATCCGTGAGGTCATCGCATACCCAAAAACGCAGTCCGGTCAGGATCCCATGACCAACAGCCCGATCCCGGGCGACCCCAAGGCCATGGACGAACTCGGCCTGAAAATCCTTCCCAAAATCGACTGAGTCGGGTATTTCCGTCGACGGTTCCCGGTACGAGCGTGCGTCGGGTATTTCAGCGCGGTATGTGCGCGCTGAAACACCCGACGCAACGCAAATACCCGATGCGGGGCCCTGGGTGGAACCGGCTCAGCGGGGGCCGCGGATGAGGCGGCCAGGCAATTCGCCGGTGAACTCGTCGTTATCGACGGTCTGAACGCCGTTCACGAATGTGGCGACATAGCCGTCAGCCTTCTGCACGAGTCGATTCGCGCCGCCTGGAAGGTCGTACGCCATACGCGGCGGGCCGAATGTGAGTCGGTCGTAATCGATGATGTTGATGTCGGCACGCATGCCTGGTGCGATCAGCCCGCGATCATTGAGGCCGTACAACTCGGCGGTCTGACGGGTTTGGCGGTGCACGATGAGTTCGATCGGCAACGTCGGTCCGCGCCGGCGATCCCGGGTCCAGTGGGTGAGCATGAAGGTTGGCGTGCCGCCGTCGCAAATCACCCGGCAGTGAGCGCCAGCATCGGCAAGACCCATCCGCGTCGACGGGTGCTGGTGCGCCTCATACTGAAACGAGAGGTCGCCGTAGGCGTAGTTGAAGAACGGTGTGAGGATCATCCCGTGGCCGTCGTGTGCACAGAGCTGGTCGATGATCAGATCGATCGGGTGCACGCCGGTGCGCCGCGCAACCACAGCGATCGAGTCGTCCGCGTGAGGTTCGTAGTCGATGTCGCCGTCGGCGACCGCCCACCACGATTCCAGCTTGTCGAGCACGACGTTCCGGAATAGGTCACGCTCGGGCTCGACTCGAAGTGCCATACGCAGCTCGGGAGTTTGCAATGCCTGTACCCGATCGGCGAGGGAAAGCTGGGAGATCGGAGCGTAAGCCGGGTGAAAGTCGAGCGGATTGAAGCTTCCCTCCAAGCACATAAGCAAGCCGACGCTGCGGCCTGCGATCTGCGCAACGATTGACAGACCCTCGTTGCGTGCATCATCGAGCTGGGCCAGCACCTCGCGCCACAACTCGGGGGCGCTGTCCGGTTGGTTCAGGTTGACGCTGACCGTGCGGCCGGTGCGTCGCGCGATGTCACGCATCCAGGGCATTTCACTTACCGGAACCTCGACGTGATCGGGTGCGAACTGGAAGACGCCATGCCCGACACGACCCAGTGCATCGGCGATGCCGAGGAGTTCATCGGCGGTTGCATGGGTGCCAGGCACGAGTTCTCCGGCGAGCGACTTGTGGAGGGGAGTGCGCGACGTCGAAAAGCCGAGAGCTCCGGCACGGAGCCCGGATTCGACGATGGCTGACATCTCCGCGATGTCGTGTGGTGTTGCGGGCTCGTTGGCGGCGCCACGGTCACCCATGACGTAGCCGCGCACTGGTCCATGAGCGATCTGGGTACCCAGGTCTATTGCGTAGTGCCGGGCATCGAGCGAGTCGAGGAACTCTTCGAAGCTCTCCCATTCCCATTGCATTCCCTCGGTCATCGCTGAGCCAGGAATGTCCTCGACTCCCTCCATCATTTCGATGAGCCACTCATGTCGATCGGGTGCCGCCGGTGCGAACCCAACTCCGCAGTTGCCCATGACGACCGAGGTGACGCCGTGCCACGACGACGGGGTGAGGTACGGGTCCCATGAGGCCTGTGCGTCGTAATGCGTGTGCACGTCGACCCAGCCCGGAGTGACCAGCAGCCCGTCGGCATCGATTTCACGGCGGCCAGCGGCAGCCGCACCGGGCTCGGTGACATCGGAAATGATGCCATCGGACACAGCGATGTCGGCGGGCCGAGCCGGTGTGCCCGAACCGTCCACCAGCGTCGCGTTGCGGATAACCAAATCGTGCATAGTCCGACGTTAGTTGCGCTCAGTTCAGCCCGGCGCGCTGTAGGCCCCACATGTCGGCGAAGCGTCCATCAGCGTCGATTAGTTCGTCGCGAGTGCCCTGCTCAGCGATGCGTCCGTGTTCGATCACCATGATCCGATCCATGTCGTTGAGCGTGGCCAGACGGTGCGCGATCACGATGGCCGCTCGGTCCTGCCACAGCTCGACCAGCGACTCACGTATTTTTGCCTCGGTCTCGGAGTCGAGCGCGCTTGTGGCCTCATCAAGGATGACCAGGTCGGATTGCTTGAGGAACGCTCGAGCGATCGCGATGCGTTGGCGTTGCCCGAGTGACAACTTGATGCCGCGTTCACCCACCAGGGTGCGGTAGCCATCGGGAAGTGACTCGATAAATTCGCCGATGTTTGCTCGAGATGCAGCTCGACGCACGGCGTCGTGGTCGACGGGACCACCACTGGCGTAGCCAATGTTGTACTCGACGGTCTCCTGAAACAATGACGTGTCTTGAGGGACGTAGGAGTGCAGTGTGGCCAATTCGGCGCCGTCGGCTGGGTGCCCGTCAACAAGGACCTCTCCGCTCGTCGGCTCATAGAATCCGAGGAGGATTTTGATCAGCGTGGACTTGCCTTCACCGCTCCGTCCAACGATGCCGAGCCGTTCGCCGCGCCGCAGCGTGAAGCTGATCCCATCGAGCACCATTCGGTCGGGTTCGTCTGGGTAGGCAAAGCACAGGTCGCGCACCTCGATGGTGTGGTGGAGTCGGCCGGGCTCCGGGTCAGCGAGCGGCTGGGTCGCCGGTTCGCTCACCACGTTGCGGTCGGGGAACAAGTATCCGTACGCCTCGCGGTAGGAGGCAGAGCGGTTGATCCACTCTCCGAGGTTGTACACGACCTCCCAGTATTGGTTCGTAAAGTCGAGTAGGACCGTGATCGATACGACCATTGCAACGAGGCCGATGGAGCCCCGGTCGAACTGCCACCAGCTCACACCCATGATCACGCCCCAGAGCAAGATACGCACGAGCACCGACGCAACGCCCCAGTAGGCGCTGAGCGCGTAGGTGAATGACACGTCATCCTTGATGAGGCCGTCGAGGTCGTCGTCGTTGCGACGCACTTCCTTGCGTTGAGCGCGAAACGAAAAGACGTTGACGAAGTTCGCGTATGAGTCGAACACCCTTCCTGTGTTGTTCGATGTGCGGTCGGTGACGCGACGCTGGCGGGTATTGACCGGCCGGCCGACTGCGGTCATCACCACACCCGCAACCACAAGGAAGACCACGTAGGCGGCAGCGTTGCCCGCCGAACTCCCGGCGAGCAGCACGATGTACACCGGGATCGTGGAGAGCACGGGCAAGAACCCATAGTGCGCTGCTTCCCACAGCGCTTGGGTGTGGTCGCGTAGATCGTTGACGTATGACGCGACCTTGCCCGATGGGCGGTCGACGAAGCGTTGATAAGGCTCAGCCCAGACGGCGGTGAACGTCCGACGCTTGAACTCGTAAGTAAGGGGAACGATCTGCTTCGCGTTGAAGAAGTCACCGGCGGTCCACAAGAGCAGATGGGCAACTCCTGTCCCGAACAGCAGAATCAGCCATTGGCCGACGTCTTCCCCGTCAGAAGTGGCGAGCCTCGCGACGAAGTACGGGTGGAGCGCGGGCAGCATCGAGGCCGCCACGCGAAGCGCTGTGGCGACCACGAACACGCCGCGGTGTTCTCGAATCATGGCCCTGAGGGCCGAGAAGGGCATTTTGCGACCGTACTGCTTGAGTCGCTGGTGTCGAGTGTCGATTCCCGGTAGATTCAACTTCTAACCGTGAAGTGAGTTCTGTGAGACTCACACGGAAAGGAAAATATGAATACGAAGCAGGTGCTGTCGGCTGACGACGTGCGTCGGGCCACCACACGGATGGCCCATGAAATCATCGAACGTAACCAGGGTCTTGACGGAGTCACCCTGATCGGCATCCAGACCGGCGGCGTCTGGTTGGCAGATGCATTGGGCAGCGAGATTGCCCGTATCGAATCCGACATTCCTGTTGGCTCTGTCGATGCCTCGCTCTATCGAGACGACATCAGCCTGCGCCCGGTGAGCCCCGGATCGGTCAGTGACATCGGGTTCAACGTCGACGGAGCAACCATTGTCCTCGTCGACGATGTGCTCTACACCGGACGAACCGTGCGAGCCGCGCTCGATGCGCTCGGCGACTACGGCCGGCCGAAATCCGTGCAGCTCGCCGTCATGGTCGACCGGGGGCACCGCGAACTTCCGATCCGACCTGACTTTGTCGGCAAAAATTTACCCACCAGTTCGGATGAGAGCGTTTCGGTGACTGCCGAAGGCGTCGTGATTTCGTGAGCTCGTCACTGCTGTCGATCACCGAACTCGGCGCTGACGGCGTGCAGCGAATTCTTGACCTCGCTGACACGATGGCCGAAGTCAACCGCCGACCGAACCCGAAGGTCCCCGCGCTACGCGGGAAGACCGTGTGCAGCGTGTTCTTCGAAGACTCGACTCGAACACGGCTGAGCTTCGAGACCGCAGCGAAGCGGTTGTCGGCCGACACGATGACGTTCGCCGTGTCTCAGTCGAGCCTCAGCAAAGGTGAAAGTTTGAAAGACACGATCGAGACCATCGGGGCAATGGGCGTCGACGCCTTCGTCATTCGCCACGGCTCGACCGGTGCCCCCTGGCTGGTCGACGGCTGGACCGATGCTGCGGTGGTCAACGCTGGCGACGGGTGGCACGCTCATCCCACCCAGGCGCTCCTCGACATGTACACGGTTCGTACGTGCCTGAACCGGCCCGACGGGTTTGATGGCCTCAAAGTTGCGATCGTGGGCGACATCAAGCACAGCCGTGTGGCTCGGTCCACCACTTCAGCGTTCAAGGCGCTTGGTGCAGATGTCACCTGGGTGGCCCCGACAACGTTGCTGCCTCCCGTTGTCCATGAACATGTGAGCGATTGTCTCGACGACGTGATCGGCAGCGATGGTGAAGGAGTCGACGTGCTCTACATGCTGCGGATGCAGAACGAACGCATGACCGAAGCGCTCGTTCCGAACCTGCGTGAGTACACGGCCCGATTTGGCTTGACTCCTAAGCGGGCCGCGGCATTGTCACCGCAGACCCTCGTGATGCACCCGGGGCCGATCAACCGCGGTGTCGAGATTGCGGTCGATCCGAGCGAACTTCCTGGTGCGGTGATCAATCAGCAGGTCACGAATGGCATTTCGGTCCGAATGGCCGTGCTGTTCGACTGCCTTTCGACCAGCCCCGACCCAACCTCAGACCTCGAACGACCGGAGCTCCCATGAACATTCTCATCAGCGGTGGAACGGTCATTGATGCCGGAGGCGAGCGCCAATCAGACGTCTACATTGCCGAGGGCGTCATCGTCGACGCCTGCGAACCCGACGAGACGATCGATGCACGAGGGCTCGTTGTCTGCCCGGGGTTCGTCGACCTGCACACACATTTGCGTGAGCCCGGCAAGGAAGAAGCCGAGACGATCGAAACCGGTTCAAGAGCAGCGGCGCTCGGTGGTTACACGGCAGTTGTGGCCATGCCGAATACCGACCCCACGCAGGACTCGGTGAGCGTGGTCAATTTCGTACGCCAGCAGGGCGTGAAGGCCGGGCTCTGCGACGTGCGACCGTCGGGTTCGATCACCGTGGGTCGCCAGGGCACGCAACTCACCCCCTTCGCCGAACTCGCCGATGCTGGGGTAAAAATCTTTACCGATGATGGCAATGGGGTGCAGGACCCACTTCTTATGCGTCGTGCGTTTGAATACTCGAAGGGCCTTGGCATCACGTTGGCGCAGCACTGCGAGGTCGAGCAACTCACCGGGGGAGCGGTGATGCACGAAGGCGATTGCTGCAGTCACCTTGGCCTGCCAGGCTGGCCATCTCTCGCGGAAGAGTTGATGGTCCACCGGGACATCGAACTGGTCCGACTCACCGGCGCGTCCGCTCACTTCTTGCACCTCTCGACGGCCAAGAGCGTGGAGTTGGTGCGAGCGGCGAAGGCTGATTCGCTGCCGGTTACCGCAGAAGCCACGCCACACCACATCAGTTTGACCGACGAACTCTTGCGGTCGTACAGCGCGATCTACAAGGTCAATCCGCCGCTTCGAACCATGGCTGACGTGGAAGCCGTGCGCGCCGGGCTCGCAGATGGAACGATCGATGCCATCGCCACCGATCATGCACCGCATGTGTCGGAAACAAAGGAGCAGCCACTCGATCAGGCGCCACCGGGAATGGTCGGGCTCGAAACGGCGCTCGGTGTGGCCGTTGCCCACCTCAATATGGCGCTCATTGACATCATTGCCGTGTTGTCGTGGAAGCCAGCGGCGATTGCAGGCCTGAGCGCTGAGCACGGTCGACCAATACAGCCCGGCGAACCAGCGAACATCACGGTATTTGACCCCGCAGAAGCGTGGGAAGTGGTGCCGGCCCTCTTGGCGAGCAAGTCCCACAACACTCCCTTCGTTGGCGTGCCGCTCAAGGGCCGCACGACGCACACAATCCTGCACGGCGAATTCACTGTCAAAAACCGAACGGCGACGCGATGATGAATGATCATTCACTAGACTGCATGAATATGCAACCCGAAGGATGCAACGCATGAACCCGACTGAAGGACTCCTCGTTCTTGCTGATGGCAGTACGTTTGAAGGCGACTTGATCGGTGCTCATGTGCCGATCTCGACCGGCGAGGTCGTGTTCAACACGGTCTTATCCGGCTACCAGGAAGTGATCACCGACCCGAGCTACGCGGGGCAGATCATCACCTTCACATATCCCCACATCGGCAACTACGGCATCAACGCCACCGACTTTGAGTCGGTCGGTACGTTCTGCCGAGGCATCATCGTGCGAGACCTCGCTCGTCGACACAGCAACTTTCGAGCGCAGGCCGATCTCGGTTCGATGCTCTTCCAGCAGGGCGTGCCCGGTATCTCCGGAATCGACACTCGTCGCCTCACTCGGATCATCCGGAACACGGGTGCAATGCCGGCAGCGTTTGGCTCGGCATCGCATGCGGAACTCCTTGCAGCAGCGCAGGCGGAACCCGGAACCGATGGCATCGACCTCGTTCGCACGGTGACGACGCCCGTTGGCTATTCGGTGCCCGCAGTTGACCCCGACAGCCGTCGTCGCATCGTGGCGATTGATTTCGGCATGAAGCGTAACATCGCGTTGAGTCTCGCCAAGTTTGGCCACGTCGATGTGGTTCGCGCCGACGCGAGCGCCGCGGATATTCTTGCTTTGCAGCCCGATGGCGTGTTCCTCTCAAATGGTCCCGGTGACCCGGAAATGTCGCCCTACGCTGTCGAGTCAATCCAGGGCTTGTTGGGAGCGTTGCCGATCTTTGGCATCTGCTTGGGCCACCAGTTGCTCGGTCGAGCGATCGGTGCCGAGACCGTGAAACTGCCGTTCGGTCATCACGGCGGGAATCACCCGGTGAAGAACCTGCTCACCGAGCGGATCGAGATCACCAGCCAGAACCACAACTTCGCCGTCGACGCCAGCACGTTGCCGGCCAATGCCGAGATGACCCACATCAACCTCAACGACGATGTGTGCGAGGGGATCCGAATCGAGAGCGAGCGTGCGTTCAGTGTGCAGCACCATCCCGAAGCGAACCCCGGACCGCACGACGCCAACTACCTGTTCGGCCAGTTCGCCGAGATGATGGATTCCAACAAAAAGGCGAACATTTAATGCCCAAGCGCATCGACATTGAATCAATCCTGATCATTGGTTCCGGCCCGATTGTGATCGGTCAGGCATGCGAGTTTGACTATTCCGGCACCCAGGCCTGCCGAGTGCTGAAGGAAGAGGGCTACCGCGTCATCCTCGCCAACTCGAATCCGGCCACGATCATGACCGACCCGGACTTTGCTGATGCCACATACATTGAGCCGCTGACTTGGGAAGTTCTGTCGGCAATCATCGACAAAGAGCAGCCAGATGCCGTGTTGCCGACACTCGGTGGTCAGACCGGGCTGAACATCGCGATGGAACTGTTCGAGCGAGGTCTCATCGGCGTTCCCGGCAAGCCCGAGATGATCGGTGCCAACGCCAAGGCGATCGAAACCGCTGAAGATCGCGGAAAGTTCAAGATCGCGATGACTGAAATTGGTCTTGAGTCATGTCGTTCGCGAATTGCTCACTCGATGGAAGAAGCTCGCGCCGCGATGGTAACGATCGGCTTGCCGACGATGATCCGTCCTG
>JBLFZD010000141.1:0-8372 GCA_047610085.1 Ilumatobacter sp. | reverse complement strand
GTAGCAAATGGAACGATCAAGGCGGCGCCGATCGTGTCCCGCCGCTTTGGGTTGTCGGAGGCGAACGATGCATTTGCGGCCGTGGGTGAGTCGTCGACGCTGAAGGTGCTGATGCACACCGCGTAACCAGCCTGGTCGAGCGATAATATATCATGCATGGTCAGTATGGTCCTGACAACTGAACAGATTGAGGCGTACGAACGCGACGGTTACCTGATCGTGCGCGACGTCTTCGAAGCCGAGCGTGTCCGACAACTCATTTCCGCCGCGGACGAGTTCGCGCTCACCGCACAGACGCTGACCGCTAACACGAACATGATCGAACTCGACCCTGCGGTCGTGGCCGCCGGGGCGCCCACCGACGACGGACGCTCGCGTCTGCTGCGGATCAAGAGCCCCCACCTGCACCATGCCACGTTCGCCCGCATGCTGGCCGAACCCGCCGTGGTCGGCATGGTAGGGCAACTGATCGGGCCCGACATCCGATGGCATCACACCAAGATCAACGCGAAACAGCCGCGTGGTTCCGGACACGTGGAATGGCACGCCGACTGGGGGTACTACCCGCACACGAATTGCGACCTGTTGGAGGTCACGATTCCACTCGATCCGTCGGTCGAGGCGAACGGCTGCGTGCGGGTGCTCCCCGGATCTCACCGCGGGCCGGCACTTGATCACAGCGAGCGCGGCGTCTTCGTCGGTGCTGTTCCGCCTGGAAGTTTCCCTCTCGCCGACACCGTTCCGATCGAACTCGAGCCCGGTGATGTTTCGATCCACCACGTTCGGCTACTCCACGGGTCCGGCCCGAACGCGACCGATCGTCAACGGCGTCTTCTTCTGCAGGGCTACGCAGCCGCAGACGCGTGGCCGCTCATGGCGCACCACCAGCCATCCGACTGGCCCGAATGGGATGCTCGCATGGTGCGTGGACGGCCAACGCGCGACGCTCGGCTGGATCACAGCCCGGTGAAGGTGCCCCTGCCGGTCACCGCTGCGCTCGGCCTGTTCGAAACGCAGAGCAAGATGACGGTCTCGCACTTCAAGGACGCCGGAACTTGAGTCAAGCGATCAATCGGGGAGGGAAACAATCGATTGGCCTCGCCGTCGTCGGCGCCGGAAAGATTGGTCGCCACCGGGCGCGCCTCGCGGCCCAACACGCCGGTGTGGCGCATCTCGCCATCGTTGACCTCGAAGCCAAGCGTGCCGAGCAACTCGCGACCGAAGTCGGCGCGGATCGGTGGTCGACTGACATGTTGGCCACGGTGTCGAGCCCGGACATCGATGCGATCATCATCTCGACTGAGGAACGAGCGCACACCGAGCCGCTCCTGATCGCGATGGCTACGGGCAAACCGACCCTCGTCGAAAAGCCCATCACGCTGACGCTCGCAGATGCCGACCGTGTCATCGCGGCGGCCAACGACAACGGCGTCGATCTTCGAGTCGGCTACTCGATGCGGTATGCGCAGCGTTACGCCGTTGTGCGCGACCAGGTCGTCCGCAAGCAGATCGGCCAAATTATCGGGGGGCAGGCGCGTTGCTATGACACGCTTGCGGTCGGCAGAGCGATTCTGCAGCGGTCGCCGACAGCGACACCGGTGATGGACATCCTCACGTACCTCGTCGACCTGATTGGATGGTGCATGCCGACCGCCAGACCCGTCGAAGTTGTGGCGAGGTCAAACGGCTCGATCTTGCGATCGGAGGGTCACGATGTCGATGATCTGACCTTCGCGATGGTCACGTATGACGACGGTGCGGTGTTCGACCTGGGCGCGACTTACTCCTTCCCACCGGGGTATCCGATCAATGGCATGGCCTGCCGCTTCGAACTCGTAGGCACCGACGGTGTGGTGCTCGTCGACGAGGATCATCGTGACTCGGTGATGTTCACCGAAGCCGGCTTCGACAACGCTTACGTGGATCAGCGGCTCAAGCTCGCGTATTTGGGCAGCCGTACGTCGGGTGAATGGGCGAACGGCATGATGTTCGGCAGGGTCGCCGACGAGACTCGAGCCTGGCTCGACCACCTCACCGTCGGTGGACCGTGTTCGATCACCACGGCAACGGAAGCCCGCACGACTCTGGCGATCACCTGCGCCATCGATCAGGCAGCTGCAAGTAAGACCGTGGTCGGGATCGACTCACGAGGTTGAGCTACCTCCGAGTCGGAGTGAGGATCTGATATGATATATTGTGTTCCTTATGATGATTCCGCCACCATCGTTGATGGTTGAGAACACGATCTGGCAGTCGTGGCGCGGGTCAGACCCGCAGCGACGTTGTCAGGTGTTCTTGGATCACCTTGGTCGCGGTCTCGATGTCGCGGTTGCGCATTGCTTCGAGCAACTGGGCGTGCTCGGCGTTTGCCTCGCGGCGAACGTCAGGGACGCGCTGCAGCCTGGCGCTGACCGCCATCACCGATGCGTCCTGCAACGACCGCACCATGGAGACCAGCCGTGGTCGGTTGGCCATCTCGTACAGCGTCATGTGGAAGTCCCGGTTGAGCTGCACCCAGGCCGCGCTGTCTGGCGCTGCATCCATGGCGGCGTGGAGCTCGGCTGCATGATCGAGCGCCTCCTCGGTAATTTCGAGCATCGCCAATTCGAGCACGAGTGGCTCGAGGCGTTGGCGAATTTCGTACACCTCAATGAGATCGTCGGCGTCGAGTTCGTTGACAACGCCACCGCGGTGCGGGTCGATTCGGATCATGCCCTCGGAGGCAAGGTCACGCAACGCCTCTCGAACTGGCGTGGTGCTCACCTTGAGTTTCTCCGCGAGATCGGACTGAACGAGCCGAGCACCTCCCGCGAGCTTCCCGTTCAAAATGTCGACTCGGATCGTTTCGCGTACGAAAACGTGTGCGGTCTGGCCACGCGACGGCTGCGGGGTGATGTCACGCCGAGGTGTGCTCGTGGCGGGCGTAATTTGTTTCGACGACATGGTCAGGCCAACTTAACAAGACTTGGGCCCCATAAAAACGCTGTCACCCAAGGTCATATATATTGTCAGATCCGTCGTCGGCGGGTCGCGAAGTTCACGTTCAACCACATCCAAGGAGCAAACAGGTGAAAGAAGCATTTGGCGTACTGGCGACCGACTGGCGCGAAGGTATCAACTGGCAAGAGGTGCGCGATTGGCGCATCGCCCGAGCCCGCGAAACAATGAAGCGCAACGGGCTCGGCGCAATGCTGCTCATGTACGACGAGAACATCCGCTACGTCACCTCCACGATGACGCCTGGTTGGAACCAACTCAAACCCGGGCTGCGCTACGCCGTGCTGTGCGAGGGCAAAGATCCGATCCTGTACGAGCAGGGAGACATCGGATATCACATACGCGAACACTCGCCCTGGATCCCGAAGGAGAACGTGCGGTACTCCTACGCGTGGATCAAAGGAGCTGCGGGCCCGGCGTCAACTGCCCAGGTCGCCAAGTTTGCTAACGCGCTGATGAACGATCTCGAAGATGCTGGTGTCAAGGACCAGCCTCTTGGTGTGGATTTCATGGATCTCAACATGATTAGGGCATTCGAGGAACGCGGCATCAACTGGGTCGACGGTATGACGCCGATGATGGAGGCGCGCTCGATCAAGAGTCCGAATGAGATCAAGGCGATGCGCATGGTCGGCTCAATCTGCGATGTGACGCACTACCAACTGTCGCAGTGGCTGCGCCCGGGCGTCACCGAGAACGAAGTCACGGCCTTCGCTATGGAGTATCTCTACAACATCCCTGGCATGGAGAACGTCGAGGACGTCATTGTCTCGTCCGGTCCGAACGCTTGGCCGAACTGGCGAAACCACGGTGACCGCATCATCCGCCCAGGCGACATTGTGATCATCGACTTGGCAGCTCTTACATGGAACGGATTCAAGTCGTGTGTGTACCGCACCTACTGCGTCGGCGGAAAACCGACTGCCGAGCACCAGGAGTACTACGACCTTGCGTCGAAGTGGCTGTGGGATTCGATCGACGCGACCAAGCCCGGAGTGACAACTGCTGACATTGCATCGAAATGGCCATCGGCCAAGGAGATCTGGGGCTACGAGGAGGAAGACGAGGCCGCGGCCAACCTCTGGGGCCACGGACTCGGTCTAGCGCAGTACGACCAGCCCGTCATCTCGCGCATCTGGTCTCTCGACCATCCCCAGGAGATCAAGCCCGGGATGGTGTTCGCACTCGAAACCCAGCACGGCAAACTCCACGAGTTCGGAGTTCGTCTCGAAGAGATGCTCGTCGTGAATGAGACAGGGATCGAGATGCTGTCCACATTCAAAAGCCACGAGATCATCTGCACCGGATGATGCTCGAAGACCCCTTGCGGGTTCGGGGCCTGGACGATCCGACCGCGGCCGACGTGGCCATCAGCGGGGCGAAGGGTGCTGGACTTGCGCGAGCGCTGGCCGCCGGTTTTCCGGTGCTCGACGGCTTCGTGATTCCAGCTGCCTGCTCCGAACCTGCGCTCGCTCGTGGCCTCGAGGTGCTGGAGTCACGCGGCACCGGTGGCGCTCGAATGGCGATCATCGGCTATGCGATGCCAGACGAACTGGTGGCCGCGGTCGAGGCGTTTGCAAGCAAGCTGAAGGCGCCACTGATCGTTCGGTCGTCGAGCGTGCTCGAAGGCGCGGGTGAGTGGTCGGGCGCGTTCACGTCCGTTCCCGAGATCGAGCGCGACGAGGTCCTCAAAGCGACCAAGAGCGTCTGGGCGACGACGTTCGCGATCGAGGTCCTCGAGCGATTCGAGGAGGCCGAGCTCGAACCAGGCAGTGCCCCGATGGGTGTGTTGGTGCAGCCGGAGGTTCGTCCTGACTTTGGCGGCGCTGCAATTATCGACTTTGCGGGCGCGGTCACGGTCAATGCAGTCAAGGGATCGCCGCGCGACCTGATGGCAGGCTGGGTCGCGGGCTCGCGAGCCGTGCTTGAAGACGGTGTGTTGCGGGGTGCTGACGCGATCGAGATGATGGGCGAAGCGACTGTGCTGGCAGTTGCAGAGCTTGCGCAGCGAGTCAAGGAAGTACTCGGCCACAACCTGATTGAATGGGCCGTCGTCGACGGGGAACTGTTGCTGTTGCAGGTGCAGGACTCGGCGGTCCATGAAGTCGAAGAGCCGATGGTGGTTCCCGCAGCGCTGGCCCATCCGTTCGCGCTTCAATTCGTCCGGCTCACGCAACAGCACTCGAGCACGTTGGGCGACGAGCTGGTCCTCGGTTGGCGGGCGGCAGCGCCCCTCGACCTCGAACCAGTGGCCTATGAGGGCTCCGACCGAGTAGCAGCGTTGGCTCAGGCGCGTGAACTTTGCGCAGAGTTGACGAGTGCTGCGTGGAACGAGCCGTTTGAGCGGGCGCTCGCACAGGCGGAACACGTGTTGCGTCGCATGCGCAGCGACCGGCCGAACGAGTCGATCGACGTATTGCGCGGGCTCGATCCGGTCGACGCCGGCGTCGCGGCCCGGCTCCTGGGCATCGTCGAGTTCCTCGAAGGGACCGACACCACCTCGGGCCGTCGTGGCATGGGCCGGTGGGAACCGGTTCTGGCAGGGGTTCTCGCGCTCCAGGGCGAGGTGTACGAAGGCGAACCGAGCGTCGGTGGAGTCGGGGCCGGCAGGATGGTGTGGCTCGACAGTTCGAAACGGACCGAGGACGTCCGGCCGCGAGACATCCTCGTCACCCAGTACCCGTTGCAGAACTACTCACCACTGCTCTGGGACGCTGCCGGTCTCATTACGATCGGGGGAGCACCCACAGCTCACCTGTTCGAAGTCGCCCGTTCGCTCACCGTTCCCGCGGTCATCAACTGTCCGATCGCGGAGATCGTTCGTGCCGGCCCGTGTCTCGGCATGCTCGACGGCGCCGCTGGGCGTGTCTCGATTCTGAGAGGCTGACATGGTCGACGTGATCAGTGTGATCGGCCTCGGAGTGATGGGCTCGGCGATGTCGCGGCACATCGCCGATGGGGGTTACACCCTGCGCGGGTATGACATCGACGCCACCAAGCGCGGCTCGTTCGTCGGTGTGCCATGCGGCTCGGTCGCGGAGGTCGCCGAGTCGAGCGACGTGATCTTGCTCTCCTTGGCGTCCGTCGAGGCCCTCGATTTAGTTGTTCGCGAGATCGCGTCGGCCGCACGGTCTGGGTCGGTTGTCGTCGAGATGGGGACGTTGCCCCTGGACGCGAAAAGCGCGGCCCAAAAGATCTTGGCCGGGGTTGGCGTCGAGATGCTCGACGCTCCGGTCAGCGGAACTGGGCTGCAGGCTGCCGATGGCACCCTCGTCGTGTATTGCAGCGGGCCGAGCGCCGCGTTCCAGCGGGTCAGCCCTGTATTCGACCTCATCGGAAAACAGTCGTACGATCTCGGCGATTTTGGCAACGGCTCACGGATGAAGTTCGTGGCCAACCTGCTCGTCGCCGTGCACACGCTCGCTGCTGCCGAAGCGCATGCGCTTGGCGCAGCAGCAGGCCTCGACCCGTCCGTCGTCCAGGAGGTCATCGGAGCGGGGGTCGGCTCGTCGCGCATCTTTGACATCCGAGGTCCGATGATGGCTATGGAGGTTTTCGATCCGCCATCGGCCCGGCTCGCCATCATCTTGAAAGACGCCCGGATCATTGCCGACTTCGCGTGTTCGGCGAGCGCTTCGACACCGTTACTCGACGCAGCGATCCCGATGTACGAGGCCGGTGTGTCGGCGGGGCTGGGCGACCTCGATGCTGCAGCGCTTCGCGGCCTCTTCCCCTGACATCTCGATTGTTTCCCTCAACCGACCATCCGCCAGCAACCCTCACACAGCAAGGAGTCCACATGCCATTGTCATTTAAGGACATCGCACTCGTCACGGGGGCCTCAAGCGGCATTGGCGAGGCCACCGTCGTTGCTCTTCGCGAGCGGGGTGTCGTGGTGTACGCCGCGGCCCGCCGCCTGGACCGCCTCGAGCAACTCGCCGCGCGAACGGGGTGTATCCCCGTCGAACTCGACGTGCGCGACCGGGCTGCTGTCGCCCGGCTTGGTGAGACCATTCCTGTTGACATTCTGATCAACAACGCCGGATTGGGACGCGCCCTGGGATCGATTTGGCAGGCCAGCCTGGACGACATCGAGAAGACGATCGACACCAACGTCACCTCCGCAATCCACATGATCACCAGCGTGCTGCCCGGCATGATCGAGCGGGGCAAGGGCCACATCGTCAACATGAGCTCGGTCCTCGCGCTGTACCCGGCGCCGGCAGCGCTCTATGGGGCAACGAAGGGGGCGATGCACAAGCTGTCCCGAGATCTCCGCCAGGAGCTCAAAGGTACTGGCATTCGCGTGACCGAGATTAACCCTGGGCGGGTGACGACCGAGTTCTACAACGTGGCGATCGACGATGACGAGGAGCTGGCTCGAACGACCGATACCGGCATCGAAGAAGTCACTCCGGCCGACGTCGCTGCATCAATCGTTCACGTGGTTGATGCGCCGTGGCGAGTAAACATCAGCCAACTTGAGATCGTCCCGACCGAGCAGACCTACGGTGGGTCGCAGTTCGTGCCGTTCCCAGGCCGCGAGAGCACATCATGACAAGAAGATGGGGCAAGCGATGGGGTTGATCGAAGAACTTTCGGTGCGGCTTCCCGCCGACTGCATCCAATTCGGCAGCGACATGGTCAAGGACGAACTCGACCCGATCCAGCTCAAGATGCAGCAGTCAGTTCGCCGGCTGTTCGACCCACAGCACGCCTGGACCCAGGCAAGGCTTTCTCAGAGGAACGAGTAACAATGGCAAAGCTCAAGGCGGCAGTTATCGGGTCCGGCAACATCGGTACCGACTTGTTGATCAAGGCGATCCGAACGTCGGAGATCATCGAGATGGTCGCGATGATCGGAATCGATCCATCGTCTGACGGTCTCGCGCGGGCGAAACGGTTAGGCCTGGACACCACAGCCGATGGCATCGACGGATTCGTCGAACTCGGTTCGTTTAGCGAGGTCGATCTCGTGTTCGATGCCACCTCGGCTGGCGCCCATCATCGACACAACGAGGTACTTCAAGCGGCCGGAAAGCGAATGCTCGATCTCACCCCTGCCGCGATCGGCCCGTATGTCGTCCCCGCGGTGAACCTGCATGAACACCTCGATGCCCCCAACATCAACATGGTGACCTGCGGCGGTCAGGCGACGGTCCCCATCGTTGCCGCCATCAACCGAGTCGCGCCCGTCGTTTACGGTGAAATCGTCTCCTCGATCGCGTCGGAGTCGGCAGGTCCGGGAACCCGAGCGAATATCGACGAGTTCACAGAGACCACGTCGCGTGCCATCGAGGAAGTGGGCGGAGCCCAACTCGGCAAGGCAATCATCGTGCTCAATCCGGCTGAGCCTCCGCTGATCATGCGTAACA
>JBLFZD010000140.1:0-8412 GCA_047610085.1 Ilumatobacter sp. | reverse complement strand
TTGTTGTACTCATCGGCGCCCGTCACCCAGGCGGTGCCCGTGACGATGCGCGGGTCGACGAGGTATCGGATACCGGAGGCATTGTTCGTGCCGAGTGCGCCTGGACCGATGTAGCCCTTCTTCAGCGAGGGGTACTGCTTAAAGTCGGCTTCGCTAAAGGGTTCGGCCTCAGCCGGTGACACCACTGCTTCGAGCCGCTTCATATCGACCTCGCGGTCGCCCGGGATCCCGATGGCCAATGGTTCGATGGTGCCGTCGGGATGCTTCAGGTTGACAACGAGGTTCTTCAGTGTGTCTCCAGCATTCCAGTCGCGGTCCGGATGACGCATGGAAGCGTCGTTGTTGATGAAGTCGACGAGCTTCTCGATCGTCGGAGTCTTGGGTGTGTCCTGCACGATCGCGGCGTTCAGGCCATTGAGGTCGATGTCGGCTGGGACGGGTGTGGTGACGGCCTCAACGTTTGCCGCGAAGTCGCACGAGGTACAACGAATGTAGGTGTCTTCACCGACGGCCATGGGGGCGAGGAATTCTTCTGACTTGGAGCCGCCCATTGCACCTGACATGGCAGACACGATCACGTAGGGGAGTTCCATGCGCTCGAACAGCTTGATGTAGGCGTCACGATGCATGGTGTACGACGCGTCAAGGCCCTCAGCGTTGAGGTCGAACGAATACGAGTCCTTCATGACGAATTCGCGGGTACGCAACAGGCCGGCGCGGGGGCGAGCTTCATCGCGGTACTTTGTTTGGATCTGGTACAGGCTCACCGGCAGGTCCTTGTACGACGCGGCGATGTCTTTGACCATTAGCGTAAACATTTCTTCATGTGTGGGAGCGAGAAGGAAGTCAGCACCCTTGCGGTCAACGAGGCGGAAAAGGTTGTCTCCGTACTCGGTCCACCGGTTGGTCTTCTCGTACGGCTCGCGGGGGAGCAGCGCCGGGAAGTGAACTTCTTGCGTGCCAGCCGCATTCATTTCTTCACGGACCATGTTCTCGACCTTGCGGAATACTTCCCACCCGAGCGGGAGCCATGAGAAGCCGCCGGGAGCGGCACGGCGGATGTAGCCAGCACGAACGAGGAGCCGGTGGCTCGCGACCTCGGCATCAGCCGGAGCCTCGCGGAGAGTCTTCAGGAAGAGGTTCGACATTCGAAGCACGCCGAGAACCTACCGCTGACGGTGCATCACAAGCTGTTCAAAATCGCGAGGACGGAGAGGAGCGGGACGCATGGGGTGGCGCCGATGATCCTGAACCTCGATGGAGATCCGCCGAACGTCGCCTGTTGGAGAAATCGAACGGCCGCAGACCTGAACAGATCTGAGGACGCCGCAACCGGCATCGCTCCGTCACCTTCTGTGCCGTGGATCGACACACACTCAAGACACTTCCCATTGGGTTGTTCGGCAAGGAACTGAGAAAGCTCTTGTCATCGGGCCGGGCGAAAAACGACGTCACCTGGATCTGCTGCACGGCCGAAAGGCAGCCGCCAGCTGCTAGCATTCGTTCCCGCAAATTGGTTCGTTTGACCAAGGCGTGGGGCGTCGGCCTCACGCCTTGTTTGTTGAATGGGCAGCAGTACGGATCAGGAAGGAGGCAGATTGACATGGCAACAGAACTCGACAGAGTGCGTGAACTCGTCGCACCAATCGCCGCCGATCTCGATCTCGACCTGTACGACGTGGAGCGTCGTAACAAGGTGCTGCGAATAACGATCGATACGCCGCCTGGGTCGGAGGGGGGCATCAGCCTCGACAACTTGTCGCTTGCGACGCGCCTCATTAGCCGCGAACTCGACCACGAAGACGTGATCACCAGTGCGTACACACTCGAGGTCACCAGTCCTGGGCTCGAACGTCATCTACGAACACCACTGCACTTTCAACGTGAAGTCGGCAAGGACGTGACCGTGCGTCTTGCTGGCCATGCCGTCATCGAGGGCGAAGAGCGCCGGATAGATGGAAAGCTCGTCGCCGCTGACGAGACCACCGCAACCTTGCTGACCGAGTCCGGTACCGAACGCACCATTAACGTCGCTGACGTCGACAAAGCGCGGACCGTCTTTGAGTGGGGCCCCAAGCCGAAGCCCGGCAAAGGCCCCGGAAACACCAAGACCAAGAACTCGCCGTCGAAGAAAAATGCGAACACCTCGCCCAAGAAGGAGAACCAACAGTCGTGACGAACCTCGACATGAGCGAAGCCATCACGATGCTGGCCCAGGAGAAGGGGCTGTCGGAAGACGCATTGCTCCACGTTCTCGTGGATGCACTGGCATCGGCATACAAGCGTCGTCCTGACGCGGCCGATGAGGTCGTCGTCGAGGTCAACCCGGACACGATGGACTTCTCGTTCATTGCGTACGACGTTGATGAAGACGGCAACTGGACCAACGAGCGTGACGACACGCCGAAGAAGGAAGAGATGGGTCGCATCGCGGCGCAGACCTTCCGTCAAGTGATGAGCCAACGCATCCGCGAAGTCGAATCGGACCGCAAGTTCGAGGAGTACGCAAACCGCGAAGGCGACATCGTCACTGGCATCATCCAGCGGACCGATGCGCGCTACACACTGCTCGACCTCGGTCGCGCTGAAGCGTTGCTTCCCCAGGCTGAGCAGGTGCCGTTTGAGCGCCCCGCCCAGGGCGAGCGTCAGAAGGCCTACATCGTCGAAGTGCGTCGCACGCCAAAGGGTCCCCAAATCGTCGTGTCCCGCACACATCCTGGCTTGATTAAGCGTCTTTTCGAACTCGAAGTACCTGAGATCTCTGAAGGCATCGTTGAGATCAAGGCCTGCGCTCGTGAACCCGGACACCGCACCAAGATCGCCGTCTGGTCGAACGACCACAACGTCGATCCGGTTGGTGCTTGCGTGGGCGCACGTGGCGGCCGTGTTCGCATGGTGGTCAACGAGATGCGCGGCGAGAAAATCGACATTGTTCCGTTCTCTGAAGATCTCCCCGATTTTGTCGCCAAGGCGCTGTCGCCAGCCAAGGTCACTCAAGTGATCATCTCCGAAGATGGCACCCAGGCCGATGTGATCGTTCCCGATCATCAGCTCAGCTTGGCGATCGGCCGTGAAGGCCAGAACGCTCGTCTCGCTGCCCGCCTCACCGGTGTGCGCGTCGACATTCGCTCTGAGACGCAACTCGCCGAGGGAATCCCTTCAGGCGGACGCGACGAAGAGAACGTCGACTATGCCGATGGCCAGTGGGTCGCGAACAAAGAGACCGGTGAGATGGAATGGCATGCCAGCGATGGCAGCGTCATTTCTGAGTCGGCGTGGCAAGACCAGCAGGCAGCCGAAGCGGCTGCTCAGCGGCAAGCCAATCGAGACGCCGAAGATGTTGCAACCGCAGCCGGAGAGTCCGATGGCTCCGAGGAGATAAAGGATGCCGAAGCGGGCTCCGACGAAACCGTCGCTGACCTGCCGGCCGGGGCCCACGCCCCGCTCGATGACGCAGGTGATGCGCCCGAGGGGCACCCGATTAAGGGCAACGCCGACTCGATGAAGTATCACGAGCCTGACGGTCAGTGGTTCGATTCAGCAGTTGCCGAACTTTGGTTCGACACAGCTGTATCTGCCGAGTCTGCCGGTTACACGAAGGCTGGTTCGAGCGATTGAACATCACGCACCCGCTCGCAGCTGCATCGGCTGTCGCAATCGTCGATCGCAACCCGAACTTGTTCGGGTTACTCGGTCGGCCGGCGACAGCAGTTCAGCGACCCCAGGCGCGATATTCGCGGCCGATGGTCCGAGTAACGGGCGGGGAGCGTGGCTCTGTCGAGCAGACGACGGCGAGGCGATGGTCAAGACGCAATGTCTTGAAGCAGCCATTGTTCGCAAGCAGTTTGCTCGAGCGTGGAAGATCGGTCTCGATCACGACGACGTCGAAGCCATCCGTGGAGTGCTTCGACATGACAAACAACGCACCGACTGATCCGGTCAGCGGTGAGGGAATGACGACAGGAAAAGGTTGAATCGAAACGTGCCTGCGAAGAAGATCCGTGTCCATGAGCTCGCCAAGGAGCTCGGGATGACAAATAAAGAAGTTCTCGACCTCGCCGGAGTGGCGGGTGTCGCCGCGAAAGCGCCATCGTCGTCCCTCCAAGAGGCGTACGCCGACATGCTGCGCCGCCGCGCCGGTCGTGAGGGCCTGACTCGCGACGAGCAGCCTGAAGACGCCAAGCCGGTGAAGAAGGTCGCGGCCAAGAAGAAGGCTGCTGCCCAGAAGGCAGCGGCGGAATCGGCCGACGACGCTGCGCAGTCTGCCGACGAAGCGCCTCCCGAGGCCGCACCGGCTGAGGTTGTTCCCGTTGAAGCAGCTCCGGTTCCCGAGTCCGCTGTCGCTGCGGTTCCGGTTGCGCCGGCTCCCGTTGCTGCGGCTCCGGTTGCGCCGGCTCCCGTTGCTGCGGCTCCGGTTGCTGCGGCTCCGGTTGCTGCGGTTCCGGTTGCGCCGGCTCCCGTTGCTGACAAGCCGGCGCCTGCGCCTGCACCGCCACCGAAGGCTGCACCCTCACCCGCAGTAAAGCCTCCGCCCGCAGCGAAGCCTGCGCCGATGCCGCCGACCCCTCCGGGCAAGGCACCGATCGGCACGGCGCCAACTAAACCAGCCGTGCGTCAACCGACCACTGCAGACGCAGTGGTTGCCGCAGCCGAAGGCCGCGCAATCCCCAAGGTCGCCAGTGCGGTAACGCCAGTTGCACCCGCTCCGGCGCCGCCGCCGCCCGCTCCCGAGCCGCGTCGCGTCATTTCGAGCGCCCGTCCCAGTGCTGATGGCACCCCACCGCCCGAAGCCCATGCGCCGATTCCATCAGACCCGATTCCCACCGACCCGGCAGCAGCGCCTGGCGGTCGTGGTCCGGTCAGCCCGTCAGGCAAAGCCGTGCCCCCGCCTCCCGGTGGTGCCAAGCCGTTGTCCCCTTCGGGTAAGCCCATTCCGCCACCTCCCGGCTCGTCTCGCCCGGCACCCGCAGGAGCTCGTCCCGGTGGCGGCGGCGGTTACCGTGGTGGTCCCGGTGGCGGTGCAGCTCGTCCCGGTGGCGGAGCTGGTCCCGGTGGCGGCGGTGCTCGTCCCGGTGGTGCAGGTCGCCCAGGCGGCGGTCGCAGGCCCCCGCGTCGCACCGGCCGTCGACGTCGTCGTCGCGATCAGGAAGATCTCCAGCCTCAAGCGACGATGTACACATCGTCAGACGTTCCCGTACCGGATGGCGAGATCATCGTCGAGCGGGGAGTCTCGAGCCAGGAGTTCGGTCCCAAGCTGAACCGAACGGCCGCTGACGTCGTCCGTTTCCTTCTCACCAATGGTGAGATGGTCACAGCAACGATGACGCTTGCCGATGAGCAGATGGAACTCTTTGCACTGGAAGTCGGTGCGGAGATCCTCCTCGTCGAGCCCGGTCAGCAAGAGGAAGTCGAACTGCAGAAGTTGTTTGATGATTCCGACGATGAGGAGAACCTGCAGCCGCGTGCTCCGGTGATCACCGTCATGGGTCACGTCGACCATGGCAAGACCACGCTGCTGGACCGCATCCGTGGTGCAAATGTTGTCGACGGCGAAGCCGGTGGGATCACGCAGCACATCGGTGCCTATACCGTTCAGAACGAGAACGGTTCGGTTACCTTCCTCGATACTCCGGGTCACGCTGCGTTTACGCAGATGCGTGCCCGCGGTGCAGAGGCCACCGACATTGTCGTTTTGATGGTGGCGGCCGACGACGGCCTCATGCCGCAGACGATTGAGGCGATCAACCACGCGCAGGCGGCCGACGTGCCGATTGTCGTGGCGGTCAACAAGATCGATAAGGCAAACGCTGATCCCCAGCGAGTTCTTGCGCAGCTCGCCGAATACCAGCTCGTTCCCGAGTCGTGGGGTGGCGACACGGTCGTCGTTGAGATGTCTGCCCTCAAGGGAGACGGCGTCGACGAGATGATCGAGCAGCTCCAACTTGTCGCTGAGATCGAAGATCTCCAGGCAAACCCAGAGGGGCGTGCCAAGGGCATCGTGATCGAGGCTCAGCTCGATAAGGGTCGTGGCCCCGTTGCCACCGTCCTGGTCGACAAGGGCACCCTCAACGTTGGCGATCCAATTGTCGCCGGCGGTGTGTGGGGCAAGGTCCGCGCCATGATCAACGACAAGGGTGAACAGATCAAGACGGCAGGCCCGTCGACCCCGGTCGTCGTGCTTGGCCTCTCCGGCGTACCCGAAGCGGGCGACGAGTTCCGTGTCGCCCCCAACAATAAGGTCGCTCAGGCTGTTGGTGAAGCTCGCGCGCTGCGTCTCAAGGCGAAGCACCTCCGAGAAGACTCTCGTGTGAAGACCGGTACCAAGCTCGAAGACATCTTTGCCCAGATTCAATCGGGCGAAAAGGCGTCGCTGAACCTGCTTGTAAAGGCCGACGTGCAGGGCTCGCTCGAAGCCGTGACCGGCTCGCTGCGTCAGCTTGAAGGCGACGAAGTCGACCTCACGTTCGTGCACCGCGCTGTTGGTGGTATCACCGAGAACGACATCACGCTGGCCGAGGCGACCAATGCCACGATCATCGGATTCAACGTCCGTCCGGACGGCAAAGCCCGCAAGGCAGCTGACCACCAAGAAGTTGAAATCCGCACCTACGAGATCATCTACAAGCTGCTTGAGGACATCGAGTTGTCGATGGTCGGCATGCTGGACCCCGAGTACGAAGAGCGGGTCACCGGCGAAGCCCAGGTCCGTGAGATCTTCCGAGTACCCAAGCAGGGTGCGATTGCGGGTTCCATGGTCACGTCGGGCGTCATCACCCGCGGCTCCAAGGTGCGCTTCTTGCGCAACGGAACGATCATCTGGAAGGGCGCTGTGGCGTCGCTGCGACGCTTCAAGGACGATGCCAAGGAAGTCCGCGAGGGCTTCGAATGTGGTGTCGGCCTCGACGACTTCCAAGATCTCAAGCCGGGCGACATCATCGAGACCTACGAAGACATCGAGATCGAGCGAACCAGCCTCTGAGTTGGTAGGTGGCAGTCCGGTGAAGATTCGCCGAATTGTCACCTCACTGGATTCGAACGTTTCCGCCGATGGGGCTATGGTGCGTGATGCGTGACGCCAGTCACGCAGAATCACTCACACTTTTCCAGGGGGAAACGAATGCGATCTTCGCAACGAGGGACCAAAGCGGGCGTTGCTGCACTGATGAGTTTCACACTCATCGCAGCGGCCTGTGGCGGCAATGACGACGGCACGGAAACGGCCGACACCGACACGACTGAGGCCGACACAGGTGACGCTGAAGAAGCCGACGCTGAAGAAGCCGACGCTGAAGAAGCCGACGCTGAAGAAGCCGACGCTGAAGAAGCCGAGCCGGTCGCTGGTGACGGAGACGGCGAAGCGCCGGAAGTAAACGAAGAGGGCCAGGAGGCCCCGAGCGTAGAGGGCTCGATTCCTGGCGGCAGCCCCGTCATGGGCGGCACGCTGCGTTACGCCCTCGAGGCAGATGTTGATGGCATCAACCCGACATCGTCGGCGTTGTCGTCACCTGGTCTGATGATGGGCAACGTGGTGTTCGACACGCTCGTCGCTGCCACCGTCGACGGCACCTTTGTTCCCTACCTCGCTGAGTCGCTTGAGCCGAACGACGATTTCACATCGTGGACACTCACACTTCGTGAGGGGGTCATGTTCCACGACGGCACACCGCTCAACGCCGAAGCCGTGGTCAAGAACTTCGAAACTCAGCGTGCGGACCCGTTGGTTGGCCTTGCGGTGAAGCCCTTCTTCCCCGAAGAGGGCGCTACTGAGATCGTCGACAGCCTGACCGTCGTTTATAATCTCGCCGATCCGAATCGCTACTTCCCGGGTTCGATCTCCGGCCAGCTCGGCATGATCGCCTCGCCCACATGGATTGACGCTGCAATCGAAGACCCCACGTTGAATCAGGCGCCGGTCGGAACCGGGCCGTTTGCATTTGGTGAACGGTCGGAAGACTCGATCACCACCTTCGTCCGCAACGACAACTGGTGGAACGGTGACGTATACCTCGACGCCGTTGAGTTCATCCCGGTCACCGATCCTGCAAGCCGTAACGATCTCCTCTTCGAGGGTGAAGCCAACGGCCTGCAAACTTCGGATCCCGGTTCGGTCGGCGACTTGCTCGACGATGACGCGATTCAGAGCATTCTCGATGAGTCGGGCGAAGAGTCTTTCGCCATGATCAACTCGACGGTCGCACCGTTCGACGACATCCGTGCTCGTGAGGCCCTCGCTTTGGCGGCGCCGATTGAGAACTACCGCAACCTCATTGGTCTGGGTGTGGCTCGTGCTGCCGATTCGGCATTTACTCCGGAACAGCAGTTCAACAACCCGGATGTGGTCCAAGCTGGCGATGACCCCGAGGCCGCACTCGCACTGGTTGCTGAGTACTGCGCCGAAAGGGGCACCGAGGA